>NZ_JBHWLR010000002.1:0-41903 GCF_042731755.1 Promicromonospora sp. NPDC059942
CCTCCTCCCCGCCTCGGCGCGGAGCGGTTGTGTGTCGCCCCCCCTTGTGTGGGGGCAGAGGGGTGTTGGGTTGAGGGTGGGAGGGGGGGCGGCCGCCCCACCACCAACCTCGCCGCAGACGCGTGGTGTCAGTTCGTGGCACCAACCCCCTTGCGGTGACACCACGATGGTGTCATGATGGTGCCATGGACCTAAACCGATACGCCGACGAACTCCAGCGTCAGCTCGCCACGGCAGCCGCCGCCGGCGGTGACGACGCCCGCGAGCTCGCCGCGCGCCTGACCGCACCGCTGGACGCCGCCGCACGGCTTGTCCTGCTCAGCGCCCTCTCCGACGCCGCCGGGGAGATCTCCGCGGAGCTCGCCCCGGGCTCGGTCGACGTGCGGCTGCGCGGCGGCTCCCCGGAGTTCGTCGTCACCGCGCCGGCGGCCCAGGCCGGCCCGGCCGCCCCGACGGTGCCCGCCGCCCCCGCGACCCCCGCCGCCCCGGCATCGGCCCAGGTCGAGGCCGAGGCGGGGGCCACCACCCGCACCACTCTGCGCCTGCCCGATCACCTCAAGGCGCAGGCTGAGCTCGCCGCCGCGCGCGACGGCGTCTCGGTCAACACCTGGCTCGTGCGGGCGGTCGCCGCCGCCGTCGAGCGGCCGCCCGGCCGGGCGGCCGAGCCGGCCGGCACCGACCAGCGCGCCAACAGCCGTGTCACCGGGTGGGTGCGCTGACCGCACGCGCGACCTCGCGCCGCGGCACCACCCGCCAGACCAGGTGACACCACACCGACACCACAGACATCACCACCACCTTTCACACCGCCTTGGAGCCTTGCCATGCCTACGTTCCCCGCCCCCCACCCGGTCCCCGTCGTCGTGGACGTGCCGTTCGCCAACCTGCACGTCGTCGCCGGCGAGCGGGACGACGTCGTCGTCACCGTCCTGCCCACCGACAAGAAGTCCGGCAGCGTGCGCGCCGCCGAGGAGATCCGCGTCGAGCGCGACGGCGACGCCGTGACCATCACCTACCCGAACTCGTGGAAGCAGTACGTGCTGCCGTTCGCGGCAGGCACCGCCGACATCACCGTCGAGCTGCCCACCGGCTCCGAGCTGCGCGGCAAGACCGGCTCGCTCTACGCCGAGGGCGCCCTCGCCTCCGTCGACATGACCCTCGCGTCCGGCAACGTCACCCTGGACGACGTCGACCGCGTCACCCTCAAGGTGTCCGCCGGCTCGGTGAGCGCCCGCCGGGTCGCCGGGACCGCCGACATCAAGGTGAGCTCCGGCTCGGTGCGCGTCGACGAGATCGCGGGCGACGCCACGATCCGCGCGAGCAACGGCACCACGACCGTCGGCTCCGTGACCGGCACCCTCCAGGTGCAGGGAGCGCACGCCGACATCATGGTCAGCCAGGTGCACGGCACCCTGACCGTGAAGTCCGCCCACGCGGGCATCCGGGTGAACAACCTGGAGTCCGGCAGCGCCACCCTCACCACGTCCTACGGCACCATCGAGGTCGGCGTGCCCGAGGGCGTGGCCGCCTACCTCGACGTCGTCTCCGAGCACGGCAGCGTCCGCAACCACCTGACCCCCACCGAGGGGCCGGTCGAGAACGAGTCGACCGCCGAGATCCACGCCAGCACCGGCTACGGCGACATCGTCGTCCGCCGTCCCTGACCCACAGATTTCCCCGAGATTCCCCAGCGAAGGAGAACTGGACATGACCACCGACCAGGCCACGGCACCCGCCATCCGGGTGCACGGCATCGAGAAGTCCTTCAAGGACCTGCACGTGCTGCGCGGCGTCGACTTCGACGTCGCGGCGGGCAGCATCTTCGCCCTGCTCGGCTCGAACGGCGCGGGCAAGACCACGCTCGTGCGGATCCTGTCGACGCTGCTCAAGGCCGACGCGGGCACCGCCACCGTGCACGGCTTCGACGTCGGCTCCCAGGCCGGCGACGTGCGCGAGTCGATCAGCCTGACCGGGCAGTTCGCCGCGGTCGACGAGATCCTCTCGGGCCGGGAGAACCTGGTGCTCGTGGCGAAGCTGCGCCACCTGCCCGACCCGGGCGCCGTCGCCGACGGCCTGCTGGCCCGCTTCTCGCTGACCGACGCCGGCGGCCGCCGGGCCGCCACCTACTCGGGCGGCATGCGCCGCCGCCTCGACATCGCGATGAGCCTGATCGGCAACCCGCCGATCATCTTCCTCGACGAGCCCACCACCGGCCTGGACCCCCAGGCCCGGATCGAGGTGTGGCAGACCGTCAAGGAGCTCGCGAACAACGGCACCACCGTGCTGCTGACCACGCAGTACCTGGACGAGGCCGAGCAGCTCGCCGACCGCATCGCGATCCTGCACAAGGGCACCATCATCCAGAACGGCACCCTGGCCGAGCTCAAGGCGCTCCTGCCGCCGGCCAAGGTCGAGTACGTGGAGAAGCAGCCCTCGCTGGAGGACGTGTTCCTCACCCTCGTCGGCGAGCCCGACCCGGCCGAGCCCGGCACCACCTCTGACGACACGACCAGCGGCACCGCCGCGGCAGGAAAGGAAACCCGATGACCTCCCACGTCCTGGGCGACACCGGTGTGCTCACCGGTCGCTCCCTGCGCCACATCCTGCGCAGCCCCGACACGATCATCACCACGGCCGTCACGCCGATCGCGCTGATGCTCCTGTTCGTCTACGTGCTGGGCGGCGCCATCAACACCGGCACCGGCGAGTCGTACGTCAACTACATGCTCCCCGGCATCCTGCTCATCACCATCGCCTCCGGCATCGCGTACACCGCCTACCGGCTGTTCCTCGACATGCAGGGCGGCATCTTCGAACGCTTCCAGTCGATGCCGATCGCGCGCTCCAGCGTGCTGTGGGCGCACGTGCTGACGTCCGTGGTGTCCAACCTGATCTCGGTGGCGATCGTCATCGGCGTCGCGCTGCTCATGGGGTTCCGCACCGGCGCCTCGCTGCTCGACTGGCTCGCCGTCGCGGGCATCCTGGTCCTGTTCACCCTGGCCCTGACCTGGCTCGCGGTGATCGCCGGGCTCTCCGCCAAGACCGTGGACGGCGCGAGCGCGTTCAGTTACCCGCTGATCTTCCTGCCGTTCATCAGCTCGGCGTTCGTGCCCACCGAGACCATGCCGGGCCCGGTCGCCTGGTTCGCGGAGAACCAGCCCGTGACCTCGATCGTGGACACCATCCGCGCCCTGTTCGCCCAGCAGCCCGTCGGCAACGACATCTGGATCGCGCTCGGCTGGCTCGTCGGCATCCTCGTGATCGCCTACGTCCTCGCGATCGCCGCCTACAAGCGCAAGATCAGCTGACGCCGTCGGCCCGACGACGAAGGACGCCGCGCCGTCGTGCGCGGGACCGCAGCTCAGCGCCGCGGCTCCCAGCGGAACATGCGCAGGGCGAGCGTGACCGCCACGACCACCCAGGCGAGCGTGGGCGCGAGCAGCAGCAGCGAGTCGCCGAGCGGCACGCCGCCGTTCCAGGCGTTGACGATCAGCTCCGTGGCCGCGCCGCCGGGCAGCAGCCGCTTGAGCAGCGTGAGGTCCTCCGTGCCGGTGATGCCCACCCAGCTCGTCACGGCGACCACCCCGAGGCTCAGGGGCAGCGAGGTGACCTGGGCGTGCTCGGGGGAGTTCGTGATCCCCGCGGTGGCCAGCCCCAGGGCGAGCATCATGACGAACGTCGCGACGACGGCCAGCACCAGGAGCGGCACGTCGGCGGGCCCGTCGCTCAGCCCGGCGAACACCGCCAGGATCACGCCCACCTGGACGGCGGACAGGACGCTGATCGGCAGCACCAGGCCGGTCAGGATGGAGCCGTCGCTCGCGGCGGTGGAGCGCAGGCGCTTGAGGAAGAGGTCCTGGCGACGGGCGGCCAGGGTGGTCACCGTGGTGGCGTAGAGGCTGAACGCGGCGATGGTGAAGACGATGACGGCGCCGATGTAGCCGAGGCTGCCGATCTGCTCGAACGTCTCCCGGAACCGGATGAAGAAGACGCTGGCCGCCACGGGCATGATCAGGCTGGTGATCAGCACGGCCCGGTTGCGGAGGATCTGGGTCAGCTCGCTGCGCGCGATGGAGAGCATGGTCGTTTCCGTTTCTCGGATCTCGAAGTCGGGCTCGGGTCAGGCGGGGACGGGGGTGGCCTCGATGGCCCGGAACACGTCGTCGAGCCGGGTCGGTGCCGCGGACAGGCCGACCAGCTCGACCGAGTGCGCGTGGGCCCAGTCGAGGAGCAGCTTGAGGTCCTGCTGCAGGTCGAACGTCTCGATCTGGTACGACCCGTCGGCGAGCGGCGCGGCCTGGAGCAGCGGCGTGGGCGCGCCCGGCGGGAGCGAGAACTGGATGGCCGCCGGGAGGGTGCGGGTCAGCTCGGCGACGGTGCCCTGGTGGCGGAACGTGCCGTCGTGCATCAGGCCGATGCGGTCGGCGCGCTGCTGCGCCTCCTCCAGGTAGTGGGTCGTGAGCACCACGGTGGACCCGTCCTCGCGGAGCTGCTCGACGGCGTCCCACAGCGCGTCGCGCGACTGGATGTCCAGCCCGGTCGTGGGCTCGTCCAGGAAGACCAATTCGGGCCGCCCGTACACCGCGGTGGCGAAGTCGAGCCGCCGCTTCTCGCCGCCGGAGAGCTGGGAGACCCGGGTGTCGGCCTTGCGGGTCATGTCGACCACGCCCAGCACGCGCTCCGCCGAGTCGGTCCGGCCGCTGAGCTTGCCGATCAGCCGGACCGTCTCTGCGACGGTGAGGTCGGGGGAGAACCCGCTCTCCTGGAGCATGATCCCCATGCGGGGCCGCACCGCGCGCCGGTCGGCGGGGTCCTTGCCGAGCACGCGCACCGTGCCCGACGTCGCCCGGCGGTGCCCCTCGACGACCTCCAGGGTCGAGGTCTTGCCCGCGCCGTTGGTGCCCAGCAGCGCGTACAGCTCGCCCTGCTCCACCTGGAACGAGAGGTCCTTGACCGCGTGGAAGCCGCCGTAGGTGACGTTCAGCCGGTCGATGTCGATGGCGGGGGTTGTCGTCATGCCCTCCAGCACACCCGCCGCGGGCGTCCCGGACCAGTGTGCTGACGTCAGGTCCGTGCCATGACATCCCGGGGCGGAACGTATGACGCAGCGTCACTGCTGCGCTCGCGCGCGGCGACCATACTGGGAGGGGTTCCCTGCCGATCGACGAGAAGACCCACCCATGAACGCTGGATCTGCTCGCCCGGGGCGCGGCCCGTTCCCGGCGGCCCCCTGGTCGCCCGCCGCCACCCGGCTCTCGCGGCGGCGGTTCCGCACGCTCAACCTGTCGATGATGCTGCCGCTGCTCGTGGCCGTCGGCGTGTTCATGCTGGTGCGCCAGGCGCAGACCCTCCTGGACGTCGTCGTCCTGGGGCTCGGGATCGTCGCGGTGGTGGTGGCCTTCGAGCGCTGGACGGTCGGCGAGATCAACCGGGTCGCGCTGCCGTGCCTCCTGGTGGCCGCCGCCGTCTGGCCCTACGGGGTGCTGGCGATGGACGGCGACCCGCAGGCGGCGTACTACTCGCTCGCGGTCATCGGCGGCATGAGCGTCGCCCAGCTCCCGCGCCACCGCGCCGCGGCGGCGGTCGGGATCGCCGCCTACGTGGCGGCGGTCGGCGCGCTGGGTCTGGCCCGCGCCGCCGACCCCGGGGTGGACGAGCTGCTCGGGAACGTCGTCATCCCGACCGGGATCACCGTGGTGCTGATCGGCCTGATGTTCCCCAACAAGGGGTTCTACGACGTCATGGCGGAGCTGGAGGAGGCACGCGAGCGCGACGCGGAGCTCGCGGTGGTGCGCGAGCGGATGCGGTTCGCGAGCGACCTGCACGACATCCAGGGCCACACCCTGCACGTGGTCAAGCTGAAGATCGCGCTGGCCCAGAAGCTGCTGCACAGCGACACCGCGCGCGTGGAGCAGGAGCTGGCCGAGATGTACACCCTGGTGGGCGACACGATCGCGCAGACCAAGGAGCTGGCCTACGGGCAGCGCAAGCTCAACCTGTCCGCCGAGCTGGAGAACGCGCGCAACCTCCTGGAGGCGGCGGGGATGCGCGTGCGCGTGGACCGCGGGGCCGAGGCCGGCGCCGGGGCGACCGACCTCCTGGCACAGGTGCTCCGGGAGACGACGACGAACATCCTGCGGCACTCGCGGGCCACGCTGGTGCGCATCGAGCTCACCGGGCACGGCCTCACCGTGGTCAACGACGGCGTCGCCGACGACACGCTCCCGGAGCTGCGCGGGCTCGCCACCCTCAGGCGCCGCGTGGCGGACGACGGCGGCGAGCTCACCGTGCGGATCGAGGACGGCCGGTTCGTGACGGCCGCTGTCTTCCCGGCGCCGGCGCCGGCCGCTACGCCCGCGCCGTGACGTCGGCGGGCCGCCCGAACGGCCCCGCTTGAGCGAACGCGTGGTCGGCGAACCGCTCGCCGATCAGCCGGTGCGTCGCGGTGTCGGGGTGCAGGGCGTCCGGCAGGGGGTGCACGACGGCGTCGTCCGCCCCGTACAGGGTGGTGCCGTCGAGGTAGTGCAGGTTCGGGTCGTCCGCGCGGCGCTCGACGACCGAGGCCAGCGCGTCGCGGATGACGCGGAGGGTGAGCTTGCCCTGCTGTGTCTCCTCGGGGCGGCCCGTGGCGAGGAAGCGCACGTGGCCCGTGCCGAGGGTGGCCGGGTCGACGGCGCCCGGGCCGGGGGTGTCCTCGTGGATGCCGCAGAAGATGGGGGAGACCAGCAGGAGCGGCGTGGTCGGGTGCCCGTCCCGGATCGTGTCGAGGAACCCGTGGACGGCCGGGACGAAGGTGCGCAGCCGCATCCCGTCGAGGTTGACGACGTTGATGCCGAGCTTGACGCTGATCAGGTCGGCCGGCGCGTCCCGGATCGTGCGCGCGACGAACGGGTCCACGAGCGCGTTGCCCCCGAACCCGAGGTTGCGCAGCTCGACGTCCCCGCGGAGCGCCGCGACGGCGGGCCAGATCTGGGTGGGCGTGCTCGCGTTGGAGCCGTGGCTGATCGAGCTGCCGTGGTGCAGCCACACCCGGCGGTCCGGCTCCACCGGGGTGACCGGCTCGTCGGTGCGCAGGCCGATCAGCTCAACCGACTCGTTGTGGGGCAGCCAGAGCTCGACGAGCTTGTCGCCGGCGGGCAGGTCGTCGAACGTCGTGGTGTGCGAGGGGCCGGGCCGGAACTCGGTGGCACCGGTCTGCAGGTCGGACTCGATCACGTCGCCGTCGGCGAGCGGGCTGCTCGCCACGACGGCGCCGTCGACCACGAGGTCGACGCTGCCGCGCGGGCGGTCCGCGCCGCGGTAGGCGAGCCGCGAGGGGTGGGTCTCCAGCGCGACGGTGCGCGCCGTCGTCGTGAAGACCACACGGACGCCGGAGGGCTGGGCCTCCATCATGAGCAGGTGCGGGTCGGGGAACTGCGTGCGGGCCCACTGCGGGAGCCGGTGCGGACGCAGGCCGCGGGCCGTGGTCTCGACCTCGGCCGCGCCGTGCACGAGGGAGGAGGTCAGGGGTGTGCTGAGCATGGGATGTTCCTTGTTCACTCGGTGGGCCAGGCGCGCAGGAGGGAGTCGAGCGCGACGATGGTCCGGCGCCACGACACCTCGGGGTCGGGCGCGCTGTGGTCGAAGCTGCCGATGCGCTCCAGGGCGAGGTAGCCGTTGATCGTGCTGCCGAGCAGCCGGGTCACGTGCACGCGCTCGCCGGGCGGGATGTCGTAGCCGCGCAGGACGGCGTCGGTGAGGGCGACGATCGACCGGGCGGCGTCGGAGGCGACCACGGTGGGCCCCGCCCGGCGCTGGAGCGCCTGCCACCGGCCCGGCGACTGCCGGGCGAACGCGCGGTGCGCCTCGGCCAGGCCCTCCAGCGCGGGGAGCCCGGAACGGCCCGCGACAGCCTCGGCGACCCGGGCGGACAGGTCCGCCAGGGCGACGGCGCTGACGCCGTCCAGGAGCGCCGCGTGGTCCCGGACGTGCGAGTACAGGCTGGGCGTGCGGACGCCGAGGCGGCGGGCGACCGCCGAGAGCGTGACTGCCTCCAGCCCGCTCTCGTCGGCCAGCGCCGCCGCCTCGGCGATCACCGAGCCGGACGTCAGGGGTGTGCGGGTCATGGACCCAGCCTACACCCTTTAGGTATTTGCCTACTGGCCTTCGGTCGCAGCGACCCGACGTCGCATGCTCGCGGGCCGGAGCCAGGTCGCCGTGCGCCACAGCCACTCGACGGGCCCGTAGACGAAGTGCCGGAGCCAGAGCCTGCTGAGCAGGGACTGCACCACGATCAGCACCAGGGCCAGGACCACCACGGGCGCCGCGCTGGTCATGTGGCCGAAGTCCACGACCAGCGCGGTCAGCGCCACCACGATCGCGGCGCCCACGTAGTTGGTCAGCGCCATCCGGCCCAGCGGCTCGAAGAACGCGGCGATGGCCCGGCGCGCCGGGGTGCGCCAGAGCAGCGCCAGGCCGGTGGTGTACAGCACGGCCATGACCAGCCCGGCCACGGAGCCCGCCGTCGAGAAGCGGGGGTCGCCGCCGGGCGTGCTGAGCTGCCAGTACAGTGCCGGTCCGGTCAGCACGGCGGCCGCGGCGAACACGATCGCGACCGCCCGGCCCGAGGACTCCAGGGCCTTGGGCAGGCCGTAGGCGGCTGCGCCCGCGCCGAGCAGGATGACTCCCGGGACGGAGGCCAGCCCGCCGCCGAACATCACGTAGGCCACGGCCGTGAGCGCCGCGCCGCCGGCCAGGGTGACCCAGCGCGGGGCGAACGCCACGACGGGCAGCACCACCAGTCCGACGACGCCGTACTCGATCAGCACGTTGCCGGGGTAGGCGATCATCAGCAGCCCGCCGATGACCGACAGCGCCAGGAGCCGGCGCACCAGCACGAGCACCGGCCGCTCGGCGCGGGCCCGGGCGCCGTCGAGCACGATCCACAGGCTGATGCCGAACAGGAACATGAAGATGGGCACGAACCGGGTCTGCACCGTGAGGTAGAGCGCGTCGAGCACCGGGTCCTGGATCGGGGCGCCGCCCTCCATCACGCGGGCCATGCCGAGCCGGGTGATGTCCACGGCGTTGACCAGCAGGATCCCGAGCACGGCGAAGCCGCGCAGCGAGTCGATGAACCGCCAGCGGGGGCGGGCGGTGCCGGTCGGGGTCGGGGCCGCGAGGGCCGTGTCGGGTGCGCTCATGACGGCCATCCAAACAAGTGGAGGGTGGCGGCGTCGTCCGACCCCGAGACGATCTTCTGCGTGGGGGACTCGGGGTGAACCCTGGGTGCCGGCGGCGCTCTGACCAGGGTGCTCGGTCGGTCTTCCGGTTTGGTCACCTCACGGGAGCCGGTGCCTGGCCCACAGCTGTGCGCCTCGGAGGGGTGCGTCGCGGTGTGGGCTGGGGGACTCGATCGCGAAGCGGCGCCACTGCCCGTAGGTGGTCGTCGCGAAGACCGTTACGGCGTCGTCTGTGGCCGTGGGGTGCTGCATGCCCCAGGTGCCGGACACGAGGCGTTCCGCATCCTCGGGCTGGTGTCCGGCAGCGATGAGCCGGACCGTGAGCAAGGCCGCGTCGACCCAGACGGGGCCGGTCCGGGACCAGGCCCAGTCGATGATGTTGACCTGGTCGTCGTCCACGAGGAGGTTGAGCTCGTGGATGTCGGCGTGGACCAGGCTGTCCCCGACCAGTGCAGCCGGGACGTCGGCGTCATTTTGGATCAGCTGGTCGAGGTGCTGCTTCTCCCAGGGGTCGAGGGCGTCGGCATGGTTGTCCGCGAGCCACTGCCACCCGGCAAGGCGCGCGTACCGCTTGGGCAGCGGCGCCACGCCAACGGCAGGGCTGGGAGTTAGCCGCCGTGCGAGTTGGGAGAGAGCATCGACGACCGCCTGGACGTCGGGTGATCCGGGGGTGAGGTCGGCGTGCTCGCCGGGCACGGTCTCGTACCCGGCGAGCAGCCATCCCTCGGTGCGCACGACCCACAGCAGGCGAGGCGCCTCACGCACCGCGTCGCGCAGGTGGGCGTTGGCCTGGATCTCGTGCTCGTGCACCGTCACCAGCCGCTCATAGTCGGGGACACCCTTGACGAACACCGACCCGTTGGCCGTGTGCAGGAACGCGGCGAAGGTGGAGTTACGCCCCGCCGACGGCGCCTCGGCACGCAGCACCGTCCCGATCTCCGCCTCGACGGCATGCCGCAGCGCGGCGGGCAGTTCCTCCCATGAACGGCGGTGCATCATCTCTCCCTGTCGTTCTGTCCCTGCGTGGTCGGTCAGGGTGCGGTAGAGCTGGTGCAGCCCTGGTGGCACTGGGAACAGGCGACCGAGTGCGCCGTGGTCCACAGGTCGGTGTCGACGTAGAACCCGGCGGTGGCGATGGCGTCCACGGTGTACTGGAGGCTCTCGTGGGCGCCCTCGCCGTATGCGGACGGGTCCTGGGGGTCGGTGGGCACGTGGTGCAGGAACCGGCCCGCGATCTGGTCGCAGAACGCAGCGTAGTCAACGGTGTGCAGGATGAACTCGTGCCACCCCGGGTCGACCTCGTCCGACGGTGAGAGGGGCCGGCCCTGGTGTGTGGCGGTGGTGCCCAGGAACGCGAGTGCCTGGTCCACGATCCGTGCCGCCATGCCCAGGTCGTGGTCGTGCTCGGTGGACACGCGCTCGGTGAGCTTCTGGAACAAGCCCGGGTCGACGAGCGACCTGCCTTCGCGCAGGTCGTGTGTGGTGGTGGTCATGGGTTTCCTCCTCGTTGTGCGGGGTTGGTACCTGCACGTGCACCCGCCCAGGGGCGGGCCTGCGGCCGGGCAGTGGTCAGGGGGTCCGGGGGCTGCCCAGCCGCAAGATCATGGGACGGCCGGCTACGGGCCGCTCAGGGGTAGTTCGAACCCGGCCGGTCCGTCGCCGGTGACGCTGCGCCACTGCGCCCGGCGGCGGCCCTCGTCCCCGCGCGGGTAGGGCATTCCGGCGTCCAGGGCGGCGGTCTCGATCGCCCGCATCGTGACCCCGACCCCGGACGGGATGGGGGCATGGCGGACCCAGTGGCCGTCCTGAAGTGCCCAGGTTTCGCATCGGGCTAGGTCCGGTCCGCTGCCGTGCCACACCCGCAGCACCACGGGTCCCGGGGCGGTGCGCTCGGCGGTAGCGATCTGTGCGGCCAACCGTGACAGCGTGCTGTCCACGGGCGGGACGAGCGAGGCCAGCACGGGCAGGACCCCGGCTTCCTCGATGCCCTCGGTGGTCTCGTTTGCGGCGCTGCGCACGATCGCGGGCGCCTGGCCCATCGCGACCGAGCGTGCGGCCCAGGCCAGCATGTCCAGGTCGTTGACGCCGTCCCCGACCGCGACCGTGCGGCCGGCGGGGATACCGAGGTGGGCGCGGACGGCGTCGAGGGCGGCGGCCTTGTTTACGCCGGATGCGGTGACGTCGAGCCAGTCCGGACCCTGCGGAGCGACTGTGACCCCACAGGCGCGCAGGGCGTCGGTGTACCGGCGAACGCCCGGCGCGGCGAGTGCGACCCGGGTCGCCGGTTCAGCCATCAGGTCGGCCAGCAGGACGGTCTTCTGCTGACCGTTGAGTTCACCGGGCTCGAAGACGCCGCTGGTGCGCCACCCCCACCCGACCTCTTCCACCGCGACCCGCACGGCCGGGGCAAGGTCCAGCGTGCGACGGATGACAGGTGCGGGGTCGAACCTGCGCGCTTCGACCACGGCATACCCGGACGGCGCGGCCCAGTCGAGACGCATGGTCAGGGCGCCGTTGGAGCACACCGCCCAGCCGTGCGTCAGGCCCAGCCTCGACGCGACCGGCAGCAGCCCTGTCAACGACCGGCCAGAAGCCAGCACCACCTCATGACCCGCGGCGCGGACCAGGTCCAGGGCCTCGACCGTGCCCGTTGGTATCCGCTGCTCGCCGTCCAGGAGGGTTCCGTCAATGTCGAGAGCGACCAGGGCACGCGTGCAGGTTGTCGTTCGCGCGTTCATCGGGTCACCACCTGACGCAGCGCGGACCGGACCTGGACTTCCAGACCGTCCACGACACCCGTCCAGAGCGTGTGCCCCGGAGTAAACATGCGGTGGTCGAGTGGCATATCGCAGCCCAGGGCGCGTGCGAGCCGTTCCCCATCGCGCAGATCGGTCGGCTGGAGGCAGATCCGGCCACGCGTGAACGTGACGATCTCGATGTTGTCAGAGCCCACGCTCCGCACGGCCTCGGTCGCGACACGCATTGCGAACGCGAGCCGATCAGCATCTTCTTCGTTGCGGTATTGGCTGTGACTTGCCGTGGCTTCGTTCGTGGCCACGCCTGCTCTGACGTGGCCGATATCTGTCGGGCGGCTCGTAGTCATCACGGCGATTCCTTGGGGTCGGTGGTGAGAGTTCGACCACCGTCGCACCGGGCTGGTGCCGCACACACCTGGTCAGCAGGCCGAGGATCAACGGATCCGTGGGTGTGTTGACCTGTAGCAATGGCATCAAGGCCGGAGATTGCCCAATGCGATGGGCAATTGGGCGCAGGATGGCTAGGGTTTCCGGGGTGGAAGGTTCATCCGTCGCGGAATCACCGTCTGGGCCACGCCCTCGCACCAACCAACGCCAGGGGATCACGCCGCAGGCTCGCGGGCGTGAGCTCGCCGCCCAAGGGAAGCAGTTATGGACCGAGTTGAGGTCCGTGAAAGACGCTGCTGTCGAGCTGATGGCCAGGTTCCCGGATGTGCCGAGTTTGCAGGCGTACCGGTACGCCGCCGGCTTGTCACAGGACCAGGCCGCGAGCCGCTACAACGACGTCACAGGACATCAAACAAGCCTGGGTGGCACGACCATCAACGCCTGGGAAACCTGGGCACGAGGTCGAGGGCAAGGCTCGCCGCCTTCGATGTCGAGCCTGCTCATCCTGTGTGCGGCATATGGACGAGGCCCGTTAGGAGTGGCCGAAGAGAAGATCGGTCCCACGGCGCTGATCGCTGAGGCTTACGAACGATTGACGGCCGAGGATCAGTTAGCGCTCAAGCAATTCGACGTGGACACGCAGGCGGCCGCGGTCGACGCGTCAACGGCAGTGGCGGCAGCCCCACAGGACGGCGTTCAGCAATCCGGCCAACGACGCGGCCAGATCGGTCAGGAGTTCATGTTGACCGTTCCGACCGTCGAGTACGGCAATCCTGAGATTCAGGTGTTCAGTCTCCCGAACCCGCAGCCAGGACGATTGCTCGACCTGACGTGGGAGACGTTCGGTCTTGGTGTTGCGAGCCTGTCGCAGCAGATCAAGAACCTCGGCAAGCGCCTGGACGCTGACATCTGCTTCGGGATCAACGAGGCCGGGCTGGTGATGGCGACCTTCCTCGCTTCAGACCGGTTTGGCCGGTGCCCCATCGGGTACCTGCGGTGCAACAAGGTGAGCGACGGTGTGGTGCTCGATGATGCGTCGTTCTTCCCCGACGTCCGGGACGCGCCGACCATCGTGATCTGCGATTTCGAGGTCAAGCATGCTGACGTGATCGGGTACATCGCACGGCAGGTGCGCGCGAGGTATCCCGGGGCCGAGCTGTATTTCGCCGTGTTCGGGGCGATGACCAAGGACCGAGAGCTGGCCGTCGACAGCTTCGATGACCTAACGGGTGCCAAGATCATGCGCGCTGCGGACTTCGAGGCAGTGTTCATTGCTGCGACCATGAGCCCGCCGGGCATCGAGCCCCCACTTGAGTTGCGCTAGCGGACTGGAGACGCCCTGCATGAGCAGCGAGACACCTGCACCGGAACTGGCTGAGACCATCGCCGAACTCGTCAAAGCCACGATGGGCGACATCCGCGCCCGGCTCGTTCAGGCCGCCCTCACCGGGCACCGTGCCGAGAACGAGAATCTGCGGCACGAGGACAACTTCCTGTCCGACTACGACCTGTGGATGCACCGGCGATACAAGGAGCTGCTGTCCGAGGTGCTGCCGTCATTCATCTATGCCTCGGAGGAAGACGACCCGCAGGTCATCGGCGACGATCCCGATCCCGACCTGTGCGTACTGGTCGACCCTCTGGACACCAGCGAGCTAGCGGTACGCGCACTCCATGGGTACACGCACCTGATGGTCTACTCACGATCATTGAGGCGACCCGTCATCGCGATCGTCGGCGACATCTTCCACCACGTACAGCTCTACCTCGCGTTCCACGACCATGACGGTTCGGACCGAGCGTTCGTGATCACCGCGGACGGGGACCGGCACGCACTCGATTCCCCGTCGAACGCTCACCTCTCGCAGGCATTGGTGACCAACTACCTGATGCGGCCCGCCGAACGCTTCCGCGTCCTGGCGCAGCAGGAACAGTTCCTCGACGCACTGAGCGCACCGGGCGAGAACGGGAAGGCGCGAGGACGGATCGGTGTCGACTTCGGCTCCATCAGCCTGTGCCACGTCGCGGCCGGCTTCACGGACGCGACCATGGAGATCGCCAAGGGCTTCGCCGTGTGGGACCTCTCGCCCGGGCACTACATCCTGCACGCCGCAGGCGGCGTCACCATCGACCTCGACGGCAACCCCATCGACCTCGACTACGGACTCAACACCCTGCCCGAGATCAACACGACCATGGGCTCCCGGCGAAAGTTCATCGCAGCAGGCAACCCGGCACTCGCCGAAGAGATCCGAGGCACCATCCAGGTCTAGCTGTGATGTCCAGGGAGGTTGTTCCTGGATTCGTGCGACACGCGAGCGGCTTCACGACGCCTCCGCCGGGCGTACCTCCGGGACGTAGAGGCGCACCTCGACGTCCGGCAGCCCGGCGAGGACCGCCTCGATCCGGGGACGGACCTCGGCCCAGTCCAGCCCACCGTGACCCGCACCCAGCGGCGGGACCGCGATCGACCGGATGCCGAGCTCCCGGATCACGCGGACGAGATCGACCAGGCCATCGTCGATGTAGGAGAGCTGAGACCGCGCCCGCCAGTGCTTCTTCGTCGGGAAGTTCACGACGTACCTCGGACCGGTCGACGCACCCGTCGGCCAGACGTGCATCTGTCCGACGGCGACCTCGCCGGCCTTGCACGCCAGGGCGTAGGCGTCGTACATCTCGGGGTAGGCGCGGCGGAACTGCAGGGCGATGCCCTTGCCCATGACGCCCACGGTGTTCACGGCGTTCACCAGGGCGTCGACCTCCGCCTCGAGCAGGTCGCCGTGTACTTCGGTCATCGGTGTCTGCGTCACGCCCCAGGAGTACCACCCGTATCTGACACGGACGTCGGCTCCGGTGATCGGGCGCCGCGTTGTCGTCGCTCGGCCCGACGTCGAAAAGATCCATGCGTTCGACGAGAACCGACCCGCCCCGACTAGTAACCTCTAAGACCTCGCCTCGTCCGGACACCCGCCACCTCGTTGCCCGAACCGTCGCGGGCAGCGAGCGGCTCTGTCCCTCGACCGAAAGCAGGCCGCATGGATGTCTCGCCGCTCGTCTGGACGCTCACGGTCGCAGGGATCGTGCTGCTGCTCCTCTTCGACTACTTCTTCCACGTGCGCAAGGCGCACGTCCCCGGGCTGAGAGAGGCCGCGATCTGGTCCTCGATCTACGTGGGGATCGCGCTGCTCTTCGGGGTGGGTGTGCTGGTGCTGGGCGGGGTCGCCGCGGGGTCGGAGTACTTCTCCGGCTACATCACCGAGAAGGCGCTGTCGGTCGACAACCTGTTCGTCTTCCTCATCGTCATGACCAGCTTCCGCGTGCCGCGGGAGGACCAGCAGAAGGTCCTGCTGTTCGGCATCACGTTCTCGCTGGCCGCGCGCACCGGGTTCATCTTCCTCGGCGCGGCCCTGATCAACTCGTTCGCGTGGGTGTTCTACATCTTCGGCCTCATCCTGCTGGTCACCGCCGGCAACATGCTCAAGCCGGAGAGCTCGGAGTCACGGCACGAGGAGAACATCGCGGTGCGGGTCGCCCGCAGGCTGTTCCACACGAGCCCGGACTACGACGGCGACAAGCTGTTCACGATCCACGACGGCAAGCGGGCGCTGACCCCGATGCTGCTGGTCATGGTGGCGATCGGCGGCACGGACCTGCTGTTCGCGCTCGACTCGATCCCCGCGATCTTCGGCCTGACGCAGGACGTGTACATCGTGTTCACCGCCACCGCGTTCTCGCTGCTGGGCCTGCGTCAGCTCTACTTCCTCCTGGACGGCCTGCTCGACCGGCTGATCTACCTCTCGTACGGGCTGGCCATCATCCTCGCCTTCATCGGGGTCAAGCTGGTGCTCCACGCGCTGCACGAGAACAACGTGCCGTTCATCAACGGCGGCGAGCCGGTACCGGTCTTCGAGATCAGCACGGGTCTGTCCCTCACGGTCATCCTCGGGGTGATCACGGTGACCGTGGTCGCTTCGCTGTGGAGCAAGGCCGGGCGGGCGCAGACGGCTATCGCCAACGCCCGCCGGCACGCGACGGAATACCTGGACCTCGGCTACACGGCCGACCACGCCGAGCGCATCCGGGTCTACGCGGCGCTCTGCGAGGAGGAGACGACGATCAAGAACCTCGGCGAGAAGTACCGGCAGAAGGCCCGCGACGAGAGCGAGCTCATGGACCTCCTGCACCGGGCGCACGCCGAGCACGACGAGTCGGTCCGCCGGGCCGTCCGGGACGGGACGGCTTAGCGCAGCACCCTTTCCGGGGCAGTCCTGAGGTGCGTGCGATAGATCACGACTCCGACGAACATCAGTCCTCCGACGAGATTGCCGAGCACGGTCGGCAGCTCGTTCCAGATCAAATAATCGGTGATCGTGAAATTGCCGCCGAGCATGAGCCCGATCGGGAAGAGGAACATGTTGACGACGGAATGCTCGAAACCCATGTAGAAGAACACCAGGATCGGCATCCACATCGCGATGACCTTGCCCGCGAGGCTGTCCGACATCATGGCGCCGACGACGCCGGTCGAGACCATCCAGTTGCAGAGGATTCCGCGCACGAAAAGGGTGAGCATGCCGGCCGCTCCGTGCTCCGCGTAACCCACGGTCCGGCCCTCACCGATCACACCGATCGCCTGGCCGACCTCGCTCGGCGGGCTGGAGAAGCCATAGGTGACGACGATGGCCATGAGCAGGGCGGTCGTCAGCGCCCCGGCGAAATTTCCGAGGAAGACGAGCCCCCAGTTGCGGAGCACGGCCGCGCCAGTCACGCCGGGGCGCTTGTCCAGCCACGCGAGCGGGACGAGCGTGAACACCCCGGTCAGCAGGTCGTAGCCGAGCAGGTACAGCATGCAGAAGCCGACCGGGAAGAGGACGGCCCCCACGAGCGGCTGGCCGGTCTGCACGCTGACGGTGACGGCGAAGGCGGCGGCCAGGGCGAGGATCGCGCCGGCCATGTAGCTGCGGATGAGGGTGTCGCGGGTGGACATCAACGCCTTGGACTGGCCGGCGTCGACCATCCGGATCGCGAAGTCCTTGGGGGCAACGTAAGACATGAGGGGGCTCCGTATCGAGGTCTCGGTCACCACTGGTACTTCAGGAACTTGCCGTCGATGATGACGCGGACGCGGTCCCCGTCCGGGTCCTCCCGGCGGGAGATCTCGACGTTGCAGTTGATCGCGCTCATGATCCCGTCGCCGAACTCCTCGTGGATGGCTTCCTTGAGGGCCGGGCCGTAGACGTCCAGGAGCTCGTAGAAGCGGTAGATCGTCGGGTCCGCCCGGAGGGTGTCGCCGTTCAGGCGGTACGGCTGCTCCTGGAGGGCGACGACGGTGTCCTCGTCGAGCTCCAGCCGCCGGCCGACCGCCTCGGCGACGTCGGCGGGGACCGGGTGCGAACCCAGGAGCGCGGCGATGGTCCACAGCAGGGGGCGGTCGATCTCTTCGGCGACCTGTGCCCAGGTCGTTCCCGACCGGCGCAGGGATGTGCGGACGTCCTGCGTCGCGGCCTCACGCGTGCTGTTCCATGTCGTCATCTGATCTCCGGTCGGAAAGGGGCGGTCGGGTACCGCCCGTGTGCCTTCATCTCACCGAACCGGCATCCGCACTCCCAGGCCGTTTGCGAACGGTTATGCGCAGAAAGCGCAGCCGCAACGTCCTTTTACGAGCGTGAAACGTCTGCGCAACGGCCGCGGGATCGCCCTGCGCGTACCGTCCCCGGGAGAACGGAGGAACCGATGGCCGCACTGGCGCAATACCCGACGAAACCCACCGCGGAGCATGCCGCGGAATGGCTGCTGCTCGCGGATGTGGTCAGTGAGGCTCCCGTTCCGTTATGGGTCATCGGACCTGAAGGATCCGTGGTCGTCGCGAACAGGGCAGCGGTCTCTTTCCTCGGCTACCGGAACGAGCTCGATCTCGTGGGTGGTCCCAGTCATGAGCTGCTCCACCGCAACCGGCTCGACGGGACCGCATATCCACCCGACGAGTGTCCGATCATCTGCGCTCAGGGACTGGAGCATCAGGGCCAGGAATGGTTCGTGACGCGTGCGGGAGACCCACGCCCGGTGCACTGGTCGACGAGAAGGCTCCACGACACGGGTGCCACGGTCCTGAGCTTCATGCCCACCGCTCCCGACGCCGTGCGGCACCGGGCTGAGGAGCGTCTGCGTGACTCGGCGCCGGCGTCCGCCCGCCCCCGGTCGCGGGCAGTGCTGCGCGACGGGCTGTACGCGATCATCCACGAACGGTTCGCGGACCCCATGTTCTCCGTGGCCGACCTGGCCGCCGAGGCGCACGTCTCGGTGCGATCGCTTCAGGCCCTGTTCGCGGACGTCGGGCGATCACCCGCGTCCGAGGTGCGGCGGATCCGTCTCGAGTTCGCGCACGGCATGCTGGAACGGGGGCACGGCGTGCAGACGGCGTGCCAGCGCTCCGGGTTCCTCGACCCGGGGTCCTTCGGACGGGCCTTCCGTCGGCGCTTCGGCTACGCCCCGAGCCAGGTGCGCCCGACGGCGGCGAGCGGCTAGAGCCGGTCTGACGGGCCGGCCTCGGGCAAGACGACGCCGAGGATCCGCGCCGCCGCGACGTCCGCCCCCGCGAGCAGCGGGGACGGCACGCCCGGGCTCGCGCCGATCGCGGAGCCGCGCTGGACGGCCTCGGCGGGGATACCGAGCACGACGACGCGGTCGTCGGCGGCGCCCGCGGCGTCCACGAGCGCGCAGCCGTCCCTGGTCACGTCGAGGCTCTCGGAGGCGACCGTGCCGCCCGCCGCCGTGGGCAGCGGGTGGCGGCGCGCCCGACCGGAGTCGAGCAGGGCGCGCAGCAGCGGGTCGTCGGTCGGGCTCACGGCGCCCCGGTGCATCCGGGTCTCGATCAGCGCCCGGGTGCGGACGGCGTCGCGCACCCTGCTGCGTGCGACGAATGCGCCGTCCTCGACCTCGATGCCGGTGTTCTCGCCGAGCAGCTCCACGACGCCGGCCCGGACGAGCGCGAGGAGCTGGGCGGTCCGCCGTGGGGGAGGGCCCGAGGCGAGTGCGAGGCCGAGCGGGATCAGCACGCCCTCGCCGAATGCCTCCAGGGACGCGCCGTCGACGACGCCCGCCCGCGTGAGCCGGGCGACCTCGCCGCGCAGCGTCTCCATGGCCTGGTTGACGCGGGCGCGCGGGGACGTGAGCGGGGACGACACCGACTCCTGCTCGTCGCGCACCCAGCCCTCGACCCACGCGGGCCACGCCGACGGGTCGACGAGCGGCGGCCGGTCCGCGCGCGCCGGGTCGACGGCGTCCGCGGGGTCGACGACGAGGGCGGCGGCCGCGCGCACCGGGTCGGCGGACTGCTCCAGGAGTTCCGCGATGCCGTCCGGCGTCAGGCCCGGGCGCAGGGCGGACGGCCGGTGCTCGGCCAGCGCCGTCAGGTGGGCGAGCACCAGCTCGGCGGACAGCAGCGGCCAGACGTCACGCGCCAGGTCGAGCACGGGCCGCCCGCCCGCGCGGGCCGCCAGGGCGGCGAAGCGCTCGCGCGTCGCGATCCGCGCCACGTAGGGCGTGGGCAGCCCGTCGGCGAGCGCGCCCTTGCCCCGGTACGGCAGCCCGCGCCGCGATCCCGCGAGCAGGTGCGGTTCGTTGCCGCTCGGGACATAGCGCAGGGCGGCGCCCGCGTGGGGACCGTCGGCGCCGCCGTCGTCGCAGGGGCGGCCGGACGCGTCGGTCGGCGCACCGGTACCGGCGTCGACGAACCGGCCGCCGCGCCCCACGGTCAGTAGTGCGAGCACGTCGAAGAAGTTGGCGCCCAGGCCCGCGACCAGTACGTCCTCGCCGGCGGGCACGGCGTCCCAGTCGCGTTCGGCGGGCATGCCCGGCTCGACGTAGACCAGGCCGTGCGCGCGGGCGGCGTCGGCGAACCGCTCGGTGCGGGCGGAGCGCCTGGCCTGGATCATGCCCTGCGCGAGCACGACGACGGGGGTGGTCAGGATCGCCGGTTCGACGACGGCGCTCGGGGCGGGCGGCCGAGCGGAGGCGCTCGCAGCGGCCGGGCGAGCGGAGGCGCTCGCGGCGGCCTGTTCCGCGAGCACGACCTCCCGTAGGCCGAACCCCGCCGCGCGCACGTCCACGACCGTGCCGTGCACCGGCACCACCTCGATGCTCCCGCGCCGCGCGGCCTCGTCGAGCTGGTCCAGGTAGTAGGCGCCCTGGAGCCGCCGGGTCGGGTACGAGCCGGGGCCGAGCCCGCGCGCCTCGTCCCGGGCCCAGTCGGTGCCCGGGCGGGAGTCGGTGTCCGACGCCGCAGCGTGCGCCCAGTCGACCAGGTCCGGCCCGGCGACGACGGGCCCGGTCATCGGCGTGGAGGCGTCGGCGTGCACGGTGGTGCGCGCCGCCCACGTGTTGTTCAGCAGCAGCGGGGACTGGTCGGTACGCCAGGTCGCCCCGGCGCCGACCTCCACCCGGTCGACGACGGCGATCCGCAGCACGGGAAGCGTCCCGTCGGGTGCCGCGCCCGAGGGCGCGTCCGGCCGACGCCGGGCGGCGAGCCGGGCGACGACGGCGACGGCCCGCGGTCCGCCGCCGACGATCACGGCGTCGAACGGCATCATGTGTGCGTCGCTCACGCGGCGCCGGTCACGTCCGCCACGGCTTCCGCGAACGCATGCTCCGCCACGACGAGCGCCTCCTCGGACGCGGCCACGCCGGGGAACCGGTCGGGCAGCCCGGCCAGCACACCCCCGAGGATCTCCCGGCGCCGGGCCGCGCGCGTCGTCGTCGGCAGCGTGCGGAGGTAAATGTCGAGCCGGTCGGCGAGCGCGGAGGGGAAGACCCGTTCCCAGCGTTCGCGCTCGGGGCCGAGCGAGTGTGCCCGGCCAACCTCCGCCGCAACGGAACGCCCCGTCCGTTCCGCCGCGGTCGCGGCGACGTCCAGCACGCCGTCGCGCACCACGACCCCGTACGCCTCCAGCGCCGCACCGGGAGTGACGAGCCCTGCGGCGACATCCGCCAGCACGGCCGCCTCGTCCCGCTCCAGCGGGTCGCCGTAGCCGCCCGCGCCGGAGGTGCGCAGCACCACGCGGTCGCCGGCGCGCAGCGGGTGCACGTCCACGACCGACAGCCGCCGCTCGTCGGCGCGGCCCTCGTTGACCACGAGCTCGGTCAGCGCGCCGGGCCGCCCGCCCGCGAAGCCCCAGGGCCGGAACCGCAGCCGCTCCAGCCCGCGGGCCAGCAGCCCGCCGTCGGTCAGCGCCTCGAACTCCAGCTCCAGGCCGGAGCCGCCGCGCCACCGTCCGGCGCCGCCGGAGTCGGCCCGCAGGGCGTAGCGCAGCACGCGCACGCTCACGTTCGCCTCGACGGTCTCGACCGGGTTGTTGGAGAGGTTGGAGATGCCGGAGTCGCGCCCGTCCGCGCCGTCGGCGCCGTGCCGCGCCCCGGTGCCACCGACCATCGGCTCGACGACGTCCACGCGGGACCCGTCGGCCGCCGCGAAGACGACGGGCACGACCAGCCCGCTGGACGCCGCGGGCAGTACCTCGGGGGCGGCCTGGACCAGCGCCCCGGACACCACGTCGTTCACCCGCGACGTCGTGGCGTGCCGCACGCCGGTCGCCGCGGTGCCGGTCGCGTTGAGCAGCGTGCCCTCGGGCGCGGTGAAGCCGATGACGTCCATCAGCCCGCCGTTGAGCGGCACGGCCGGGTCGAGCGTGCCGATCAGTGCGAACAGCCGCGTGACCACCCACGAGTGCGCGCGCCCGAACGTCACCATGTTCAGCGCGGCCTCGACCTGCGGGTCGGTGCCCGTCAGGTCGAGGTGCACGGCGCCGTCGTCGACCGTGGCCGTGACCACGACCCGCAGCGGCACGCCGCTCACGCCGTCGTTGTCGAGGTAGTCCTCGAAGCGGTAGGTGCCGTCGGCGAGCGCGCGCAGGGCGCTGCGGGCGCGGGCCGCGCTCTGCTCGCGGGCGAAGGCGCCGACGTCGGCGAACCCGGCCGGGCCGAGGTCGGCGGTGAGCTCGCCGACCCGCCGCCGTCCGGTGTCCAGCGCGGCGAGCATCGCGTGCAGGTCGCCCCGGTTGGCCTCGGGCGTGCGGGAGTTGGCCGCCAGGATCGCCTCGACCTCGGGCACCACGGTCCCAGCGCGGACGTACCGCAGGGGCGGGATCCGCAGCCCCTCGGCGAACACGGAGTCGTTGAGCACGCTCACGGAGGAGGGCACGCGCCCGCCGACGTCGGACACGTGCACGAAAGCCCAGCCGTACCCGACCAGCTCGTCGCCGTCGAAGAGCGGCGCGATCGCGTGCACGTCGGGCAGGTGCGTCGAGAGGCCGCCGGAGAGGTACGGGTCGTTCGTCAGCACCACGTCGCCGGGCGCCAGCGGCCCGCCCGCCGTCGCGGCTTCGATCGCGGGGGTCAGGTCCAGCCCGACGAATCCGGAGACGCCGACGTCCTGCGGGTAGGCGACGAACCGGCCCGACAGGTCGGCCACGGCGCACGCGAAGTCGGCGGCGTCGCGCACGTACAGGCTGCGGCTCGCGCGCCGCAGCGTCAGGCACATCTCCTCGACCGCGGCCTGCAGCCGCGTGTGGGCGACGTCCTTCTCGACCGTCGTCAGCACGGCTCAGCCCTCCTTGTTCTCGGTACCGGCGTTCTCGGTACCAGCAAACAACCGCACCAGGTGCAGGTTCCCGCCGTCGTCGCTCGTCGCGGTCCACCCGGCCGGCACGAGCACCGTCGTGTCCGCCTTCTCGATCACGGCGGGGCCGGTCACCGACGCCTCGCCGTCCGACCCGAGCGTGTGCACGCTCGCCGGACGGGGCGTCCCGTCGTACCGCACGTCCCGCGCGCCCGTCTTCACGAACGCCGCGCCGCCGTGCCCGGAGCGCACCTCGCCGAGGCGCACGCTGACGCTCGCGCGCAGCGTCTCGGCGCGCACCGTCGCAGTGGGGTCCGCGAACCCGTGGACCCGCTCGTGCTGCTCGGCGAAGCGGCGCAGCATCGGCTCGATCTCCAGGCGCAGCGGCTCCGTCGCGCCCGCCTCGGTGGGCCGCTCCGCGAGCACCACCTCCAGCGTGGTCGGCTGGCCCGCGTACCGCAGGTCGGCGCTCAGCGTCACGGTGCCTGCCGCGGCGACGTCCTGCGTGCGCAGCCAGTCCAGTACCTCGCGCTCCAGCCCGGCCGACGCCGCCGTCAGCGCGTCGAGGTTCTCCGGCACGACGGCGGTGCGCACCGTGCGCGCGACGTCGCGCCGGATCGGGGCGATCGCCGCGCCCAGCGCGCAGAAGGTCCCGGCCGCGGCCGGGACGAGCACGCGGCGGACGCCGACCTCGTCGGCCAGCAGCGCGGCATGTGTGCCGCCGGCCCCGCCGAAGGCGACGAACGTGTACCGCTCGGGCACCTCGCCGTGCGCGGCCAGCACGGTCCGCAGGCGTGCGGCCATGCCGACCGACGCGACACGCAGCGCGGCGTCGGTGACGCCGTCGGCACCGGCATCTTCCGCCAGCTCGTCCGCGACCCGCCCGAGCGCCGCCGTCGCGAGGTCCGCGCGCAGCGGGAACGTGCCGCCCAGGAACGTGGCCGGGTCGATGACGCCGGCGTGCACGTAGGCGTCGGTCAGGGCGGGCTGCGTGCCGCCCGCGCCGTACGCGGCCGGGCCGGGCACGGCGCCGACGCTCGCCGGGCCGACGCGCAGCACCGCCCGGGCGCCCGACCGGTCGGCGCTGATCACGGACCCGCCGCCCGCGCCGATCGCGGACACCTCGACCACGGGAGTCATCAGCGGGTGCGGCCCCACGGTGGCGGTCGTGGTCAGGACGGGGCGGCCGCCGCGCAGCACGCCGATGTCGCTGCTCGTGCCGCCCATGTCCACGGTGACCATGTCCGTGCCGGGCCACGCGGTCGCGGCGGCGGACACCCCGCCGGCCGGCCCCGAGAGCACGGTCTGCACGGGACGCCGGATCGCGTCCTCGATGGACACCGAGCCGCCGTTCGACGTGGTGATGTAGACGCGGGCGTCGACCCGCAGGCGACGCAGGCGCTCGCGCAGCGCGGTGAAGTAGCCGGTCATCAGCGGCGTGATCTGGGCGTCCAGGAGCGCCAGCGTGGTGCGCTCGTACTCGCCGGCCTCGGGCCACACCGCGGCGGCCGACGTCACCGGGACGTCCAGGGCGGCGGCCAGCCGGTCGGCCAGGAGCTGCTCGGCCTCGCGCGCGGCGTACCCGCCCACCAGGCTCACGGCCACGACCTCGGGCGCGACGGCGGTCAGGCGCTCCACGAGCCGGTCCAGCTCGGCGTCGTCCACCCCGGTGCCGACGGCGGCGCCGTCCGCGGCGAACCGGTGCGCCACCTCCAGCACGTGCTCGCGCGGCACGACGGGCCGCGCGGGGGTCGCGTGCAGGTCGAACGACCGCGGCATCCGCGCGCGGGCGATCTGCAGCACGTCCCGGTGCCCCGCGCTGGTCACGAGCGCCGCCCGGGCCACGCGGCCCTGGAGGATCGCGTTGAGGCCGATCGTGGTGCCGTGGGCCACCGCCGCGACGTCGTCGACGGCGATCCCGCGCGCCAGGAGCTGCGCCAGCCCTGTCTCGACCCCTTCGGAGGGGTCGTGCGGGGTGCTCGGCACCTTGTGCGTGATCGCGTCGGCGAGCGACCACGAGACGCCGTCGCCGGGGACGGCGACCAGGTCGGTGAACGTACCGCCGACGTCGATACCGATGCGCCAGCGACGACGTCCGGCGGGGACAGCCACGGGGGATGACATGGGTTAGAGGAACCTCGAGACGTGGACGGTGCGGTCGAGCACGGCGATGGTCGCCACGCTGACCAGCAGCAGGAGCGTGGAGACGGCCGCGACGGTGGGTTCGAGCTGGACCTGCACCGCGGAGTAGATGCGCACGGGCACGGTGGCCTCGCCGGCGCCCGCCACCAGCACGGACACCGCGACCTCGCCGAGCGAGATGACGGCGCCCAGGAATGCCCCGGCGACGATCCCCGGCCGCATGAGCGGCACGGTCACGGTGAGGAAGGTGCGCAGCGGCGACGCCCCGAGCGACCGCGCGGCGCGGGGCAGCGCGGGGTCGAGTGCCGCGGCGCTGACCGCGACGACCCGCACGCAGAACGGGAAGGTCACCACCAGGTGCGCGAGCCACAGGCCCTGCGCCGAGCCGACCATGCCGGTGCGCTGGAGCTGGTAGAGCAGCGCCAGGCCGACCATCACGCCGGGCACGGCCATGGGGGACAGGAACAGCAGGCCGAGCGCGCGCCGGCCGGGGAAGTTCCCGGCGCCGACGGCGTACCCGCCGAGGGTGCCCAGCACGACGACGACCGGCACGACGAGCAGCACGAGCAGCAGCGAGTAGCCGAGCGAGTCGAGCCACTGCGCGGAGCCGAACACCTCGGCGTACCAGCGCAGGCTCAGGCCGGACGGCGGGAACCGGAAGTTGTTCCCGGCGTTGAACGAGCTCAGCGCGACGACGGCGAGCGGGAGCAGCAGGAAGGCGCAGACGAGCACCACGGGCACGAGTGTCAGCGCGCGGCGGGCGCGGGCCCGGCCGGCGCCGGTGACGCGAACGACACGACGGTCAGGCACGACGCCCCCTCTCGGCGAACCGGCCCAGCAGGCCGATCAGGCCGCAGACCGCGAGCGTGACGGCCAGGAGCACGAAGCTCAGGGCGGCGGCGCGCGGCTGGTCGAAGGCGACCATGGCCTCGGTCTGGATCCGGAGCCCGGCCAGGGACTGGTTGGCCCCGCCCACGAGCAGCGGCGTCACGTACACGCCCATGCTCAGGGAGAAGACGATCACGGTCGCGGCCACGACGCCCGGGGTGGCCAGCGGCAGCACCACGGAGCGGAACGTGCGCAGCGCGGACGCGCCTAGGTCGGCGGAGGCCTGCAGCAGCCGGTTGTCGATCGCGCCGAGCGACGCGGACAGGGCCAGCACGGCGAACGGCAGCAGCACGTGCACGACGGCGAGGAACACCGTCCACGGCGAGCGCAGCAGCGGCAGGGACTCGTCGATCAGCCCGAGGGCCTGGAGCGTGACGTTGACGGGGCCCTCGCCCGACATGACCACGCGCCAGCCGAAGGACCGCACGACCTCGCTGGTCAGCAGCGGGGACAGGGTGACCACGAAGACCAGGGACTTGCCCACGCCCGACGTCGAGCGGGCGAGGTACCAGGCGAGGGGGAACGCCAGGACGAGGCACGTGACGCTGACCCGGACGGCGAGCCAGAGACTCTCGACGACCGAGCCCCACAGGTAGGGCGTGCCGAAGACCTCGGCGTACTGCGCCCCGGTGAACCCGGGCAGCACGTTGTTCATCTGGTCGGTGGGGCGCAGGCTCAGCAGGAGCAGCCCGACCAGCGGCACCAGGAACGCGACCACGACGAAGGCCGTGGGCACGATCGCGGCGACGTGGCCGCGCAGGTCGCGGGAGCGGGTGCGGGTGGCCGGCACGTCAGGCCGCCCCGAGCGGCAGGAGGGCGTCGTCGGACCACGTGAGCCCGACGCTCTCGTCCTCGGCGAAGCGGCGTCCGCCGTCCGCGGGGCTCGCGAGCAGCTCGGTGCCGTCCGTGGTGCGCAGGCGGTACTCGTACCGTTCGCCGGCGAAGCCGACCGAGAGCACGGTCGCCGCCGCGGCGTCCCCGCCCGGCTCGACGACCCGCACGTGCTCGGGCCGCAGCGCGACGGTCGCGCCCGCGGAACCGAGCCGGACCGGCCGCCCCAGCACCGTGGGCCCGCCGTCGCCGTCCGCCACCGGCAGGAGGTTCGCGGCGCCGACGAAGTCCGCGGCGAACCGGGTACGCGGGGTGCGGTACAGCTCCTCGGGGGTGCCGAGCTGCTCCAGGTCGCCGTGCGCGAGCAGCGCGACCCGGTCGGACAGCGCGAGCGCCTCCGCCTGGTCGTGCGTGACGAACACGGTGGTGGTGCCGACCTCGCGCTGCAGCTCGCGCAGCTCGTGCCGCATCTGGCGGCGCAGCTTGGCGTCCAGGTTGGACAGCGGCTCGTCGAGCAGCAGCACCCGCGGCCGCGTGACCAGCGCGCGGGCGATGGCGACGCGCTGCTGCTGGCCGCCGGAGAGCTGCTGCGGGTAACGGTCCGCGTAGTCGACCAGGTCGACCAGCCGCAGGGCGTCGCGCACGCGCTCGGCCCGCTCGTCGCGCGGCACGCGCCGCGTGCGCAGCCCGTACTCCAGGTTGCGCCGCACCGTCATGTGCGGGAACAGGGCGTAGCTCTGGAACACCAGGCCCGTCTCGCGGCGGTTCGGCGCCACATGGGTGACGTCCTCGCCGTCGATGACGACGGTCCCCGTCGTCGGCGCGACGAACCCCGCGAGCACGGACAGGAGCGTCGACTTGCCGCAGCCCGACGGACCGAGGACCGAGAGGAACTCGCCCGCCTCGATCGTCAGCTCGTCGAGCTCCAGCACCGGGTCGCCGCCGTACCCGACGCTGAGCCCGCGGATCTCCACGCGGCCCTGGGTCGCAGTCATCAGCCGAAGATCTCCTGCCAGCGCGCCTGCAGGTCCGGGAGCTGCGGGGTGATGGCCTCGTAGTCGACCCACACGAAGTCGTCGTACGCGCCCTTGCCGCTGGTGATCTGCTCGTCGAACTGCGCGGGGTACTCGTTCTGGTCGTTGGAGGCGGCGTACCAGGTGCCCTCGGAGAAGACGGGCTGGTACTCGCTGGAGGCGACGTAGTTCAGGAACGTGTAGGCCAGCTCCTCCTCCTGCGTTCCCTCAGTGACGAAGAGCGAGGTCAGGGCGCCCACGGAGCCCGAGGCGGGGTAGGCGAAGCCGATGGGCTCGCCCGCGTTCTGCTGCACGAACGCGCGGCCGTCCCAGTGCGCCGCGACCCAGGCGTCGCCGTTCGAGAGCGCGGTCTCGACGCTCGTGCCGTCGGCGGGGAAGGTGGAGGCGCAGTCCTTGAGGGTCTCGAGCTGCTCGAACGCGGCGTCGACGTCGTCCGGGTTGGTGATGCTGCCCCCGGCCTCGTTGATCAGGCCCGCGACGAACTCGACGCCCGTGTTGAAGGTCAGCGGCGAGACGGCCACGTGCCCGCAGTAGGCCGGGTCGAGCAGGTCGGACCAGTCGGTCGGCGGCTCGTCGACCTTGTCGGTGCGGTAGGCGATGCCGGTGGAGCCCACGGTCAGGGGCACGCCGTACTGGGTGCCGCCCACGTTGCTCTGCTCGGCGAGCACGGTGTTGAGCTGGTCGAACTGCTCGATCCGGGCGGTGTCGAGCTCGGCGACGACGCCCGCCGAGACGGCGCTCGGGATGACGTTGGGCGTGAACGCGACGACGTCGTAGGCGGGCGTGCCGCCCTTGGTGGAGCGCAGCGCGGTGAGCCAGTCGGCGGGGCCGCCGGGCACGAGCTCGACGGTGGCGCCGGTCTCCTCCTCGAACGGCTCGACGAAGGCCTTGGCGAACGACTCGCCCCAGGAGCCGGCGTACACCGCGACCTTGAGGGTGCGGCCCGACAGGTCGCCGCCGGCGGCGTCGCCGCCCGCGTCGTCCGCGGAGCAGGCGGCCAGCGAGCCGGTCAGGGCCAGGGCCGTCGTCACGGCGAGGGTGCGGGTCAGGGGCCGGGCGGTCCGGCGCGTGGAGCGGGAGGTCATCGTGTTCTCGTTCCTTCGGGGTGGTGGGGCGGCAGGCGGCGGTCCCAGGCGTAGTGCCCTTCCAGGACGGCGCCGAGCCGGAGCAGGAGGGCCTCGCCGCCCTGCGGGGCGACGAGCTGCGTGCCGAGCGGCAGGCCGTCGTCGTCCAGGTGGGTGGGGAGGGTCAGGGCGGGGGTGCCGAGCACGCTCGGCACGGTGGTGAACGCGAGCGTGCGCTCGTACACGACGGAGTCGCGGGACGGCGCCTGCCGGGTCAGCTCGTCCAGCACGACGCCGGTCGCGGGCACCCGGGTGGCGGTCGTGGGGGTGAGGACGACGTCGGCGGCGCCGAACAGGGCCTCGGTGACCGTGCGGGCCAGGGCGCGCATCCGGACGGCCCCGCGCACGTACTCGGCCGCGCCGAGGGTGTCGGCCCGGTCCATCACGCGGTGGATGTACGGCTGCAGGAGCTCGGGATGGTCCAGCGGCGTCTGCCGCAGCCACGCCGGGATGACGACGCCCGGGTACAGGTCCATGAGCTCGGCGCCCTCTTCCGGGGCGTCGAGCGCGACGACCGTGTGCCCCAGGGAGCGCAGCACGGCCGCGACGTCCTGCACCGCGGCGACGCACGCGGCGTCGACCTCGATGCGCGGGTCCCAGGAGCGGGTGAGCAGCCCGACCCGCAGCGGGTCGGGCGCGTGGTCCAGCAGGGCGAGGTAGTCCGGGGCGGCGGGGCCGCGCGACCAGGCCAGCGGGTCGGGCGCGGCCAGGTGCGTCACGACGGCGGCCGTGTCGGCCACGGTGCGCGTGACGACGCCCTCGGTGGCGCCGCCCTCCCAGCCCTGGACGCGCTGGGGGAGCAGGCCGCGGCCGGGCTTGAGGCCGACCAGGCCGCAGAACGCGGCCGGGACCCGCAGCGAGCCGCCGCCGTCGCTCGCGAGCGCGACGGGCACGATGCCGGCGGCCACGGCCGCCGCAGAACCGCCGCTGGACCCGCCCGGCGAGCGGGTCAGGTCCCACGGGTTGTGCGTGACGCCGGAGCGCGGGCTCTCGCAGGACGTGGTCATGGCCAGCTCCGGCGTGGCCGCGCGCCCGAGCTGGACGAAGCCGGCGGCGAACGCCGCGGCGGGCAGCAGGTCGGTCGACGGCGCGGGCGTCTCGTCGATCGCGAGGGAGCCGCGGGTCCACGGCTGGCCCTGGACCGCGAACGTGTCCTTGACCGTGATCGGCACGCCGGCGAACGGCGGCAGGTCCGCGCCGGCGGCCCGCGCGCGGTCGACGGCGTCCGCGGCCGCGAGCGTCGCGGCGTCGTCGCGCCACACGAGGGACCGCACGGCCGGGTCGACGGCGTCCGCCCGGGCGAGGGCGTGCTCCGCGACGGAGCGCGCGCTCTCGCGACCGGAGCGGATCCGGTCGGCCGTGTCCACCACACCCATATGTGATGGAAGATTCATGATCACGGGTAGACGTTAACCACGGCGGGCCGATCGCTCCAAGCCGATCCCCGTGCCGTCCGCCTGGTGAGACAACGGCTGCGCGCGGATGGAAGGTGGTCGCGCGACCCTGCGCTCGCCTGATATACATCTGGATGATAAGTGCCGGAACAGACTGACGAGGGGCGATGACGACCACAGGACCCGACGCCGCGAGTACCACCCCGGGCACGCCGTCCGACCTGATCGCATCGGTGCGCGGGTTGTCCGGCCCGGCGCTCGCCGAGCAGCTCACCGCCTGGATCGAGCAGGGCGTGCTCGCGCCGGGCACCCGGCTGCCCACGATCGAGGAGGTCGCCACCGCGTCCGGCCTCGGCCGCTCGACCATCGCGGGCACCTGGTCCCTCCTGGTCGACCGCGGCCTGGTCACCACGCGGCGGCGCGGCGGCACCATCGTGGCCGGCCCGGCCAGCGCGCCCCTGTGGCCGCGCGCGGGGGAGCCGCCCGTGTTCGACGGCTGGTCCTCGGTGGACCTCTCGTCCGCGCACCCCACGACCGACCGGCTGCCCGACCTGCTGGAGGCCTTCGCGCACAGCCTGCGCGAACCCCAGACCAACTCGCTGCGCCGCGAGGCGATCACGCCCGCGCTGCTCGACGCCGTGCGCCAGGACTGGCCGTTCGACGCCGCCGAGTGGGTGACCGTCAGCGGGGCCGGCGAGGCCACGCTGCTCACCGCCGAGGCGGCCACCGCGCCGGGCGGGCTGATCGCCGTCCAGGAGCCCGCGGTCTCCGGCACCATCGGCAACCTGCGCTCCGTCGGCTTCGACGTCGTCGGCGTCGCCTCCGACGCCTCCGGCCCGCTCCCCGGCGCGCTGGAGCGCGCCCTGGCCGCCGGTGCGCGCACCTTCGTCTACCAGCCGGGCGGGGAGTTCACGCTGGAGGGCGCCGTCACCGCGCCGCGGCTCGCCGAGCTCGCCGACGTGCTCACGAAGCATGCCCCGGACGCCTGGGTCCTGGAGGAGGACGTGCTCGGCCCGCTGGCCCCGGTGCGGCCGCTCAGCCTGGGCGAGCTGCTGCCCGGCCGGGTCGTGCGGATCACGTCCTTCTGCCGCGCCTTCGGGCTCGACCTGCGCACCACCGTCGTCGGCGGGGCGCGCGACGTGGTGCTCGGCGTGCGCCGCCTGCGCAGCCACGGCATCCTCGCCCAGAGCCGCATCCTGCAGAACGCGCTCGCGTACCTCCTGGCCAACCCCGGTGTCGGCAGCCTCGTGACGGACTCCGGCCGCTGGTACGCGGAACGCGGCCGGGACCTGACCCGGGCGCTCGCCGCGCGCGACGTGCGCACCGCGACACCCCCGGGCGGCCTCGTCGTCTGGCTGCGCGCCGAGAACGAGGACGAGGCCCTGGTCGAGCTCGGGGCGCGCGGGATGGTGCTCACACCGTCGTCGCGCACGTTCGCCACGCCGCCGCGCCCCGCCTGGCTCCGCGTCGCCACGCCCCAGATCCCGGCCGACCCGCAGCGGGTCGAGGAGCTGGCCGAGGCGCTCGCGGGCGCCGCACGGGGTGCGCTGCTGGCGGGCTGACCTGCGACCGGGGGTTCCGGGATGTCGCGGCAAGCGGCAGAATCGGGGGCCCAGGAGCCCGACGACGGGAGCAGGCGATGGCGCTCGACGCGTCCGGTGCGGTGCCGGCGAGCGCCGTCCGGCAGGCCGCGCGATCCGCGGAGCTGCTCGCCCTGGTGCGGCGGCGCGGCCGCATCGAGGTGAGCGAGTCGGCTCGGATGCTGTCCGTCTCGCAGGAGACGGTGCGCCGCGAGCTGCGCAAGCTGGAGGCCCAGGGCCTGGTGCGGCGCAGCTACGGGCTCGCCTTCCCGGTCGAGACCAGCTCGTTCGAGACGGCGCTGTCGCAGCGCCGGGAGAGCTTCCCGGAGGAGAAGGCGCGGATCGCCGCCGAGGTGGCGCGGCGCCTGGGGGAGGCGCGGACGATCTTTGTCGACGAGGGGTTCCAGCCGCTGCTCGCGGCGCGGGCCCTGCCGACCGACCGTGAGCTCACGCTGGTCACGGCGTCCCTGCCGGTCGCGACGGAGCTGTCGGCCCGGCCCAACGTGCAGGTGATCATCATCGGCGGGCGGGTGCGGGGCAAGACCCTGGGCGTGGTCGACGGCGCCGCCGTGGACATGCTGCGCACCTTCCGCCTCGACCTCGGGCTGATCGGCGCGAACGGGGTGACCGTTGAGGACGGCCTGACCACGCCCGACCCGGCGGTCGCGGGCGTGAAGGCTGCCGCGATCGAGGTGAGCCGGCGCCGGATCTTCATCGGGGCGCACCACAAGTTCGGCGTGACCAGCTTCGTGCGGTTCGCCGGCCTCGACGACTTCGAGGCGATGATCACCGGCACGCAGCTCGGCGCCGCGCGGGCGCGCGCGTTCCACGCGGCCGGGGCGGAGATCGTCCAGGTCTGACGGCGTGACCGGTCGACCCCTCGGGACCAGCAGTTCGTGCCCGGTGCGGGATGCGTTTTCCCCGGCGACGGCGCGGTGTAGAACCGGGCAGAACGGACCCCGGCGCCGGCCGCGTCGCCCCAGGTGAGCCGCGCGCGCCCCGCCGTCGGGCCCCCGGACCCCACCGCGCTGTGCGATACCACAGTCTCGCTGACCGTTTGGGTTTCACCCTCGTTGACCCGGTATGCGGCCCGGCCCACGATGTGCGGCACCACGACACCTCACGACGACGTGACCAGAAGGGTCGAAGCAATGATGCTCACGAGAACTGCGCGCCGCCAGGCCGCGCCCGCCGGCCTCGCGACCGCGGCGCTCGCGCTGGCGCTGACCGCCTGCGCCGGAGCGGGAGGCGGCGGTAACGGCGACGCCGCGGGACAGGACGGCGGTCCGGTCGAGCTCACGCTCGCGACCGTCAACAACCCGCAGATGAAGGACATGGAGGAGCTGAAGTCCGCCTTCGAGGAGGAGCACCCGGACATCACGGTGAACTTCATCCAGATGGAGGAGAACGACCTGCGCGACGCCGTCACCAAGGACGTCGCGACCGACGGCGGCCAGTACGACATCGTCACCGTCGGCTCCTACGAGGTGCCGATCTGGGCGCAGAACGGCTGGCTCACCGACCTCACGGGCGACCTCGAGTCCGACGCGGACTACGACGTCGACGACCTGTTCGAGCCGGTCAAGGACGCGCTCACCGTCGACGACTCCCTGTACGCCGTCCCGTTCTACGGCGAGTCCTCGATGCTCATGTACAACAAGGAGCTGCTCGACGCGGCGGGCGTGACCATGCCCGAGCACCCGACGTGGCAGGAGGTCGCGGACATCGCCCGCGAGGTCGACACGGACGACGTCGACGGCATCTGCCTGCGCGGCAAGCCCGGCTGGGGCGAGGTCTTCGCGCCGCTGACGACGGTGGTGAACACGTTCGGCGGGAGCTGGTTCGACGCCGACTGGAACGCGCAGGTGGACCAGCCGGAGTTCGCCGAGGCCGTCCAGTTCTACGTCGACCTGGTCGAGGACGCGGGCGAGGCCGACCCCGTCTCCACCGGCTTCACCGAGTGCCTGAACAACGTGAGCCAGGGCCGGTCCGCGATGTGGGTGGACGCGACGGTTGCCGCCGGCCTGCTGGAGGACCCGGAGTCGTCGCAGGTCGCGGGCAAGATGGGCTACGCCCACGCGCCCGTGGTCGAGACCGAGGAGTCTGGCTGGCTGTGGTCGTGGAACCTCGCGATCCCCGAGACCACGCAGAACCGGGACGCCGCGGTCGAGTTCGTGAAGTGGGCCACCAGCAAGGAGTACCACCAGCTCGTCGGCACGGAACTCGGCTGGAGCCGGGTGCCCCCGGGCGCGCGGAACTCGACGTACGAGATCCCGGAGTACGAGGAGGCCGCGGCGTCGTTCGCGCCCATCACGCGCGACATCATGCTCGCCGTGAACCCCGAGCAGCCGGGTGTCGCACCGCAGTCGTGGACCGGCATCCAGTACGTCACCATCCCGGAGTTCCAGGACCTCGGCAACCAGGTCTCGCAGGACCTGGCCGACGTCTTCGCGGGCCGCAGCGAGCTCGCCCCCGTGCTCGACCGCGCCCAGGACCTCGCCCAGGAGGCGGGCGACGCCCAGAAGTAGGAGGGTCCGATGACCGTTCTGATGTCCGCCCCGACGCGCCGTCGGCCACAGCGGACGACACCCACCGGGGAGCAGAGCCGCCGACGCCGGCTGGCCGTCTCGCGCGCCCTGCTCTGGCCCGCCCTGGCCACCTCGATCGTCCTGACCCAGATCCCGTTCGTGCTGACGATCTACTACTCGCTGCAGCGCTGGAACATGCTGCGGCCCGGCGACCGCGGGTTCACGGGCCTCGACAACTACGTGACCGTGCTGCGCGACGGCTCGTTCCTGTCGTCGCTAGCCGCGACCGTCGCCGTCACCGGCACCTCCGTGGTGGCCTCGACCCTGCTCGGCATGCTGTTCGCCGTGCTGCTCGACCGGAACTTCGTGGGACGAGGCGTGGCCCGCACCCTGATGATCACGCCGTTCCTCGTGATGCCCGCCGCCGCGGCCCTGGTGTGGAAGTGGTCCATCCTGGACGCCGCCACCGGCATGGCCAACTGGGGCCTCGGCCTGGTCGGCCTGCCGCCCGTGGCGTGGAACACCGAGCTGCCGATGCTCACGATCATCCTGGTGCTGACCTGGCAGTACACGCCGTTCGCCATGCTGATCCTGCTGGCCGGGCTCCAGGCGCAGGACCGCGACGTCCTGGAGGCCGCCGCCGTCGACGGCGCCGGGGCGCTGCGCACGTTCGGCTCGATCACGCTGCCGCACCTGCGCCAGTACGTCGAGATCGCGGTGCTGCTGGCCTCGATCATGCTGCTGCAGGTCTTCGACCCGATCGCGATCATGACCCGCGGCACGGGCGGCACCAAGACGCTGTCGTACCTGCTCTACGAGCGGGCGTTCGTCGGCCTGGAGGTCGGCGAGGCCGCCGCGTACGGCGTGATGACCGTGCTCGTCACGATCGTCGTCGCCTCGGTCGCGCTGCGCACCCTCTTCAAGGTCTTCTCCACGGAAGGGATCGACCGATGACCTCCTCGCGCCTTCGAGGGGCCCTGATCACCGCGGTCACCTGGGTGCTCGTGCTCATGTTCTTCTTCCCCGTGGCGTGGATGGTGTTCACGGCCTTCAAGCCCGAGCACCAGGCCGCCACGGTGCCGCCCACCTTCGCCCCCGACCTCACGCTCGACCAGTTCGACGCCGTCTTCGCGCGCGACATGCTGCCGTACCTGATCAACTCGCTCAGCGCGAGCGTCGGGTCCACGCTGCTGGTCCTCGTGCTGGCCGTCCCGGCCGCCTACGCGCTGAGCATCCGCCCGGTCGCCAACGTGCGCGACGCCCTGTTCTTCTTCATCTCCACCCGCTTCATGCCGGTGGCCGCCTCGATCATCCCGGTCTACCTGCTGCTCCAGTCCGTGGGCGGGCTCGACAACATCACCTGGCTGACCATCCTCTACGTGGGCGTCAACCTGCCCATCGCGGTGTGGATGATGCGGTCGTTCCTCGCCGAGGTGCCGCGCGAGGTCATCGAGGCCGCGCAGCTCGACGGCGCCCGCCTCGGCACCGAGATCTTCCGCGTCGTGCTGCCCATCGTGCTGCCGGGCGTCGCCGCCGCGGGCCTGATCTGCTTCATCTTCGCGTGGAACGAGTTCTTCCTCGCGAACCTCCTCACGGCCCAGGTGGCGCGGCCCACCCCGCCGTTCCTGACCAGCTTCGTGGACGGCCGCGGCCAGTTCCTGGCCGTCCTGTCCGCGGCGGCGACCGTCGCCATCGTGCCCGTGGTGCTGGCGGGCTGGATCGCGCAGAAGCAGCTCGTCCGCGGCCTGGCGATGGGAGCGATCAAGTGACGCTGGACCTCGCCGTCCCGCTGCCGGTCCCGCTGCCCGACGCCGGGCCAGACGCCGGGACGGGCGCCGTGAGCCTGCCGCCCTACGACCGCGCCGGCGTCCGCGTCGGGATCGTGCACCTCGGCGTCGGCGGCTTCCACCGCGCGCACCAGGCGCTCGCGGTCGACGAGCTGCTGCGCCGCGGCGAGGGCCGCGACTGGGGCATCTGCGGCGTCGGCCTGCTGCCCGGCGACGCCGCCATGCGCGACGCGCTCCAGGCGCAGGACGGCCTGTACACGCTGGTGACCAAGCACCCGGACGGGCGCCTCGACGCGCGGGTGGTCGGCAGCATCGTGGAGTACCTGTTCGCGCCGGACGACCCGGAGGCCGTGCTGGAGCGCATGGCGCACCCGGACACCCGCATCGTGTCGCTGACCATCACCGAGGGCGGCTACGGGTTCGACCAGGTCACGGGCGAGTTCGACGCGACGGCGCCCGCCGTCGTCGCCGACGCCCGGCCGGGGGCCGTGCCGGCCACCGTGTTCGGCTACGTGGTGGAGGCCCTGGCCCGACGGCGGGCGCGCGGCCTGCCGCCGTTCACCGTGATGTCCTGCGACAACGTGCAGGGCAACGGCGAGAAGGCCCGGACCGTCTTCGCCGCCTTCGCGGCCCTGCGCGACCCGGACCTCGGCCGGTGGGTGCACGACGAGGTCGCGTTCCCCAGCTCGATGGTGGACCGCATCACGCCCGTGACCACGGACGCGGACCGAGCCCTGGTCGCCGAGCGGCTCGGCGTCGCGGACCGCTGGCCCGTGGTGGCCGAGCCGTTCTTCCAGTGGGTGCTGGAGGACGACTTCCCGCTGGGCCGGCCGCCGCTGGAGCACGCGGGCGTGCAGCTCGTCGCGGACGTCGAGCCGTACGAGCTGATGAAGCTCCGCCTGCTCAACGCGAGCCACCAGGCCATCGCCTACCTCGGGTGGCTGATCGGCTACCGGTACGCGCACGAGGCGATGGCGGACCCCGCCCTGGCGCGGTTCGTGCGCGACTTCATGGACCGCGAGGCGACGCCGACCCTGCGGCCGGTCCCCGGTGTCGACCTCGACGAGTACAAGACCTCGCTGGTGGAGCGGTTCGGCAACCCGGAGGTGCGGGACACGCTCGCCCGGCTGTGCGCGGAGACCTCCGACCGCATCCCGAAGTGGCTGGTGCCGATCGTGCGCGAGCAGCTCGGCACCGGCGGCGAGATCGTCCGGTCGGCGGCGATCGTCGCGAGCTGGGCCCGGTACGCCGAGGGGACCGACGAGCAGGGCGAGCCCATCGACGTCGTCGACCGGCTCGCGGACCGGCTCGTGCCGCTCGCCCGCTCGCAGCGGGGCGACGCCGTGGCGTTCCTGCGCAGCCCGGACCTGTTCGGGTCGCTCGTGACCGAGCCGCGCTTCGTCGCGGCCTACCTCGACGCGCTCGGCTCGCTGCACCAGGCGGGGGCGCGCGCGACGCTGGCGGCCCTGACTTTCGTCAGGGGTGGTCCGGACACCTGACAGATGTGTCCGGGGCCGGCCGCTCCCTAGCGTGCCGGACATGGAACACGCACCCCTGACCAGGCATCTCACGGCGGCGCTGCTGACGCTGGGCATCGCGACGGCGGGTATCCCGCCGGCCGCCGCGGCGCCGCCGCCCGCCGCGCCCACCCCCGAGGCGATCGACACCTACCTCGCCGACCTCGCCGAGGCCTCGGGGGTGCCCGGCCTGTCCGCCGTGGTGACCCACGACGACCAGGTGGTCCATGCCGCCGGGTACGGGCACGACGCGGACGGGTCCCCGGTCACCGCGGACACACCCATGCGGATCGCGTCGGTCACCAAGTCCTTCACCGCGACGGCCGTCGTGATCCTGGCCGAGGACGGGAAGATCGACCTCGACGGCAGCGTCACCGACCAGCTCCCGGAGCTGCGGATGGCCGACCCGCGGGTCGACGAGATCACCGTCCGCCAGCTCCTGGACCAGACCTCCGGGCTCGCCGACACGAGCGTCGACGTCGCCGACCTGGCCGAGGCGACGTCCCGCAGCGACTACGTCGCCCGCCTGCACGACGACGCCCTCGCCGCCGACCCGGGCACCACCTACGCCTACTGCAACGTCAACTTCGACCTCGCCGCCCGCCTCGTGGAGGTGGCCTCCGGCCAGGACTTCGGCGACTTCCTGGCCGAGCGCGTGTTCGGGCCGCTCGGCATGACCGGCAGCGCCACCCGCGACGACGTCGTCCGGCCCGCCGACGGGTACAACTCCCTGTTCGGCTGGTGGGTCCGGCGCCCCGAGCCCCGGTGGTTCGACGACACCGGCAGCGCCGGCGTCATCACCAGCGCCGCAGACCTGGGACCCTGGCTGATCAGCCAGACGGGGCACGGCCGCCAGCTCGTCTCCGCCGCCGGCCTGGACGCGATGCACACGCCCTCCGCCGTCGGCGACTACGGCCTCGGGTGGCACACCGAGGACGACGGGACACGCTGGCACTCCGGCTTCGTCATGACGTACCGGGCCGTCGAGTGGATCGACCCGGCGACCGGGTACGGCGTCGCGGTGCTGACCAACGGCGCGGGGCTCACCGACGTCACCCGGACCGCGCTGGACGGGCTGGTCGCGCTGACCCGGGGCGAGGACCCCGAGCCCCCGGCCGGGTCCCGGACGCTCGACCTCGGGCTCGCGGCCCTGCTGCTCGCCTCCGGCGCGCTCGGCGTCGTCGGTGTGCGGCACGCGCCGCGCTGGGCCGCGCGCCGCGCGGGCCGGGCCCGGTGGGCCACCGCGCTGCGGCTGGTGTGGCTCGCGCTCCCCGCCGTCGTCCTCGCGTTCCTGCCGGCGCTCGCGTCCTTCCTCACCGGCGGCCGCACCTTCCCGTGGCCCTCCCTGCTCTACTTCGGGCTGCCCGCGGTGCTGATGCTGCTGGTGGCGGCGCTGGCCGGGCTCGGCGTGCTCGGCGCCCGGCTCGGGGTACTGCTCCGGGGACTGCCCCGACGCAGCCCGGTAGGGTCGGCCGCGTGACCGACCACCGCCCCGACCGCCACGAGGTCGCCGGCGGCGTCGGCCTGGCTGCCCTCGCGGCGCTCGCGGTCCTGAACAGCATCGGGGCCGACGCGCTGCCGCTCTGGCGGCAGCTCGTCTTCCCCGCCCTCGCGCCGCTCGCCTACCTGCACGGCAGGCACCTGCGCGCCCGCGGTACCGCCTGGCTGCTCGCCGGCGCGGCGGTCCTGGCGGCGGCGCTCGCGGTCGTGGACGTCGGCACGGCCGCCACCGCGGCGATGCTCCTGGCCGTCTTCGTCGTGGCGCCGTGGCTGGCGGGTCGCAACCGCCGCCAGCAGGCGGAGCTCGCCCGGCTCGCGGGCGAGCGGGTGGCCCGGCTCGAGCGCGAGCAGGAGCTCGTCGCCCGGAGCGCCCGGGCCGAGGAACGGGCCCGGATCGCGACCGAGCTGCACGACCTGGTGGGGCACGACCTCGCGCTCATCGCGGTCCGGGCCGGGGCGCTGGAGGTGTCCGCCGGCCTGGCCCCCGCCGACCGGCACGCGGACCGCGCGGCGGTCGCCGGGATCCGCGTCACCGCCATGGAGGCCACCGACCGCCTCCGCGGCGTGCTCGGCGCGCTCCGGGACGGGCCGGCCGGGGACGGGCCGCTCGCCCCGCCGCACGAGACGATCGCGGCGCTCGTCGCGCGGGCGGCGTCGGCCGGGCTGGACGTACGGCTGGACGACGCGCCGGACGCGGCGTCCGGCCTCACGGGGAACGGCGCGGGGAGCCTGGCGGAGCAGGCCGCGCACCGCGTGGTGCAGGAGGCGCTCACCAATGCCGCCCGGCACGCGCCGGGGGCCGCGGTGACCGTGCGGGTCCGGCGGGACGAGGACGCGGTGCGGGTCGAGGTGACCGACGCCGGCGGACCGGCGGCGCCGGAACCGGGGCAGGGCGGCAGCGGCCTGCTCGGCCTCGCCGAGCGGGTCCGGCTCCTGGGTGGGACGTTCGGCGCGGGTCCGTCGGGCGACGGCTTCGCCGTGCGCGCCCGCATCCCGGCCGCGCGGGAGGTCGCGTGATCAGGGTCCTGCTGGCCGACGACGACGCCATGCTCCGGGTGGGTGTCGCCGCCATCCTCGGCAGCGACCCCGGCATTGAGGTCGTCGCGGAGGCCGGGGACGGCGCGCAGGCGGTCGAGCTCGCCCGGCGGCACCGGCCCGACGTCGCCCTGCTCGACGTCCGCATGCCGACCATGGACGGGCTCGAGGCGGCAGCCGAGCTGCGGCGCGCGGCCCCGGAGGTCGCGGTCGTCGTGCTGACCACGTTCGACGAGGACGACTACGTCGCCCGTGCGCTGGACGAGGGGGCCGCCGGGTTCCTGCTGAAGGCCGCCGACCCCCGCGAGCTGATCATCGCAGTGCGCGCGGTGGCCGAGGGCGCCGCGTACCTCTCGCCGCGCATCGCGCACCGGATGATCACTGGGTTCCGCACGGGCCTCCCCGCCCGGCGGCGGGAGGCGAGCGACCGGGTGGGCGTGCTGACCCCGCGCGAGACGGAGGTGCTCGGCCTGGTCGGCCAGGGGCTGGCCAACCAGGCCGTCGCTGCCCGCCTGCACCTCTCGGAGGGCACCGTCAAGGCGCACGTCAGCACGATCCTGGCGCGGCTCGGTGTGCGCAACCGGGTGCAGGCGGCGATCCTCGCGTACGAGGCGGGGCTCGTCGAGCAGGCCTGAGGTCCTGCTCAGCCGCCGGCTCGGCTCAGTCGCTCTTCTTGAAGACGTCCTTGACGTTCTCGCCGGCCTTCTTGAGCGAGGCCTTGGCCTGGTCCGTCCGGCCCTCGGCCTCCAGCTCCTCGTCGTCGGTGGCCTTGCCCGTCGCCTCCTTGACCTTGCCGGTCACGTCCTCGGCAGTGTTCTTGAGCTTGTCGTCGATACCCATGACGTCCTCTCCTTCGTTCGGGGACTCCTGGACCTTCACCCTTACCTCGATGTCGCGCACTCGCCACGGCAACGCTTCCGCCCGTGCGCAGAAGTCGCCGTAAACCCGCCCCATCCGGACCTGTGTCGGCTCCGAACCACCTGCGAGAACGCCGAACAGAACGGAGTAACGCCATGACGCAATCCATGTCCTCGACACGCACTCGCGGGGTGTCCCAGTGGCTCGCCCTGACGATCGGCGTGGTCTACCTGCTGGTGGGAGCCGTGGGGTTCCTCGTGACCGGGTTCAGCGGGTTCGCCGAGCACGACCACAGCCAGACGCTGCTCGGGTTCGCGATCAACCCGCTGCACAACATCGTGCACCTCCTGATCGGGGTGGTCGGGATCAGCCTGTGGTCCACCATCGGCAAGGCGCGCACGTTCGGCTGGCTGCTCGTGGCCGGGTACGGCGCGGCATTCGTGTACGGCCTGTTCGCGGTGGGCAACCCCGAGATCAACTTCCTCAACATCAACGCCGCGGACAACGGGCTGCACGCCCTGAGCGTCCTGGCCGGCCTGGCCATCGCGCTCTGGCCGCAGCGCAAGACCGAGGCCGCCGCCTACTAGGCGACGCGTTCGACCGCAGGGGGCTCCGGACGGGGCGGGGGGGGAAGGACGCGACAGGGAGAGCACACAGGAGGGGGGGTGGATAAGGAGGGAAAGGGGGGGGGGCGGGGAGAAAACGAGGC
>NZ_JBHWLR010000002.1:41913-83311 GCF_042731755.1 Promicromonospora sp. NPDC059942
GGTACCCTGTCCCGCTCCTCCCCTCGCATGCGTAGTCCCGGACCCGCCGCGCTCTACGGACTGCCCCTCCCCCCCCCTCCTTCTCCCCCCGGCCCGTTGGTCATGCGCGCGCCCGGGTACCAGAGTGGTGAGCCATGGAACCCGTGCGGCGTCGCCTGCTGGTCGAGACGGCCTTCGTGCTGGGCGTGCTGGTCAAGGGCCTGGACGGCCTGGTCGAGCTGGCGGCCGGGACCGCGCTGCTGGTGCTGCACCAGGACCGGATCCTCGCGCTGACCCGGGCCGCCGTCGCGGAGGAGCTGCGGGAGGACCCGCACGACCTCGTGGCGCACCTGCTGCTGAACGAGGCGGCCGGGCTGGACCACGGCGCCGCCCTCGCGGGCGGGCTGTTCCTGCTGCTGCACGGCGTGGTCAAGGTGGCGATCGTCGCCGCGCTGCTGGCGGGGTCTCGCCGGGTGTACCCGTGGGCCGTGGGAGCACTCAGCGTGCTCCTGGCCGTGCAGCTCGTCCAGCTGGTGCTGAGCCCCGGCGTCGGCGTCGTGGCGCTGGTGCTGCTCGACGCCCTGATCCTGGCGCTGACCTGGCACGAGTGGCGCATCGGGCGGTCCTTCCACGACGCGTGGCGCAGCGTGGTGCACGGCTGGTTCCCGCGCGCGTCCCCGCCCGCCTCCTCGTCGACGGACGGGTGACCGTCACCCCGCCGTCGGCGGCTCCGTCGTGAACAGGCCCCGGTGCAGGATCGCCCGCGTCGTGCCCAGACGGGCCGGCGCCTCGGCGCCGTCCAGGGCCGCGGCAGCCGCGGCCTGCACCGCCATCACCATGGGCAGCGTGAGCAGCACGTCCCCGGTGCCGACGCCGGGGTGCACCCGGCCGCGGGACCGGGCCCGGTCCAGCAGCGGGCCCAGCGCGGCCGCCGTCCGCGCGGCCAAGTCGGCGGTGCCGGGCATCCGGCCGTCCGCGACGACGCGAGCGAGCCACGGGGACTCGAACTGCACGTCGAGCAGGAAGTGGAAGAGCCGCTCGGCGCCGTCGTCGGCGTCGGCCAGGGCGGCCGCCCTGGCCTCGATGTCGGTGACGTTGTGCTCCAGCACCGCCGAGGCGAGTGCCTTCCGGTTCTCGAAGTGGCGGTGCAGCGTGGTGCGGCTGACGCCGGCCTCGGCCGCGATCTCCTCCAGCGGCACGTCCGGGCCGCGCTCGGCGAACACCCGGCGGGCCGCCGCCACGAGCAGGTCGCGGTTGCGCGCGGCGTCGCGACGCGTGGGTTCTACCGCCATGGGCCGAGGGTAACGGCCCGGTCCGTGCGGGACGCCACAGGAGGAGGGGTTGAAAACGTACATAGATGTACGTTTTCATGTGGTCGGCGGGGGACACCCGCCGAACCGCTGACGAGAGGCCCTGCCTTGCCCGATCTGACCAGCACCGATACCAGCGAAGCCACGACCGATGCCGCAACTGCCGCCCTCGGGTTCGACCCGGACGCCCTGCGGGAGAAGTACCGCCACGAGCGGGACCGGCGCGTCCGGCCGGACGGCACGGCGCAGTACCGGCGCGCCGCGGGGGAGTTCGGCTACTACGCCAAGGACCCGTACACCGAGCGGGTCGAGCGCGAGCCGCTGACCGACCGGGTCGAGGTGCTGGTGGTGGGCGGCGGGTTCGGCGGCCTGCTCACCGGCGCCCGGCTGCGCGAGGCCGGCGTCGAGTCGCTGCGGATGATGGACGAGGCGGGCGACTTCGGCGGCACCTGGTACTGGAACCGCTACCCGGGCATCCACTGCGACATCGAGTCGTACGTGTACCTGCCGCTGCTGGAGGAGACGGGGTACGTGCCGAGGTGGCGGTACGCACCCGGCGAGGAGATCCGGCAGCACGCCGTGCGGATCGCCGAGCACTACGGCCTGTACCGGGACGCCGCCTTCCACACGCGCGTGACGGAGCTGCGCTGGGACGACGCCGCCGACGAGTGGCTCGTGCGCTCCGACCGCGGTGACGCCTTCCGGGCCCGGCACGTCGTCGTCTCCTCCGGGACGCTCTCGCAGGCCAAGCTGCCCGGCATCCCGGGCATCGAGGACTTCCGCGGCCACACGTTCCACACCAGCCGCTGGGACTACGGGTACACGGGCGGCACGGCGGACGGCGGCCTGACCGGCCTCGCCGACAAGCGCGTCGCCGTGATCGGCACCGGGGCCACGGGCCTGCAGGCCATCCCGCACGTCGCCCGGGACGCGGCGCACCTGTACGTGCTGCAGCGGACGCCGTCGTCGGTGGACGTGCGCGACAACCGGCCCACCGACCCGGAGTGGGCGGCCGGCCTGAAGCCGGGCTGGCAGCGCGAGCGGATGGAGAACTTCCTGGCGATCCTGGCGGGGGAGGACGTCGCGGAGGACCTGACGGGGGACGGCTGGACCGGCACCGCGCGGCTGCAGCGCCAGATGATCACGGGCGCCGTCGACACGACCCTGGACCCGGCCGAGCGCGAGCGGCTCGACGAGCTGGCCGACTTCGTCAAGATGAACCAGATCCGGGCGCGGGTCGACGAGGTGGTCACCGACCCGGCCACCGCCGAGGCGCTCAAGCCCTGGTACCGGTACATGTGCAAGCGGCCGGGCTTCAGCGACCAGTACCTGCAGTCGTTCAACCGGCCGAACGTGACGCTCGTGGACACCGCGGACCACGGCGGCGTGACCCGGATGACCGAGACCGGCGTGGTGGTGGGCGACGACGAGTACGAGGTGGACTGCGTCATCTTCGCCACCGGCTTCGAGGTCGGCGTCTCGGGCGTGGTCTCGGGCACGCTGCCGGTCCACGGGCGCGGCGGCGCCCCGCTGCTGGGCGCCTGGGCGCGCGGCCCGCGCACGCTGCACGGCTTCTACACCCACGGGTTCCCCAACCTGTTCCACCTGGGCGCGGCGCAGAACGCCAACTCGGTGAACTTCGTGCACATCCTGCAGGAGCAGGCCGGGCACATCGCCGCCGTCGTCGCCCGCGCCGCCAAGACCGGGGCACGGTACGTGGAGCCCACCGTCGAGGCGCAGGACGCCTGGGCCGCCACCATCGCCGAGGCGGGCGAGGGGCAGGACAACTCGGCGTTCCTCGCCGAGTGCACGCCCGGGTACTACAACGGCGAGGGCACGCGGAAGGGCGGCGCGCCGACGTCGTACAGCCCGGGGCCGGTCGCCTTCCACCGGGTGCTGGCGCAGTGGCGCGAGGGGGACATGGGTGAGGTGCTGGTCCCCGCGGACCCGCGGTGAGTCGCCGGGCGCGTCAATGGGGCATATCCGTATATTGGGGGCGTGCCTGACGCCGGCTACGACGCGTTCGTCTCCTACAGCCACGACGCGGACGGCGCGGTCGGGCCGGCCCTGCGGGACGGGCTGCACCTGTTCGCGCGGCCGTGGAACCGGCTGCGGGCGCTGCGTGTGTTCTGCGACCGGCGGGCACTGGACCCGGCTGACGGCCTGTGGAGCACGATCCGGCAGGCGCTGGACACCTCACGGTTCCTGATCCTCGTGGCGTCGCCCGGGGCGGCCGCGTCCCGGTGGGTCGGGCGCGAGATCGAGCACTGGCGCACCGGGCCGCGGCGTCCGGTCCTGATCGTGCGCACCGGCGGCGAGATCGTCTGGGACGACGCCGCGGGCGACTTCGACTGGGACCGGACCACCGCGCTGCCCCGGGCGCTGCGCGGCTGGTTCGCCGAGGAGCCCCAGTGGGTCGACCTGGAGGTGCCGCCCGGGCGGCTGAGCCTGCGCGACTCGGTCTTCCTGGACGCGGTCGCGACCCTCGCGGCCCCGCTGCACGGCCGGGCCAAGGACGACCTGCTGGGCGAGGACGTGGCCCAGCACCGCAGGGCCCAGGGCTTCCGCCGGGCCATGTGGGCGGGGCTCTCCGTGGTCGCGCTGCTCGCCGTGCTGGCCGCGGCCTGGGCGGCCACGGAACGGACGAGCGCCCTCGAGCAGCGCGACAAGGCCCTCGCCGGCTCCCTCGTCGCCGAGGCGAGCGCCGTGCGGGACACCCAGCCCGGCCTGGCCCGCCAGCTCCTCGCCGCGGCCTACCGGCTCGCGCCCACGCCGCAGGCGCGGTCGGCGGCGGTCTCCGGCGACGAGATCCCCCGGGAGCTCACCACCCAGGCCAGCGCCCTCGCGTACTCCGACGACGGTTCGCTGCTCGTCGTCGCCCGCTCGGGGCAGGCCGAGACGCCGCTGTACCCGGAGATCGTCGCGCACGTGTGGTTGTACGACGCGCAGAGCCTGGAGGTCCTGTCGGACTGGTCGATGGAGAGCCACGACGGCATCCCGGCCGCGCGCTTCGTCACGCCCGGGCTGCTGGTCCTGGGGCACGGCGACGAGATCGTGGTGACCGACGTGACCGACCCGCGCGCGCCGGCCGAGCGGGCCCGGCTCGCGGCGCCGTCGCGCGGGGACGCGTTCGACGTCGCCCCGGACGGCCGCACGCTGGCCGCCGCGTTCGACGACGGGACGGTGCGGCTGTGGGAGTTCGGTGGGGCGGGCGGGGCGGACGGGACGGACGGGGCCGGCGCCGGCATACCGGCCGGTCCCGTGGCGACCTGGCGGCCGTGTACCGCGGAGGAAGGGGCGCACCAGGTCGGCTTCGCCGGCTCGGGCGACCTGCTCGCGGTCGGGTGCAGCCTCGGCCCGGACGCCACGGCGGCCGTCTGGGACGTCACCGACCGCGCGGCGGTCGAGCGGGCAGGGGAGGCGGCAGCCCAGGTGCGCACGTTCGACGTCGCCCCGGACGGACGGCACCTGGTCGCCGAGACGGACGGCACGCTGGTGCGCTGGGAGATCGCGCCGTCCGGCGACCTGCGCGACCCCACCCCGCTGCCGCTCCCGCTGGACTACGAGGGCTACGTCTCGGTCCTCGCCTACGGCGACCGCGGGCGGGTCGCCGTCGTCGGCGAGGGCGGGTACGCCCGGGTGTGGGACGTCGCGGGCGAGCCGGCGCTGCTCGTGGAGCTCCGCCTGCCGGCCTGGGACGCCATGAACGCGAAGGCCGTCGCCCTCGCGCCCGGGGCGGGCGCGCTGGCGGTCGCGACGCCGGGGTCGGACGCCGGGACGGACGTCGCCGCCGAGGACGGGACGGTCCGCCTCTGGAACCTGGCCGACCCGCTGGAGCAGCGCGCGCGGGCGTCGGTCCCGGCCGCCCGCGCGGACCTCGACGTCAGCGCGGACGGCCGCACCATGGCCGGCCTGGTGGACGGGGACCTCTATGTCGCCGACCTGACCGACCCGCTGCGCCCGGAGTCCCTCGCCCGCACACCCGTGGACATCGCCGCCGGACCCGACGCCGACACCTTCTTCGGCGAGGTACTGGCCCGGCTCGGCCCGGACGGGAACACCCTGGTGATCGCGAGCGAGGGCGCGCTCGACGTCTTCGACCTCACCGACCGCGCACACCCCCGGCACGTCGCCACGTGGCCGTCCGGCGTCCCCACGGACCTGGCCTTCCGGTCCGACGGCGACCTGCTCGCCGTCGCGCGGTTCGACGGCCCGGTCGCCCTCTACGACCCGACCGCCCCGGACGGCCCCCAGCCCGTCGCCGAGGTGCCGACGGCCGGGTCGTCGCTCGTGTTCCTGCCGGGCCGGCCGGTCCTGGCCGTCGCGGGCACGCTCTCGTCGACCATCGAGCTCTGGGACCTGACCGCGTACCGGACGCCGGTGCAGGTCGCCGTGGACCAGAGCCACACCTACCAGGTCGCCGGGCTCGCCGTGACCGGCGACGGCCTGCTGGCGAGCGTCGCCCGGGACAGCAGCGTGCGCACCTGGCGGGTGGTCGGCGACAAGTTCCTGGCCCGGTCCACGATCACCGACTCGGGCGACGTCAACGACCTGGCAGTCAGCGCGGGCGGCGGGCGGCTGGCCACGCTCGGCCGCGACCGGACCCTGCGCGTCTACCGGCTGGCGGAGGACACCCCGACCCTCGACCTCAGCATCTCCGTCGGGGACACGACCCAGGACCTGGTCGGGTTCGTGGGCGAGGACGTGCTCGCCGTGCGGACCGACCACGGCGCCGTCGACCTCTGGGGCCTCGACGCCGACGCGGCCCTGGAGCGCCTCTGCTCCGGGACCGGGCACACCATCACCCGGCAGCAGTGGGCGCGGGTGCTGCCCGACCTCGCGTACGAGCCGCCGTGCTGATCGGTCCTGCTGATCGGTCCTGCTGAGCCGCGCGCACGGGACGCCGTCGAGGCATGATCGACTGTGGCCACCTCGCAGCAGCGCGTCCCGCCGCCGTCCGTCCCGATGCCCGCCCCGGACCCGTCGGTCCGGGAGGCCCACGACGTCGCCGCCGACCTCGGCGTCGACCCCGCCACCGGGCTGACCGCGGCCGAGGCCGCCCGCCGCCTGGCCGCCGACGGCCCCAACGAGCTGCGCTCCCGGCCGCCCGTGCCGCTGTGGCGCAAGGTGCTGGACCAGTTCCAGGACCCGCTCGTGGCGCTGCTGCTCGTCGCGGTGGCCATCTCGCTCGCCGTCTGGTGGGTCGAGGACGCGCACGGCGTGCCCGTCGACGCCGTCGTCATCGCGGCCATCGTGGTGCTCAACGCGGTGCTCGGCCTCGTCCAGGAGAGCAAGGCCGAGAACGCCGTCGCAGCCCTGCGAACCATGACCGAGGCCATGTCCACGGTCCTGCGCGACGGGCGCCGGGTCACCGTGCGGTCGGCCGAGCTGGTGCGCGGCGACGTGCTCGTCCTGGCCGAGGGGGACGCCGTCGGCGCGGACGCCCGCCTGCTGAGCGCGACCGCCCTGCGCGTCCAGGAGTCCTCCCTGACGGGCGAGAGCGAGGCGGTGCTCAAGGACGCCGCGGCGCTCGCGGCCCCGGCGCCGCTGGGCGACCGGTTCGACATGGTGTTCAAGGGCACCGCCGTGGCCCAGGGCGTGGGGCGCGCCGTCGTGGTGGCCACCGGCATGAGCACCCAGATGGGCGACATCGCCCGGCTGCTCGACTCGACCGAGGAGGAGGTCACCCCGCTGCAGCGCGAGATCGCGCACGTCAGCCGGGTGCTCGGGCTCACGGTGATCGGCATCGCTGTGGTCGTGATGGTCCTGGCGGCCGTCGTCAACGACGTGAGCACCCCGGCCGACCTCGTGACCGTGCTGCTGCTCGGCGTCTCGCTCGCCGTCGCCGCCGTGCCCGAGGGCCTGCCCGCCATCCTGTCGGTGGTTCTCGCCGTCGGGGTGCAGGCCATGGCGCGGCGCAACGCCGTCGTCAAGAAGCTGCACTCCGCCGAGACGCTCGGCTCGGCGTCCGTCATCGCGTCGGACAAGACCGGCACCCTGACCAAGAACGAGATGACGATCCAGCGGGTGGTCACGGCGTCGGGCGAGGTCACGCTGACCGGCGTCGGCTACCGGCCGGAGGGGGAGGCGAGCGTGCCCGACGGCGACGGCGGGGCCCTGCCCCTGACCGACGAGCGGCTCACCCGCGAGGCCGTCATGGTGCTCGGCGGCGGCTCCCTGGCCAACGACGCACAGCTCCTCGAGTCCGACGGCGAGTGGACCGTCCAGGGCGACCCCACCGAGGCCGCCTTCCTCGTGGCCGCGCACAAGCTCGCCGGCACCGTGGACCGCGTCGCCGGGTTCGAGCGGCGCGGCGAGGTGCCGTTCACGTCCGAGCGCAAGCTCATGTCCGCGCTCGTGGACCCGCCCGGCGACGGCGCCTGGGCGCTCGTCACCAAGGGCGCGCCCGACGTGCTCCTGCCGCGCTGCACCGACATCCAGGTCGGCGACGAGACGGTCCTGCTCGACGACGACCGGCGGGCCCAGGCGCTCGCCGACGTCGAGCGCCTCTCCCGGCAGGCGTACCGCACGCTCGGCGTCGCCTACCGGCGGGTCCCCGAGGACACAGGGCCCGAGGGGCTGGAGGAGCACGAGTCCGACCTGGTCTACCTGGGCGTGGTCGGCATCATCGACCCGCCCCGGCCCGAGGTCGCCGCCGCGGTGGCCGAGGCCCGCCGGGCCGGCGTCCGCGTCATGATGATCACCGGCGACCACCCCGTCACGGCCACCCGGATCGCGAGCGACCTGGGCATCGTGGAGCCCGGCGCCCGCGCCGTCACCGGCACCGAGCTGGACGCCCTGGACGCCGCCGGGCTGCGCGAGACCACTCGCGGCGTCTCGGTCTACGCGCGCGTGGCCCCGCAGAACAAGCTGCAGATCGTCGACGCACTCCAGGCCGACGGGCACGTGGTGGCGATGACCGGTGACGGGGTGAACGACGCCCCGGCGCTGAAGACCGCCGACATCGGCGTGGCCATGGGTATCACGGGGACGGAGGTGACCAAGGAGTCGGCCAAGATGATCCTCGGCGACGACAACTTCGCCACGATCGTCGCGGCGGTGCGCCAGGGCCGGATCATCTTCGACAACATCAAGAAGTTCCTGCGCTACCTGCTCTCCTCGAACATGGGCGAGGTGTGCACGGTGCTGCTCGGCGTGGTGCTGGCCGGGGTGGTCGGCCTGGAGGGGGCCGCCGGGGGCGAGGCCGTCGTCGTGCCGCTGCTGGCCACCCAGATCCTGTGGATCAACCTCGTCACCGACTCCGGGCCGGCGCTCGCCATGGGTGTGGACCCGGAGACCGACGACGTGATGACCCGGCCGCCGCGCGGTCCGAACGAGCGGATCATCGACGGACGCATGTGGACCGGTGTGCTGAGCATCGGGCTCGTCATGGGCGTGGCCACGCTGCTGACCATCGACATCTTCCTGCCCGGCGGCCTGGTCGAGGGGAGCGACGACCTCACGGTGGCCCGCACCGCCGGGTTCACCACCCTCGTCCTCACCCAGCTCGTCAACGTGCTCAACTCTCGCTCCGAGACGACGAGCGCGTTCCACCGGATGTTCGTGAACCGCTGGCTCTGGGGCGCGATCGTGCTCGGAGCGCTGCTCCAGGTGGCCGTCGTGGAGGTGCCGTTCCTCCAGGTGGCGTTCGGCACCGCCGGTCTGGACCTGGCGCACTGGGCGGTGGCGGTGGGGATGGCGTCGTCGGTGCTGTGGTTCGACGAGCTGCGGAAGCTGGTGTGGCGGTGGCGGCATCCCGCCGGGGGGTGAGGTGTGGTCACGGGGTGAGCGGTGGTCACGGGGTCACGGCGGAGCCGGGCGCGTCGGTGTACTCCACCGGCTTGCCCGTCTGGTGCGCGTAACTGATCTCGCGGCGCGTGGACTCCCCGATGTAGCCGCCCGGGTTGACCACCAGGACGCGGTCGGCGAGGTCGATCTTCGCGAGGTGCAGGGCGCCGAGCGCTGTCTTTTGTTCGTCGGTGATCTGGTCGCCGGGGTGCCCGAACTCAGCGGGTGCGACGACGATTGCCCCGGCGAGGGTGAGGCTACGGTTCAACGCGCGGAACTCCTGGGCGAACCGGGTCGAGCCGCACAGGCACACGATCTGCGGGCGGGCTTCCATGGGGCCTCCTGGGGGCTGCGCCCGGTGAGCGCGGGTGAGGGTGTTCGCCGGCTGGTGACGTGGTCGCGCGATGGTGATGGTGATGGTGATGCAACCACAAGGGGCTTCGACATGTCTGGCCCCCCGCTGGCCGTACTTCATCGTGGCGCTGCGCGCACCCCCGCCGCAGCCGCGACGCCCTCCTGGGCCCGGACGGCTTCGCCGCAATCGATCTGTCCCACCGCGGCGAGGTGACGAAGGTGCCGACCTGGTCTCGTCGAGCTGTGGTTGGCCGCCCGTCGAGCCGTGGTCGGCCGGCAGCAGCGCGGGCCGTCGCTGTGGGGGCATGGTCATGACGACGTCGGGCTCATCGACGGCCCTGGTTTTACGCGGCGGGCAGAACAACGAGCGGGTGTCAGTGGCTCGACATAGAGTCGTACAAGCGTTGGGTTGAATGGTAGTGCTGGTGCCGGTTTGTTGTGGGAGGGGGTGACGGTATGGACCGGGAGTCGGTGGACGCCGGGGAGCGGGCACGTGGGACTGCGGTCGCTCGCCGGCCCGGTGAGAAGGTTGCGCGGAGCTGCCCTGCGGCGTGGCAGGTCGATGGCGTCGTGACCACGGCGCCTGGCGTGCTCGCCGACGATCCTGCGGACGGCAAGATGCCGGACGACGCGTGGCTCGCAGCTTTGTTCGCCGAGGGTGACGCCCTGTTCGGCGAACGTGAACCTCGGTTCGCTCCGGACGTCCCTGTGGGTCCGGACTGGTTCGACATGGCGCCCGACGAGGCGTTGTCCCACGGTCCCGTGGCGCTGTGGCCGGTCGAGGTGCTGCGGCAGGCGCTGGCCCGCGAGCCGGGCGCCGAACTGGCGAGGGTCGTCGCGGAGTGCACGGGGCTGGATGCCGCGACGCGCAGCACCGCGGTTGCCGCGTCGCGCGGCGCTGCGGGTGTTGCGTCGCGCAGCACTGCGGGTGTCGGGTCGCGCGGCGTTGCGGGTGTTGCGTCGCGCGGCGTTGCGGGTGCCGCGTCGCGCGGCGTTGCGGGTGTTGCGTCGCGCAGTACCGCGGGTGTTGCGTCGCGCAGTACCGCGGGTGTTGCGTCGCGCGGCGCCGCGGACGCCGCGCCTGCTGCCGACGGACACGTTGTCGCTGAGGCGGGGTCGGCCCCGTTCGCCGCGTTGTCCGACGATCTGCTGGGGGAGCTGATGGCCGCGTGTGGTCGGTTGCAGTCGTGGGCTGCGGGCGTGCAGGCGCTCGTCGTGGGGGAGCGGGCCGCGCGGGAGACCAGCCCCTTGGCCCACAACTCGCTGGTCGGGCAGGTGACGGCCGAGCTGGTGATCACTCAGGCCGAGGGGTCGGAGGTGGTGGTGCGCGCCGAGTCGGGTGCCGAACACCCAACGGTGATCGCGGCGCTGGTCCGGGGTCGGATCGACGTGCGTAAGGCGCACACGCTGCTGCGGTCGGCGGCCGACCTGACGGTGGCCGAGCGGGCTGAGGCGATCACCCGGTACCTGCCGCAGGCCCCGTACCGGACGTGGCGGTGGTTGCGGAACAAGCTGCTGGCGTTCGCCAAGTCCTTGCATGGTTCGGAGGAGAGCGCGAGGGTCGCGGCCGAGCACCGTAACGTGCAGTTGGACCGGGCGGAGAACGACATGGGCTGGCTGTCGGCGTACCTGCCCGCGGTCGATGCGGCGGCGGTGTGGGGTGTGGTGGACGACATGGCGCATCAGCTGCGGTACACCGCCGGTGAGGAGCGCACCCTGGGTCAGCTCCGTGCGGACTGCCTGACCGGCATCGTGACGGGCCGGATGCTGCCAGGGGACCGCTTCGTGGCGCCTGCTCAGGCTGAGGGCAGCACGGACACGAACCCCGACGACGGAACGGTCTGTCCGTGCGGTGGCCGGGCGCCGGTGGTGCAGGAGACCGTCGTGCGGGTGACGCCGACCCGGCCGGTTGTCCGGGTGACGGTCCCGGCGAGCACGCTCCTCGGCCTGGACAACGCCCTGGGTGAACTCGATGGGTTCGGGCCGATCCCCGCGGAGACCGCCCGGCTGATCGCCCAGGACGCGACCTGGCAGCGACTGGTGACTGACCCGGTGACGGGAGTGCTGGTCGACTACTCGTCCCGGGCGTACACGCCGGGCAAGGTGCTTCGCGCAGCGGTGGAGGCCAGGGATGGGACCTGCACGTTCGTCGGGTGCGACACCCCGGCGACGACGTGCGACCTCGACCACATCGAACCCTTCGACCACGAATGGAGAGAGCGGTCCGGGGCTGCGGCCAAGGGCGGACCCGGACAGACGAACGCGTGGAACCTGCACGCGCTCTGCCGGCGGCACCACCTGCTCAAGACCCATGCCGGCTGGGGCGTCGAACGTGACCCGGACACCGGGATCACCACCTGGACCACGCCCGCGGGCAGCACGCACGCCCGGCCGCCCACGGTCCTGGACACCCGGGTCGACCTGGACCAGGTAGACCCGGGCACCAGCCAGGACTTGACGCTGCGTGCCCTCACCGGGCGCCGGTTGCCCCGCGCCTACGTCACGGCCGCGCCGGCGGCCGATGCCAGCGAGTCGTCCGGGTCGGGGGTGCCACCGTTCTGAGCGAGGAGGACTGATCCGGAGTCCGGCTCAGGCACTGGTGCTGGCGCCGGCAGTGAGTCCGAAGTACGGAGTACAGCTCCGTCTCCGTCTCCGGCGGCACTGAAACCGGCACCAGCTAAGGCTCAGACACCGAGACCAACACCGAGACCAACACCGAGACCAACACCGAGACCAACACCGAGACCAACACCGAGACCAACACCGAGACCAACACCGGCTGGCACTGACAGTGGGTCCGGAGCACGGAGCACGGAGCACGGAGCACGGAGCACGGAGCACGGAGCACGAGCACGGCTCCGTCTCCTCGTCAGTTGGCAGTGAGACCGGCTCCGGCGTAGGCGCAGGCTCAGGCGGGCGCGGGTGCCAGCACCGGCACCGGCTGGCACACCGGCACCAGGTCGGTCCTTTACTCCCGGCACTGGCACCGGCTGGCACCGGCACCAGGTCGGTCCCCTACTCCTGGCACCGGCACCAAGTCCGCCTCCATCGCCGGGCGCTGGGATCAGGTCGTACGCCGGGCGCGTGGACCGCGGTCGTACGCCGGGCGCTCGGATCCCGGTCCTACGCCCGGCGCCCGAACCCCGGTCCGCCGCCCGACGCCAGCACCAGGCCCAGCACCAGGCCCGGCACCAGCCCGGCACCAGGTCCGCCCCCCGCCTCACGCCGCGTCCCGGAACGCCTCCGCCGCGTGCAGCAGGTAGTACGCCAACCCCGTCTGCTGCTTTTCGAGCATCTGCCGGTGGAAGTCGTCCGTGACGAAGAAGTGTGCCTGGCCGGCGAAGCCGTCCGGGTCCGTCGGGTGCGTCGCGCTCAGCGCCGCGAGGTGCCGCTCGATCGCGCCCACCACCGTGGGGTCGTCGGTGCGCAGCCCCGCGCGCAGCGCGTCGGCCATGGTCGTCATGAACGCGGTGGCCTCGGCGGCGGCCGCGTTCATCCGGTCGGCGTCGAGCCCGGCCGTGTCGAGCTCCACGCCGTAGGTGTCCCGCAGGTGGGCGTTCTGCTCGTCGAGGGCGTCCTGCCAGCCGGCCTGGTCCAGGCCGGTGAACATGCTGTCGGCAGCCATGGGTTGTCCCTTTCTCTCGTGTGCGATGGCCTGCTCGAGCGTCGCCAGCACCTGGGCGAGCCGTGCTCCACGTGACCGGAGCATGGCGCGCTGGTCCAGCAGGCACTCGAGCCGGGAGACGCGACCCGACAGGGCCTCCGCGATCCCGTCCAACGGCATGTCCAGCTCCCGGAAGAACAGGATCTGCTGGAGTCGCTCCAGGTCGTCGTCCGAGTAGGACCGGTAGTCGTTGCGCTCGTCCCGCTCGGGGACGAGGAGCCCGATCCGGTCGTAGTGGTACAGCGTCTTGAGCGTCACTCCCGACAGTCGGGAGACGTGGGTGATCGTGTAGGTCATGGGGGTCTCACCTCCTGGTTCACACCGTCGACCCTCCCCTGAGGGTAGGGTCAAGCGCCCTCCGCACGGCCGGCCGTGGGCACACGCCCGGGCGTGCTCCCGGCCGCGCTCCCTAGACTCCGTCGCATGGCAGCCTCCACCCGTCCCGACGACGCGCGGGGCTCCTGGCAGCGCGACCCCACGGCCTCGGTGGGCCGGACCTTCCCCGTCCCCGCGGACACTCCCGTCGCGTTCACGATCGTCGCCGAGGCGCACGTGGTCGACGTCGCCACGGAGTGGGAGCCGCACGTCCACCCCGCGCACGAGCTCGTCTGGGTGCGGCAGGGCACGCTGACCGCCCGGCTGGCCGGCCAGGTGTTCACCGTCTCGGAGGGGTTCGGCCTGTGGGTGCCGGCGGGGGTGGAGCATGCCGGCCGGCTGACGGCGGGGGTCGAGCTGTACGACGCGTTCTTCGCGCCCGAACGCACCCCACCCGTGCTGGCCGGCCCCACCGCCGTCGCGATGGGGCCGGTGCTGCAGGCCCTCCTCGTCCACCTGGCGCGGCGGGACCTCGACCCCGACGCGCGGGCGCGGGCGGAGGCCGTGGTCTTCGACGTGCTGGAGCCCTCGGACCGGCAGCTCGCCGTGCGGCTGCCCGCCGACCACCGGGTCGACGCGATCGTCGACGTGCTGCTGGCCGACCCGGCGGACGAGCGGTCGCTGGCTCAGTGGGCCCGGTCGTCGGGCACGAGCGAGCGGACGATCACGCGCGTGTTCCGGGCGGCGACGGGGCTGTCCTTCGCGCAGTGGCGGCAGGCGGTGCGCGTGCACCGGTCGCTGGAGCTGCTCGCCGCCGGCGGCAGCGTGCAGGACGTGTCGGACGAGCTGGGCTACGCGCACCCCGGGACGTTCATCGACGCCTTCCGGCGGGTCATGGGGACGACGCCGGGGACGTTCGCCGCCGACGTCGGTGGCCGGAAAGGCTGATCTGCTGGCGGGTGTGCGGCATTGCGGACGAAGGTAAGCCTTACTTAGGCTCCCCTCAGCGGGCACGCCGGCACAGCCGCGCCGGGCGCGATGCCCAGGCCCGCTCCCGCAAGCAGAAAGAGGAAAGTCCCATGGTCGTGCCCAGGAGAAGCTCCGCCGCAGGAGCCGCCGCGTTCGTGCTGGCGCTCGTCGTCAGCGGATGCGGGACCACCGCGGTGGACGCGTCCGCGCCCGAGCCGTCGGCCCCGGCCTCGGGGAGCTGCGCCGACGACACGACCGAGACCTCGACCGGGCCGGTGTCCCTCGTGGACGGCGTCGGCCGCACCGTCGAGCTGGACCGGCCCGCCGAGCGCATCGCCGTGCTGGAGTGGCAGGAGGTCGAGGACGCCCTCACGCTCTGCGTCACGCCGGTCGCCGTCGCCGACCCCGAGGGCTACTCGACCTGGGTCTCCGCGGAGCCGCTCCCCGAGGGGGTCGCCGACGTCGGCACCCGCGAGGAGCCCGACGCCACCGCCCTGTTCGCCGCCGAGCCGGACCTCGTGATCATCGAGGGCTTCAGCGCCGACGACGAGGCCATCGCGCAGTTCGAGCGCCAGGACGTCCCCGTGCTGGTCGCCCGCGGGAACGACCCGGACGACCCGCTGGGCAACATGAAGGACGTCTTCTCGCTGATCGCCGAGGCCACCGGCCGCACCGAGCGGGCCGAGCAGGTGCTGGCGGAGTTCGACGCGCACCTCGCCGAGCGCAAGCAGGACGTGGCCGCCCTTGACCTGCCCACCACCGACTTCCTGTTCTTCGACGGGTGGCTGCAGGGCGGCAACCTGAGCCTGCGCCCCTACACGGAGGGCGCGCTGTTCACCGAGCTCGGCAAGGAGCTGGGGCTCACCCCGGCCTGGGACACGGCCGTCAACGACTCCCACGGCACGGGCGGCCTGAACGCCGAGTACGGCCTCGCCCAGACCGACATCGAGGGGCTCACCGCGGTGGGCGACGCGAACCTGTTCTTCTCCAACGGCGACACCACCGGCTACGTGGACGCGCTGAACGAGAGCGACATCTGGACCTTCCTCCCGGCGGTCGAGGAGGGGCGCGCGCACGAGTTCCCGCTGGTCTGGGGCGCGGGCGGACCGCGCTCCACGCAGCAGGCGGTCGACGCCTTCGCGGACGCCCTCACCGGTGACTGACGCCCGTACCGTCGTCGTCCCCTACGACCCGGCGGCGCTGCCCGAGGGCCTCGCGCGCATCGCGCCCGACGCCGTGCTGGACCGCTGGCGCTCGGCCGACCGGTCGGCGCACGCCCCGCGCCTCGTCGTCCTCGACGACGGGACCGGCGCCGCCCTGGTGACCGCCCGCCCGGCCACCGCGTACCTCAAGATCGTGGACGCGGTGGGGGACGCCGTCGCGGCCGCGCGCGCCGTCGTCGCGCTGGCCCGGGCCGAGGGCCTGGTCCAGGTCAAGTGGGAGGGGTGGACGGCGGGGCCGGACGCCGCGGCCGCGGGCTTCGCCCCGCTCCGGGCGCCCTCGGGGGCCGACGGCGACCAGCCGCCGACCGGGTTCGTGCGCTGGCTCGACGACGCCGTTCACGAGAGCGCCGGCCACGCGAACAGCACGGACGAGCCCCCGCACTACCGCCAGACCACCCACTTCACGTGCGGGCCGTCCGCCGCGCTGATGGCGCAGGCGCACGGGGGCGCCCTCCGCGCGGACGAGCTGGACCGGCGGCTGGAGCTGTCGCTCTGGCGGGAGGCCACCAACTTCCCGTCGTGCGACCCCGTGCGGCTGGGGCTGGCCGTGCAGCGGCGCTGGCCCGACTCCGCCGTCGCCGTCTCCCTCGACACCGACCGGCCTGTGTTCGTGGACGCCTACCCCGAGGGCGACCGGGACTGGCGTGCCCTGCTCCAGGAGGTCTCCCGCGAGGAGGCGGCCGCGGCCGGCCTCCCCGTCGACGGCCGCCACCTGACACTGCCCGGCCTTCGGGCCGCCCTGGAAGGCGGCGAGCGCCTGCTGCTCCTCGTCTCCCTGCAAGCGATGCTCGGGTTCGACGTGCCGCACTGGGTGCTGTGCCACGGGGTCGTGCCCGGGGCCGTGCTGCTGGAGGACCCCTGGATCGGCACCACGGCGGGCGAGACCTGGGTGGACGCGCACCTGCTCCCGGTGGCCGACGCCGCCCTCGACGCCATGTCCCGGATGGAGGAGCCCGGGTACCGGGCGGCGGTGCGGATCAGCTGAGCCCGGCGAGCTGCGCCCGGGCGGCGTCGGCCCGCCGGCGGTCGCCCAGCGCCTCGCGGATCTCCACGACGCGATCCAGTGCGGCGGCCGCCTCGGCCGTCCGCCCCGTCGCCGCGAGCGCCAGCGCCCGCACGCGCAGGTACATGGCGCGGTGCGCGGGCACGTCGAGCTCGTCGACGGCGGACGCGGCGGCGTCCGCGGTCGCGAGCGCCCCGGCGCCGTCGCCGAGCTCGACGAGGTTCTTGACGATCGCGGACGCCGCGGCGACCCGGGTGGTCAGCGCGATGTCCCGGGGGAACCGGTCCGGCTGCCGCTCCAGCAGGTCGATCGCGGCGCGGTCGGCGCCGATGGCGTCGGCCCGCCGCCCGAGCTGGGTGAAGGCCTCGGCGAGCATGCGGTGCGTCTGGAGCAGGCCGGCCGCGTCGTCGGCGTCCGCGAAGCACCGGCGCGCCCCCTGCGCGTCGCGCACGACGTCGCCGGGCCGCCCGAGCAGCAGCTCGCACCATCCCGTGTAGTACAGGGCCCAGCCCTCCTGGGCGCGGTTGCCCGCGCACCGCGCGACGTCGCGGGCGCGGTGCGCGTGCTCCAGGCCGCGGGCCGGGTCGTCCCGCGTGCAGAGCTCGGCCCAGCTCAGGTACCCGAGCTGCGTGGCCAGCAGGTCGTCGTCGGCGAGGCGCTCCGCCGCCTGGACGGCCAGGTCGTAGACCTGGTGCCACTGGCCCCACTGCACCCACAGGTCGGAGAACCAGTGCAGGGACTCGGCCACCCGCACCACCAGGGCGTCGTCCTTGTCGGCCGCGGCGGCGCGCAGCGCGTGGAACCAGTGGTCCGCCTCGTCGTGCAGCCAGGAGCTCGCGGCCGCGCGGGTGGACAGGTCGGCCAGCCCGGGCCGGTCCGGGCCGTGCCCGCGGGCGGGCTCGAACCAGAGGCCGGCATCGACGGTGGTCGTCAGGATCCAGTGCCGCAGGCGTTCCGCGTGCGCGGGCTGCGCGTTCGCGCCCTCGTCCTGCCGGAGCCGGTCGCGGGCGAAGATCCGCAGCAGGTCGTGCAGGTGGTAGCGGTCGTGGGTGGCGGCCTCCAGCAGGCCGAGGTCCACGAGCTCGTCGAGCAGGTCGACGGCGGTGTGCCGGCCGGACCCGGCCAGGACGGCGCCGAGCTCCGCGGTGAACGTGGGTCCCGTCAGGACGCCGAGGCGCCGGAACAGCGTCCGCGCGGCGTCGGAGAGCTGGTCGTAGGACATCGCGAAGGCCTTGCGCAGCTCGAGGTCGCCCGCGCGGAACCCGTCGAGGCGGTGGTCCTCGGACGCCAGCCGGTCGGCGAGCCGGCCCGCGGTCCAGGCGCGGTGGCTCGCGACGCGGTTGCCGGCGATGCGCAGGGCCAGCGGGCAGCCGTCGCAGAGGTCGGCGAGCCGGTGCAGGTCGGCCTCGGGCGCCTGCGCGGCGGGGATGATGCGGCGCAGGAGCGTGACGGCGTCGTCGTGCGCGAGGCGGTCGAGCTCCACGCGCAGGGACGCGTCCAGCCCGGCCAGCGGACGGCGGGCGGTGACGATCACCGCGGAGGGCCCGGTGGCGGGCAGCACCGGGCGTACCCGCTCCTCGCCGGCCGCGTCGTCGAGGACCACCAGGACCCGGCGGTCGTCGAGGAGGGAGCGCCACAGGGCGGCGGCCTCGTCCACGTCGTGCGGCACGGACCGGACGGCGGGCTCGCACGACTGGATCAGGCGGCGCAGCACCTGGAGCGGGTCGAGCGGGCGCCCGCCGAACCCGCCCAGGTCGAGGAACCGCACGGCGTCGAAGCGGCCGCGGACGTCGCCGGCGGCCCGCACCGCGAGCGACGTCTTGCCGAGCACCGCCGGCCCGGAGAGCACCACGAGCGGCGAGGGCGCGCCGTCGGCGCCCGACGTCACGTGCGCCCCGATCGCGGACAGCTCGGCGTCCCGGCCCACGAGGTCGGCGACGGCGCGGGGGAGCGGCAGCGGGGCGACGACGCCGGCCGGGGGCCGGTGCCGGCCCGCCCGGGCGGCCGCGAGCAGCGCCGCGCGGTCGGCGGGCGCCAGGCCCAGGCCGTCCGCCACGAGGTCCACGGTGCGCCGCTGCGGACCCAGGCTGGCCCCCCGCTCGATGTCGCTGATCGTGCGGTCGCTCACCCCGGAGAGCTCGGCGAGCCGTTCGAGCGTCAGGTCGGCCTCGTGCCGGAACCGGCGGAGCAGCGGGCCCAGCGCCTCGGTCATCTCTCCCCATTCCTGCGTGCTTCCTTCGTGGACGCAGTCACCGGTGACGGCCTTGGATCGAAGTGTCTCATCGTGGCGGCCGTGTCCCCGCGGTCGTCCCGCGGAAAGGAACCCCCATGTCATCCACCCCCACCATCGTGCTGGTGCACGGCGCGTTCGCCGACGCCGGAAGCTGGACCCCGGTCACGCGCGCGCTGCTCGACCAGGGCTTCCGGGTCGTCGTCCCGCCCGTGCTGAACCGCTCGCTGACCGGCGACGCCGCGTACGTGCGGTCCGTCGTCGAGGCGATCGACGGCCCCGTGCTGCTCGCGGGCCACTCCTACGGCGGCGCGGTGATCACGGTCGCCGGCGCGGCCGAGAACGTCGTCGGCCTGGTCTTCGTGGCCGGCTACGCGCTCAAGGAGGGCGAGAGCCTGGGCGAGCTGCAGGGCGGCTTCCCCGACTCCGACCTCGCGGCCCACCTGGTCTACACGCCGTACCCGGTCGACGGCGCCGAGCCGGGCACCGACGTGTCCGTGGCCGTCGACGCGTTCCCCGCGGTCTTCGCCGCCGGGGTGCCGGACGACGTCGCGACGGTGCTCGCCGTGTCGCAGCGCCCGCTGTCCGCGGTGGCCTTCGGCGAGCCGGCGCCGGTCGCGGCCTGGCGGACCAAGCCGTCCTGGGGGATCGTCGCGGCCGCGGACCACACGATCAACCCCGACGTCGAGCGCTTCGGCTACGAGCGCGCCGGGGTGCGCGAGAGCGTCGAGCTCGACGCGCCGCACCTCGTGATGCTCACCCACCCCGCCGAGGTCGCCGGCCTCATCGCGCGGGCCGCGGGACAGACCGCCTGACCGGCACCGCCCGGCCCGCCGCGCACCCCAGCCACACCCAGCACACCCGGAACGAAGGAACCACCATGACCGCCAACCCCCACGACCTGTCCCTGGAGCCCGCCGCCCAGGCGTTCGCCGAGGCCACCGACAACCCGCCGTACCTGTACCAGCTCGCGCCCGAGGAGGGCCGCAAGGCCGTCGACGACGTGCAGTCGAGCGAGATCTTCAAGCCCGAGGTCGACGACGTGTGGGTCACCGTCGAGGGCGGGCCCACCGGCACCGTGCCGGTCCGGATCGTCCGGCCCGCCGGCGTCCAGGGCCCGCTCCCGGTGGTGCTCTACGTGCACGGCGCCGGCTGGGTGTTCGGCGACGCGCACACGCACGACCGCCTCGTGCGCGACCTCGCGATCGGCGCGCAGGCCGCCGTCGTCTTCCCCGAGTACGACCGGTCGCCCGAGGTGCGCTACCCCGTCGCCGTCGAGCAGGCCTACGCCGTCGCGCAGTGGGTCACCAAGGAGGGCGCCGACCAGGGGCTGGACGGCGGCCGCCTGGCCGTGGCCGGCGACTCCGTGGGCGGCAACATGTCCGCCGCCCTCACCCTGCTCGCCAAGGAGCGCGGCGACGTCACCTTCCGCCAGCAGGTGCTGTTCTACCCGGTGACCGACGCCGCGTTCGACACCGCCTCCTACCGCGAGTTCGCCACCGGCTACTTCCTCACGCTGGAGGGCATGCGCTGGTTCTGGGACCAGTACACGACCGACCCGCAGGAGCGTGACCTGATCACCGTCTCCCCGCTGCGCGCCACCGAGGAGCAGCTCGCCGGGCTGCCGCCGGCCCTGGTCATCACCGCGGAGGCCGACGTGCTGCGCGACGAGGGCGAGGCCTACGCCGCCAAGCTCCGCCGGGCCGGCGTCGACGTGACCAGCGTCCGGTACGGCGGCGTCATCCACGACTTCGTCATGCTCAACGCCCTGCACGACACGCACGCCGCCCGCGCCGCCGTCGCCCAGGCGTCCGCCACGCTCCGGTCCGCCCTCCAGGACTGACCGGGCGTCGGCGCGGGGAGCGACCCTCCCCGCGCCGACCCGCGCGGGCCGTGACAGTCTGCCTCCGGGGGCACACGCACGGGCGCGCAGGCCTCGCCGTCCACGGACCCGGGAGGCAACCGCATGACCGCACCGAGCGCAGAGGCGGAACCGCAGGCCCTGCCGCAGGCCAGGGTCTGGGCCATCTTCGCGGGCCTCATGCTCGCGATGCTGCTCGCCGCCCTCGACCAGACGATCGTCGCCACCGCGCTGCCCACGATCGTCTCCGAGCTCGGCGGCGCCGAGCACCTGTCCTGGGTCGTCACGTCCTACATGCTGGCCAGCACCGCGACCACCGTGCTCTGGGGCAAGCTCGGCGACCTGTTCGGGCGCAAGACCCTGTTCATCGCCTGCATCCTGATCTTCCTCGTCGGGTCGATCCTGTCCGGCACGTCGCAGACGATGGGCCAGCTCATCGCGTGGCGCGCCGTGCAGGGTGTGGGCGGCGGCGGCCTCATGGTGCTCTCCCAGGCGATCATCGGCGACGTCGTTCCGCCCCGGGACCGCGGCCGCTACCAGGGGCTGTTCGGCGCGGTCTTCGGCGTCTCCTCGGTCGCCGGCCCGCTGCTCGGCGGGTTCTTCGTCGACAACCTCGACTGGCGCTGGGTCTTCTACGTCAACATCCCGGTCGGGATCATCGCGCTGATCGTCGTCGCCTCGGTGCTGCCCCGCATCACCACGGACACCCGGCCCCGCATCGACTACGCCGGCATCATCCTGCTGGCCACGATCTCGACGGCGGTCGTGCTGGTCACCAGCCTGGGCGGCACCACCTGGGAGTGGAGCTCCGCCCCGGTCTACGCCCTGATCGCGCTCGCTGTGCTCGGGCTGGTCGCGTTCATCGCGGTCGAGCGGCGGGCACCCGAGCCCGTGCTGCCGCTGCACCTGTTCCGCAACCGGGTCTTCTCCGTCTCCGCGGTCATCGGGTTCGCCGTCGGCTTCGCGATGTTCGGCGCCATCACCTTCATCCCCCTGTACCTGCAGACGGTCAAGGGCTCCACACCCACCGAGTCCGGGCTGGAGATGACGCCGATGATGCTCGGCCTGCTCATCACGTCCATCGGCTCGGGACAGCTCATCTCCCGCACCGGGCGCTACAAGGTCTACCCGATCGTCGGCACCGCGATCACCGCCGTGGGCCTCTACCTGCTCTCCCTCATGGACCAGACCACCACCACGCTCCAGGCGGGCCTGAGCATGTTCGTGTTCGGCGCCGGGCTCGGCATGGTCACCCAGGTGCTCGTCATCGCCGTGCAGAACGCCGTGAGCTACCGCGACCTGGGCACCGCGACGTCCGGCACCACGTACTTCCGCACCATCGGCTCGTCGGTGGGCGTCGCGGTGTTCGGCACGATCTTCGCGAACCGGCTCGCCGCCGAGGCCGCGACCTCCGTGCCGGACGCCGCCCAGGGCGTCTGCGGGCCTGCGGCGCTCACGGCGTCCACGCAGGCGCTCGCGCAGTGCCCGCCCGACGTGCAGACCTGGTTCCTCGACGCGTACACGCAGGCGCTGCACATCGTCTTCCTGGGGGCGGTGCCGGTCGCGGCGCTCGCGTTCCTGCTCACGTGGCTGCTGCCCGAGGTGGAACTGCGCACGGCCACGCGGGGCGGCGACGGCGAGGCGGGCCACGCGACGGGCGCCACCTTCGCGCTCCCGTCGTCGCGCACCTCGCTCGAGGAGCTGCGCCTGATCCTGTGGCGCCGCGTGGGCAAGCGGGACCCCCTGCGGGTCTACGACGTCGTGGCGCAGGACGTCGGCCTGACACCCGGCCAGGCGTGGATGCTCACGCGCGTCTCGCTCAAGCGCACCCGGTCCGTGCGGCTCATGGCCGAGCGCACCGGGCGCACCGAGCACGTGGTGCGCGACGTCGCGGACACCCTCGCGGCCCGCGGCCTCGTGGCCGTGGACGGCGACACGGTCCGGGCGCTGCCCGCCGGCGACGTCGTCGCGGAGGCGATCCGGGAGGCGGAGCGGGAACGGCTGCAGCGGTACGTGGAGCAGTGGCCCGGCGGCGACGAGCCGGAGGTCACGGAGCTCGTGGAGCAGCTCACGCGCCAGATCCTGGCCGACCGGACGGACCAGGCCGGGGCAGCCGCACCGTGAACGTGGTCCCCGTAGCCGCTCCCTCGTCCGCCGTGCGGGAGCGGACGGCGATGCTCCCGCCGTGCTCGGTCACGATGGCGTCCGCGATCGAGAGGCCCAGGCCGGTCGACCCGCCGTTGCGGTTGCGCGCCACGTCGCCGCGCGTGAAGCGGTGGAAGAGCGAGGGCCGCAGGCCGGCGGGGATGCCGGGCCCGTCGTCGGTGACGTGCAGGACGACGGCGTCGCCGTCGTTCAGGAGCCGCACGCGCACCTGCGTGCCCGCCGGGGTGTGGGTGCGCGCGTTGGCGAGGAGGTTCGCCACGACCTGGCGCAGGCTGGCCTCGTCCCCGGTGACGACCAGCTCGTCCGACCCGTCGCCGGCGTGCGCGTCGTCGTCCTGGCCGTTCTCGTCCTGACCGTCCGGCAGCTCCAGCTTCCAGGCGTGGCCGGGGCTGGCCGCGTGGGCGTCCATGACGCCGTCGACGGCGAGCGCGACCAGGTCGACGGGCGCGCGGTCGAGCCCGCGTCCGGCGTCGAGCCGGGCCAGCAGCAGCAGGTCCTCGACCAGGCCCGTCATGCGCACGGCCTCGGACTCGATGCGGTCCAGGGACCGCGCCGCGGTGGGCGGCAGCTCCTCGGGGGCGCGGTGCACGAGCTCGGCGTACCCGCGGATCGACGCCAGGGGCGTGCGCAGCTCGTGGCTCGCGTCCGCCACGAAGCTGCGCACCTGGGTCTCCGAGTCGTGCCGGGCCTGGAGCGACACCTCGACGTTCTCGAGCATCCGGTTCAGGGCGGCGCCCACCTGGCCGACCTCGGTCCGCTCGTCCGTGAGGGTCGCGGGCACGCGGGGGATGGCGTCGATCGCGCCGCGGGAGAGCTCGAGCTCGGAGACGCGGCTCGCGGCGTCCGCCACGCCGTCGAGCGGCCGCAGCGAGCGGCGTACCAGCCAGGCGCCGACACCGACGGCGGCCAGCAGCGCGGCGACGCCGAGCGCGACCTCGACCAGCACGTAGCGGTGCACGGTCGCGTCCACCGTCGCGGTGCTGGTCGCCACGACCAGCGGCTGGTCGTCGTCCGTGGTGACGTGCACGGCGCGGAAGGCGCCGAGCCCGTCCAGCCGGACGTCGTACGGGCTCCCGTCGGTCGGGACGGCCAGGAGCTGGGCGACCTGGTCGTCGTCGAGGGCCTCGCGCTCCAGCGAGGTCGTCACGTGGTCGGCGAGCACCGGTTCGCCGTCCACGTAGCGCACGACGGCGCTGCCGGGGCCCAGGCCCGGCGGGAAAGCGGGCCGGCTGACCGTGTCGGAGGCCCCGTCCGGCGCCGGCATCGGGAGGGCGGGGAGCTCCTGGCCCGGCGGGGTGACGGAGGCGTCGTCGCCGGACGGGTCGTCGCGGAGCTGGATCTGCACGGGACCCTGCGTCAGGCGTTGGCTCGCCTGCTGCAGCTCGGTGTCGACCTGGTTCAGGAGCTGCGAGCGCAGCACCGCCGTCGACGCGACGGCCAGACCCACCGTGACCACGAGGACCACGGCGGCGAGCACGAGCACGAGGCGCCGCCGCAGCGCGGTGGGCCGGCGGGGCACGCGGTCGGTGGGCGGGGCGACGTCAGGCACGGGCCTCGTCCGTGACCTTGCCGGGCCGCAGCACGTAGCCGACGCCGCGCAGCGTGTGGATCATGGGCTCGCGCCCCTTGTCGATCTTGCGGCGCAGGTAGGACACGTACAGCTCGACGATGTTGGCCTGCCCGCCGAAGTCGTAGTTCCAGACCCGGTCGAGGATCTGCGCCTTGGACAGCACGCGCCGCGCGTTGCGCATGAGGTAGCGCAGCAGCTCGAACTCCGTGGCCGTCAGGTGGATCTCCTCGCCGGCGCGCCACACCTCGTGCGCGTCCTCGTCGAGCGCCAGGTCGCCCACGGCCAGCACGCCGTTCCCGTTCTGCGCCGTCGCGCCCTGCCGGCGCAGCAGCCCGCGCAGCCGGGCGACGACCTCCTCCAGGCTGAACGGCTTGGTCACGTAGTCGTCGCCGCCCGCGGTCAGGCCCTTGACCCGGTCCTCGACCGCGTCGCGCGCCGTGAGGAACAGGACGGGGACGCGCTCGCCGTGCTCGCGCAGCCGGCTCAGCACGGTGAGCCCGTCCATGTCGGGGAGCATGATGTCGAGCACCACGATGTCCGGTGCGGACTCGCGGACCGCGCGGAGCGCCGAGGCGCCGTCCAGGACGGCGGTGACGTCCATGCCCTCCAGGCGCAGCGCGGACGTGAGGAGCTCGGCGAGGTTGGGCTCGTCGTCGACCACGAGGACCCGGACGGGCGACCCGTCCGCGCGGGTGGGGCGGGGCTGGAAGGTGCCGGCGGGTGCGGAGGTCATCGCACCAGCGTGCGCCGCGATCCCGTGGTGTTCCTGGGCCGAACCTGTGCGTTGGCTATGCGTCCGGCCGGGTCGCCGCGAAACGTGGAGTCGATCCACGTTCGCCTCCACGTTTCCAGCGGACACAAAGATTCACCCGGCAGGGTCGGTTTCCTCAGTGTTCATCCGCTGGTCAGGCGCCGTTCATGTCGGCGTCCGGCCGCCGACGAGAGGAACGGACCCGTGCGACCTCAGTCCGCGAGCTCGGCCCGCACCGCGACCGCCAGCCGGCTGCACGCCTTCAACCGGTTCGAGATCAAGTATCTCGTGCCGCAGGACCAGGCCGACGAGCTGCGCGCCGAGCTGGTGCGGCACATGGACGTGGACGCCTACTCCGGCGACGCGGGCTACCCGATCACGAGCGTCTACTACGACACGGCGCACCTGAAGTTCTACTGGGAGAAGATCGAGGGCCTGAAGTTCCGGCGCAAGCTGCGCGTGCGGCACTACGGCACCGCTGACGACCTGACCCCGGAGTCGGACGTCTTCGTGGAGATCAAGCAGCGCGTCAACCGGGTCACCCAGAAGCGGCGCGTGTCGCTGCCCTACCGCGACGCGCTGGCACTGTGCTCGGCGGAGGGCTACGAGCCCACCGGTGCGATCAGCAGCCGCGAGCGGGCCTTCCTGGACGAGGTGTCCACCCTCGTGGGCGAGCTCGACCTGCGCCCGACCGTGACCACCGGCTACCACCGCGAGGCGTGGGTGGGGCGCGAGGCCGACCTCGGCCTGCGCGTCACGCTCGACCACCGGCTGCGCGGCCGCGACCGCGACTTCCACCTCTCGTCCGAGAGCGTCAACAGGCTCACGCTGCCGCCGCGCCTCTCGGTGCTGGAGGTCAAGGCGAACGAGCGCGTGCCCGGCTGGGTCACCGACCTGATGGCCCGCATGAGCCTCGACGTCGTGCGGATCTCCAAGTACTGCCAGAGCGTGCAGGCGTTCGGGCTCGCGCCCCGCTCGACGATGCACGCCCCCGACGAGGTCGACGCGATCCTGCGCGACCCGACCACCCCCACCGGCGTCGACGACGCCACGACCCGAAAGAGTGTTCTCGCCCGATGAATCTCCAAGACCTCAGCGGAACCTTCTCCGTCTTCGACGTGACGATGACGCTGGTGCTGTCGTTCGTCCTGTCCGCCGCCATCGGCTGGGTGTACAAGCGGACGCACCGCAACATCTCCTACAGCCAGTCCTACGTCCAGACGCTCGTCATCATCGGCATGGTCGTCGCCGTGATCATGCTCGTGGTCGGCTCGAACATCGCCCGCGCCTTCGCCCTGGTCGGCGCGCTGTCGGTGATCCGGTTCCGCAACGCGATCAAGGAGACCCGCGACGTCGGGTTCATCTTCCTGGTGATGGCGATCGGCATGGCGGTCGGCACCCGGTTCTACCTGCTGGCGGCCGCCGCGACCGTGGTCATCCTGCTGGTCGTCTTCCTCATGCAGCGGTTCGACTGGTTCAAGCTCGACATCCAGCGCCAGGTGGTCAAGGTCCAGGTGCCGCCGGAGTCCCGGTACCAGCAGGACGTCGCCGACGTGCTGGTCCGCATGACGCGCGAGTTCGAGCTCGTCAGCGTGGAGACCGTGCGCGGCGGGGCGCTCACCGAGCTGTTCTACTCCGTGCGCCTGAAGCCGGGGGTCACCACGGCCGAGATCATCGAGGCGCTCGGCGAGATCAACTCCGGCCAGAAGGTCACCGTCCTGACCGGCTACGACCAGTCCGACATGTGAGGAGGGTGACCATGACCCTGGCAGACCTGCGCAAACGCCTCCCGGTGCGGCTGCGCCAGCACTGGATCCCACTGACCGCCGGCCTCGCAGGGGTCGTGGTCGCCCTGACCGTCTTCGGCGACGTGACGGTCCGGCCGTACTCGACGAGCTCGGCCGCCGTCACCGACGAGGAGCGCATCACCCAGGACATCGAGGGCACGGTCGACCTGTTCGACGACGCCGCGGACCACGAGATCTCGCTGTCCTACTCCCAGGACGACTACGACCGGATGCTCGACACGTACTTCGCCGAGGGGGAGAAGGAGTGGATGACGGCCGACCTCACGGTCGACGGCACCACCATCGACTCCGTGGCGGTGCGGCTCAAGGGCAACTCGACGCTGTCGTCGCTGGTCGACGACCGTGCGGGGTCCGAGACCCAGGGCGAGCGCGCCCCGGGCGGGATCGGCGGGGGCATGGGCGGCGAGATGCCGGAGATGCCTGGTGGCGGCGAGATGCCGGAGGGCGGCCAGATGCCGGGCGGGGGCCAGATGCCCGAGGGCGGGCAGATGCCTGGCGGCGAGGGAGAAGCCGGCGGCGCCGGTGGTGCCGCCGGTGGCTTCGCCGGGCTGGGCTCCTCGCTCACCACGGAGGAGCCGGAGAACCTGCCGCTGCTGGTCAGCTTCGACGAGAACCAGCCCGGCCGGGCCTACCAGGGCATGACCGAGCTCTCGATCCGCCCGGCGAGCGCGGCGAGCGCGTCGTCGCTCAACGAGGCCGTCGCGCTGGAGCTCACGGAACAGTCGGGCCAGCCGACGCAGGACTGGTCGTTCACGACCTACGCCGTGAACGACCGGCCGACGACGACCCGCCTCGTCGTCGAGAACCCCGATCCGCAGTACGCCGCCGAGCTCGACGGCGACGGGGTGCTCTACAAGCTGCTGTCCACGAGCTCGTTCACCTACCAGGGCGACGACCAGACCGAGTACACGGACGACTTCAAGCAGGTCAACCTCAACGGCAGCCAGGACCTGCAGCCGCTCGTGTCGTTCCTCGAGTGGCTCGACGGCGCCTCCGACGAGGAGTTCGCCGAGGACCTGGACCAGTGGCTCGACGTCGAGTCGTTCGCGACGTACCTGGGCACCCAGGACGTGCTCGGCAACTTCGACACGATGTCCGGCCCCGGCCGGAACGCCTACCTCTACTACGACCTCGACACGAAGCTGATCAGCGTCGTGTCGTGGGACCTCAACCTCGCGCTGGGCGGCATGTCGATGCCGGGCGGCATGGGCGGCGGTGCCGCGGGCCCCGGTGGGGACGCCGCCGAGGGGGCCGGTGGAGGTGGGATGCCCGAGGGTATGCAGCTCCCGGAAGGCATGGAACTTCCGGAAGGCATGGAGCTGCCGGAGGGCTTCGAACCGCCCGAGGGGATGGAGCCGCCCGAGGGCTTCGAGCCCGGGGGCGACGGCGGGGGCCCGGGCGGCGGGATGGGCGGGGGCATGATGGGCGAGAACGCCCTGGTGACCCGGTTCGAGGAGAACGCCGACTTCGCCGCCCTGATCGACCAGGCCGTCGGCGACCTGACGACCGAGTGGATCGACAGCGGCAAGGCCGCCGAGCTCGTCGCCGACGTCGCGGCGCGCGTCCCGGCCACGGACGGCGTCGACCAGGCGACGATCGACGCCGACGCCGAGACCGTGCGGGGCGTGCTCGTGGCCACGGACGACGCCGAGACCGCTGACGCGGCGGCTCCGGCCGACGGCTCGGCCGCAGGGAACGGGTGACCGAGCACCGGGTGCCCGGGCTGCGGGAGCGCAAGCGCGCCGCGGCCCGGGCCCGGGTCGAGGAGATCGCCATCGACCTGTGCCTGCGGCACGGCTACGAGTCCGTGACCGTCGCGCAGATCTGCGCTGCAGCCGGCGTCGCGCAGAGCACGTTCTTCAACTACTTCGGCAGCAAGGACGCCGCCATCCTGGGGCGCCCGCCCCACCCCACGCCCCAGGCGGTCCAGGCGTTCGTCGACGGCGACGGGCCGCTGCTCGGCGACCTGCTCACCCTCCTGGTGACGGGCGCGCTGGACGCCGTGGGCAACCTGGAGCTCTTTCGGCGCCGGTTCGAGCTGATCGACGGCAACCCGGCGCTCCGCGCGCGGGAGCTGGACCGGTCCGAGGCGTCCGGCTCGTGGCAGCACGACGCCGTCGAGCGCCGGCTGCGCCGGGACCCCCGCCTGACCACGACCGAGATCGCCGAGCGCGCCCATATGACCTCGGCGCTCGCCGCGAGCATCGTGCGGCACGCCCTGTGGTCGGCCCGGCGGGCACCCGCGGCGGAGTGGACCGAACACCTCCGGCGCAGCCTCGGGCTCGCGCACAGCCTCCTGGTCCGGGAGCTCCCGCCGCGGACGGCCCTCCGCACGCCGCCCCGGCCGCGAACGTCCTAGTGCCCGCCGGAGACCACGACGAACAGGCCCGTGCCGACCGCCGCGACGACGAGGGCCAGGCAGAGGACGGCTCCGGCCAGCCGCGCGGGGCCGGGGCGCGGGATCGCGACGGCGACGGCGTCGTCCTGCGACGTCCGGCGGGCCGCCGCACGGGCCGCGGCCTCCTCGCGGTCCTTGGCCGGGCCCGCCAGCAGGCGCAGCCCCAGCGCGAACAGCGCGGGGATGCCCGCGCCCACCAGCACGCCGGCCACGAGGACCTGGCCCAGCGCGCCCCACTCGATGAACTCGCTCATCAGCTGTCTCCCTTCGACGGGGTGTCGGCACCCGGGGTGCTGATCGTCCCCACGGACTCGATGGCCGGGCCGACGGACGACGCCGTCGCGAGGGCCGGCACGGGGCCGACGCGCTCGCCGCCCGCCTCGCCGGTGGTGGCGGCGACGGGCTCGATGCCCGCGCCCCGCTCCTCGTCCCACTCCTCGTTCACGTTGGTGTGGTCCACCGGCTTGCGGCGCGAGACCAGCCAGATTGCCCCGGACGAGATCACCAGCACGGCGAAGACGGCGATGATGCCGGGGGTCCCGCCGATCGTGGACTCGAGCCACTGGCACAGCGCGCCCACGAGGCCCGCCGCCGGGAGGGTGAGGCCCCAGGCGACGAACATCCGGCCGGCCACGCTCCAGCGCACCTTCGCGCCCGGCATGCCGACGCCGGAGCCGAGCACCGAGCCGGTGGCGACGTGCGTCGTGGACAGCGAGAAGCCGAAGTGGCTGGAGAGCAGGATGACGGCGGCCGACGACGTCTCGGCGGCCATGCCCTGCCGGGTGTCGATCTCGACGAGCCCCTTGCCGAGCGTGCGGATGACCCGCCAGCCGCCCAGGTAGGTGCCGAGCGCCATGGCGACCGCGCAGCTCAGGATCACCCAGAGCGGCACGTTCGAGTCGGCGGGCACGGCGCCGCCCGCGATGAGGGCGAGCAGGATGATGCCCATCGACTTCTGCGCGTCGTTGGTGCCGTGCGCCAGCGAGACGAGCGAGGCGGAGCCGATCTGACCCCAGCGGAAGCCGCGGTTGGTCAGGTCCTGCGGCACCCCGCGGGTCAGCTTGGCGACGCACCAGGTGCCGAGCCCGGCCACGGCGATCGCGATGAGCGGGGCGAGCAGGGCCGGCACCAGCACCTTGGACACCACGCCGGTCCACAGCACGCCCGAGGTGCCGACGGCGGCCAGCACGGCGCCGACCATGCCGCCGACGAGCGCGTGCGACGAGCTGGACGGGATGCCGAGCAACCAGGTCAGCAGGTTCCAGACGATGCCGCCGACCAGGCCGGCGAGCACGACGGGCAGGGTGATGACACCGGCGTCGACGATGCCCTTCGCGATGGTCGCGGCGACGGCGAGCGAGAGAAACGCACCGACGAGGTTGAGGACGGCGGACAGCGCGACGGCTGTCTTGGGCTTGAGGGCACGGGTGGCGATGGAGGTGGCCATCGCGTTCCCTGTGTCGTGGAATCCGTTCGTGAAGTCGAAGGCGAGCGCGGTCACGACGACGAGCGCGAGCAGGAGCGTTTCGGTCACGGCCCTGATTTTGCGAGGCGAACCTTGGGGTGATCTGTGTTTTCCACTGATATCAAGGCACTGTTCCTTCATCGTTCATCTGATGTTCACCTGAAAGACCCCTCGATGGAGTTGGCGACGTCGAGCACCCAGGTGACGCCGAAGCGGTCGGTGAGCATGCCGAAGGCGGGCGCCCACTGCGCGGGGGCGTAGGGCTCGACGATCGTGGCGCCGTCCGCCAGCCCTGCCCACAGCGCGGCCACCTCCTCGACGCTCTCGCCGCGCACGGAGAGGAAGAAGGGCTCGGACGTGATCGTGGTGCCGTTCTCGCGGCGGGTGGCGCGGGCGGGCACGGCCGGGGCGGCCGGCGCCTCCGAGGTTGTCGGAGTGCCCGGGACGTCGTAGGCCATGACCCGGAAGCCGTTGTCCGCGACGACCTGGCCGAACACGACCTTGCCGGCGTCGGGCAGGCCGGCGGGCATCCCCAGGTCGCCGTAGGTGGTGACGAGGAGCTGCCCGCCGAACACGGAGTGGTAGAGCTCCAGGGCCGCGCGGGCCTGGCCGTGGAAGTTCAGGTGGGCAACGGTGCTGATCGACATGGTGCTTGTCCTCACGGGATGGGTGCGCCGCCGGGGGCTTCCGGCGACGAACACCAACCTGTCAGCCGTACCGGACAGGGATCGTCCGGTACTCCTGGCATCGTCGGGGACATGCCCACCGCCGCCTCGACCATGACCTCCGCCCGTCTGCTGTCCCTGCTGTCGCTGCTCCAGGTGCGCCGCGACTGGCCGGCCGGGCAGCTCGCGCGCCGGCTCGGCGTCAGCGACCGCACGGTGCGGCGCGACGTCGACCGGCTGCGGGAGCTCGGCTACCCGGTGCGGACGGCCCGGGGGCCGGACGGCGGCTACCGCCTGGAGGCGGGCAGCGACCTGCCGCCCCTGCTGTTCGACGACGAGCAGGCGGTCGCGCTCGCCGTCGCGCTGCGGCTCGCGGTGGTGACGGGCGCGGGCATCGAGGAGGCCGCCGCCCGGGCGCTGACGACGGTGCGCCAGGTGCTGCCCACCCGGCTGCGGCAGCGGGTGGACGCCCTGGAGCTGACGGCGGCCGAGACCACCCGGCCCGGGGGCGGCGACCAGGTCGACACCGACGTCCTGCTGGCCCTGAGCGCCGCCCTCCGGGCGCACGAGTAGGTGCGGTTCGACTACGCGTCCCCGGGCCGGACGGACGCCGGGCCGCGACCCGCGCGGCGCGTGCAGCCGCACCACCTCGTGGTCCGGTCGCGGCGGTGGTACCTGGTGGGCTGGGACCCGGAACCGGGGGAGTGGCGCACCTACCGGGTGGACCGGATGGCGCCCCGGGTGCCGAACGGCCCGCGGTTCACGCCGCGCCAGGTGCCCGGCGGCGACGTCGGCGCGTTCCTGGCCGCCCGCTTCAAGGGCGTAGAGGGTGCCCAGGCCGGGGACGCGGACCAGTGGCCCTGCACCGGCGAGGTGGTGCTCGCCCTGCCGGTCGCGCGCGTGGCGCCGTTCGCCGGGGACGGGCTCGTCGAGGCGCTCGGCCCGGACCGGACCAGGCTGCGCACCGGGTCGTGGTCCTGGGCGGCGCTGGCCGCCGGGCTGGCGCGGTTCGACGCGGAGGTCGAGGTGATCGGGCCGCCGGCCCTGGGCGACGCGTTCGCGGAGCTCGCCGGGCGCGCGGCACGCGCCGCCGCGTCGCCCGTCAGCTGACCCGGTCGGCCGGCCCGATCAGCCGACCCGGTCGAGCCGCCGCGCGTCCGCGTTGCGCCGCGCCCAGGCCACCTGGCGCACGTCGATGAACGCGCGGATGCAGCCGGGGCACCGGTCGATGTGGGTCTCGAAGCGGCGCAGGCTGCGCGGCTCGAGGCGTCGGTCGAGATAACCAGGGATCGCGGCGCGGGTGGACCGGCACTCCTGCTGGTCGAACCGCACAGTCTGGTCGAACCGCACAGCACTGATGGACGTCACGTGAACCTGCCCCCTGCGCACACGTTGCCCGGTTTCTACCGGCTGGCAGCAGTCTCGTCCTGGATGCTGAAGCATCGAAATTTAACTGTGATATCACCTGTTTCATCCGGGTCCGGCGGTATCAGCCCCCGGCGCGGCGCCCTCTTGGCAGGTAGCGGTACCTCCCGATCCCTCCGCATGCAGGTGATGTGCCATGACCACGACCATCGCCCCGCCGCCCGGGCCGGTCCCCGGAGCGGTCACCGGCGACGTCGACCGGATGCGCGCCGCGCTCGCGGCCCAGATCCCGGCCAAGACGACCAAGAACCTGCTGATCGGCACGTGGAACCTTCGCGCCTTCGGCGACCTCACGCACAAGTGGCAGTCCGCGCCGGACGACAGCCCGAAGCGCGACTGGCACGCGCTGGCCTGCATCGCCGAGGTGGTCCAGCGGTTCGACGTGACGGCCGTCCAGGAGACCCGGCGGGACACGACGGCGCTGTTCGCGCTCCTGAGCCTGCTGGGCCCGCGCTATCAGGTCATCGCCTCCGACGTCACCGAGGGTGGCCCCGGCAACGGCGAGCGCCTCGCCTACGTCTACGACTCCGAGCGGGTCCAGGCCTCGGGCCTGGTCGGGGAGCTGGTCCTGCCGAAGGAGGCGCGCAACGACGACGTCGACCAGTTCGCCCGCACCCCGTACGCCGCGGGCTTCGTGCGCGGCGCGACCGAGTTCATCCTGACCACCGTGCACGTGCTGTGGGGCAAGGAGCCCGCCGACCGGATCAGCGAGCTGACCGCGTTCGCCACGTGGATGCGGGGCTGGGCCGACCGGCCCGCCGACTGGAACCACAACCTGCTGGTCCTGGGCGACTTCAACCTCGACCGGCTCGACGACCCGCTCTTCGCGGCGTTCGTCTCGACGGGGCTGTGGCCGCCCGCGGAGCTCGGCACGGTGCCGCGCACGATCTTCGACGACGACAAGGACCATCACCAGTACGACCAGATCGCCTGGTTCAGCGACCCCGCAGGGCCCGGCGCGCCGTCGCTCCTGGACGGCCTGACGTACACGGGGCACGGCGGCAGCTTCGACTTCCTCCCGCACGCGCTGCAGGGCCTGACCAAGGGCCAGGTCTCGTGGCGCCTGAGCGACCACTACCCGCTCTGGCTGGAGTTCCTGGCCTGAGCCTGTGGTGCCTGAGCCTGTGGTGCCCGAGCGGCCGGCGGCAGGGGGATCGCGACGGTGGGATCGCCCAGGATGACGGTGCTGGCGCGGTCGTGGGCCGTCACGCGGCTGTAGACCAGCAGGTCGAGGCTGGGCTTCGCCTTCGCCCCGAAGGCGGTCTGGAACTCCTTCTCGGCGAGCTGGTAGCCCTGGAGCAGCGCGCCGATGGGCCGGTAGTACGGCTCCATGGCGTACCCCACCGGCTTGCCGAGGAACAGCCGCGCGTACAGGGCCTCGCGCAGCTGCGCGGTCAGCGGCTGCGCGTTCGGCGGGAAGCTCAGCGTCCAGTTGAACGTGGGCTCGACGTGCCCGATGAACGCGCGCAGCGGCTTCTTCGCGCCGAGCAGCGCCCGGGGGAGCGGCGAGGTCAGGGCGCCCAGCGCGGCGACGCCGTCGAACGTCCGGGCCAGGTCGCCGTCGAACAGCCCGGCGTAGGCCGACGGGCTGTCCGCCCCGGCGGAGCAGCAGGCCTGGGCGAACCAGATGGCGCCGTCGGGCTGCCAGGAGCGCAGCAGGGTCTCGGGGTCGAGCGGCGCGTGGTCGTGGTCCACGAGCTTGCCGAGGTCGGCGCGCAGGCGCGCCGGGTCGGCCAGCGGCCCGGTCTGGCCGTGGCTCGTGGTGACGACGACGGCGGGCCGGGCGGTCGTCAGCGCCGCGGTCAGCGCGGCGACGGTGGCGGGCACCGAGCGGCCGTCGACGAACGTCGGCGTGAGCTCGGCGTCCGCGTTCAGGTCGCCGCTCAGCGGTTCCGCGACGACGTCGCGCATGAGGGTGGTGATCTCACCCATCCGGTGGTCCACCGCCCAGACGACGGGCCGGGACCACTGGGCCGCCGAGTCCCGCCACTCGCCGAGCAGGGCGTCGACGTAGCGCGTCAGGGCGGGGCCCGTCAGGTCGAGCCGGCCCACGTGCCGCACCGGGTTGAGGATGTACTGCACCCGCCACGGGACCTGCTCGGGGCTGCCGTAGATGAGCAGGAAGGCCGGCAGCTCGCCGGCGTCGGCGCCGGCCGGGGCGGCCGGGACGAAGGGCTGTGCGTCGCCGGCGTAGTCGGTCAGGGTCCACAGCGCGTAGCCGCCCGCGGGGCGGTAGCGGAACACCCGGCCGGAGCGCGCCGCGACCAGCCGCCGGATGTCCGCGGGCAGGTCGGTCATCGCCACGAGGTCGTCCCGGGTGGCACCGTCCGGCTCGCGGGCCACCAGCCCCCAGCCGACGTCGGGGTGCCGCCAGTCCCACGGGTCGGCCGGGGCCGGCCGCGCCGTCCGCTCGGCGACCGTGAACTCCTGGGTGAGCCAGGGCCGCACGTCCTGGGCGAACCGCCCCGCGACCGGCGCCGTGCCCGACCACGCGTCGCTGGTGATCTCGTAGCCGGGATCGACGGCCGGGGTGGCGCCGGGAGGGATGCTCACGACGGCTCCGCCAGGGCCTCCGGCGTGACGCCGAGCAGCGCGGCGAGCTCGGCGATCCGCTCCGTCGCGCCGGCGCGGAACGCCGCGCCCTGGCCCGGCGGCAGCGCGGCGAGCAGGCTCTGCAGGGCCGCGACCTCCAGGCGCCAGGTCCGGGCCTGCTCCGGGTCGACGCGCGCCGCGCCGTCGTCCCGCGCGGGCGTGAGCTGGAGCTGGAACTCCTCCCAGCGCAGGTAGAGCGCCGGCAGGGTCCACTCGCGGCCCTGGTTCCGGGCCTGTGTGGGCGACAGCCCGGCGCCCAGCTCCGTGACCAGCCGGTTGCGGGCCGCCACGGTCAGGGCCGCCCAGTCCAGCGGCGCCGAGAGCGTGGCGCCCGCCTTGGTCCGCGTGGTCAGCTCGCCCAGCAGGGCGCCGTACAGGCCCTGCGTCAGTGTGCTGGCGACGGCGCTCCGGATCGGCTCGCGCATCCCGACGGCGGCGGGCGCTACGCCCTTGGTGACGAGGTCGCGAGCGAGGGACGTCGCCCCGTCCCCCGACGAGGCGGCGCCCTCGCAGCAGTTGAGGACGACGAGCCAGGGGCCGCCGTCCGTGTCCCAGACGAACTTCGCGAACTGCTCCTTCTCCAGGGCCAGGCCGATCCCAGGGGTCGGCGAGGCCCAGTCCTGCTTGAGGGCGAGCCGCACGTGCGGCACGGGCTCGGTGGAGCCGTGGCAGAACAGGTGCAGCACGTGGGGCTTGAACTCGCCCACCAGCGTGACCAGGTCGTGGTGGTCGGGCGGCACCAGGTGCACGCCCGCGATCTCGGGGGCGGTGCCGGCGTCGACCTCGGCCTGCAGGCTCGTCGCCAGCTCCTCCTCGCTGACGACGACCAGGAGGCGGGCCATGCCCGGCCCGGCCTCCAGGGCGGCGGCCCGCAGCTCGCGCAGCTCCGCCGCGGCGCCCAGGCCCAGGCACGACAGCAGGGCCATGATCCGCAGCGGCGGTTCGAGCTGGTACAGGGGCACCGGAGGCGCCGTCGTGCGCACCACGCGGGCCAGCGCGTACTTGTCCTCCAGCGCCAGGTAGGGCCCGTCGCCGGGGAACCGGAGGGCCTCCCACGGCAGGCTGTCCGCGCCGCTGCGCGGCAGGATCTCCGCGTAGACGGGAAACCGGCGGTCGGCGCTGTGCAGGGCCACGGCGAGCTGGTCGCCGAGCTGCTCGTGCGCGGCGAGCGCCTGGAACAGCCGGTCGCCCTCGCGGGCGTTGACGTCGGCGTCCAGCGCCTGGGCGCTGACCGGGCCGTCGGCCGGGCAGTCGAAGGTCCGGTCGAGGGCCTGGTCGTCGACGGGCTCGACCAGCCGCACGAGCGGCGTGGTCGCGCCCTCCTCGCCGAAGGCGGAGAGCTGGAAGACGACGCGGCTCACGGGGCACCTCCCTCAGGTGGTGCGGGCTCCGCGGGCGGCGGGGCAGCCGCCTCCTCGGGGTACGCGAGGTGCACGTGCCGTTCGAGCAGGGCGGAGACGCTGTTCAGCGCGTCCACCGCGGCCTGGTCGACCGGGAGGTCGGCGGTGTAGGGGAGCCAGCTCATCTGCAGCTGCTCGATGCTGCGCGACGCCGAGGCGACCCAGGAGTCGCCGTCGACCTCGACCGCGGCCTTGCGCGTGGCCTCGTGCAGGAACGCGGACCGGCCGTCCTTGCGGAGCATGAGCCCGTCGGTGAGCGTGCGCAGGTCCGTGGTCAGCGGCTCGCCGGCGGGCTCGGGGTCGGGCGTGACCTCGACGAACAGCGGGTGCACCCACGCGCTCATCGCCGGGAACGGCGCCGCGAGCGGGCCGGACGGCGTCAGCGCCGTGCGCAGGCTCCGGCCGAGCTGCACGCCGCCCGGGTCCGCCGCGACGTCGTGCACGGCCGTGACCCCCGGCCGGGACTGGGCCACGTAGTCGGCGAGGTCGCGCAGCCCCGCGGCGCTGTCGCTGCCGGGCGGGTCGGACAGGGCCAGGCCCACGGCCCCGACCCGGGTGAGGAGCTCGATCACCTCGACGGCCTCGACGAACGTCGCCGGGCCCTCGTCCGTCGTCGGCGACCCGGCCAGCACCAGCGCCCCGCGCCCGTCGGACAGGTGCCCGTGCGCCACGAAGTGCACGACGTCGAGCCGGCCGCCCTCGACGGCGTCCAGCATCCAGGTGAGCCAGGGGTTGGCGATCGCGTGCGGGTCGGCGGGGCGGGCGACCGTGCGCCGCGCCGCGGCGTCCCGGTCCGCCGGCACGTGCACGACGACGTCGCCGCGGCCCAGCATCGGGCGGACGGCGTCGCACGTCGCCGCGTACCGGTCGGCGTCGGTGAACAGGTGCACCGTGACGTGCCGGCCCGGGGTGTCGACGTACTGGTGGGCGAGCTGCGCGACCACCTCTGCCGGGTCGAACCGGACCGCCGGGAAGGGCGAGCTGGAGCAGATCGCGACGTCGAGCTGCACCCCGGGCTTCTGCGGGCGCACCGGGTGGAACGGCAGCCGGAACAGGGGGCGGCTGAGCCCGGCCAGCAGCCGCTCCCACGGCAGCACGTGCACCAGGCCCCGCGGGACGGGGAACTCCAGCCACAGGGCGTTGTGCGGGGGCAGCGGCGACGTGCCCAGCCCCTCGGCGGCGGTCGCGAGCCGGGTCACGACGGCCACGGGGACGGTCAGGTCGGCATCCCGCACGTGCTCCACGGCACTGGCCGGCAGGCCGAGGTCCGCCAGCGGGCAGCGCGCCACCTCGGTGGGCCGGCGCCGTCCCCGGACCGCGGCGAAAACGGCCTCCGAGGTGGCCAGGTCCACGCTGATCCGCAGGGTCGGCAGGTCGATCTCCGACCGCAGGGTCCTCGCCATCGCCGGCCCCTCACCCGTCCGCGTGCGCCGCGGCCCGCATCTGGCTCAGCAGCGCCCAGGCGGTCTGGTCGGACTGGACGGCGCCGTGCCCCGGGATGCACCACGTGCCGTCCACGCCGATCACCTCGTACCGGCCGTCGACGGCGTGCTCGCCGATCGGGTAGTGCTGGCCGACGTCGGGCATCCGGTCGATCCGGAGCGCCTCGGCGCCCACGCCCTGGGGGCCGTAGCCGCCGAGCGCGGCGAACCGCGACGGCGGCCCGCCCGCGATCTCGGCCTCGCCGAGGTCCGCCCGGCGCCGCAGCGCGAGGTGGAACACGCGCGTGAGCGGCAGGTCGTGCGCCGACCGGGTGGTGATGACCGGGTTGCGCACCCGGTCGAACGCCGGCCGGTACCCGCCGGGCCGGCCGTCGACGTCGTCCGCGAACGCCCAGGCGGACAGCGCGGGCTGCAGCAGCAGCACCGAGTCGACGGGCCGGCCCGTCCAGGGTCCGTTGCACACGGCGGAGAGCACGACCCGCCCGCCGTAAGAGTGGCCCACGAGGTGGATCCGCGCGGGCGTCTCGTCGGCCAGCCGGCGCAGGGCGGCGGCCACGCCGGTGCCGCCCACGCGGCCGGCCCGGTCCTTCATCTGGCGCACCGTGGCCAGGCGGATCCCGGAGCGGATCAGCTCCAGCGGGTTGAAGCCGGCGACCCGGGGAGCGGCAGTGTCGCGCTCCTCGGAGACGCCGGCGTCGTCGGGGATGATGCCGCCGGGGCGCACGGGCTCCGGCTCGATCCGCGCCAGCGTGTCCTCCCAGACGGCCCGCAGCGCGGGCCCGTCCGTCCGGGCGCCCGCCGCGCCGGTCTCGTCCCGGTCGGCGACGGGCAGGTGCGCGAGGATCTCCGCGGCCAGGTCGGCCCGGTCCGCGCCCAGCCCGGGGTCGGCGAGCGCCGGGTCGGCCAGCAGGGCGTGCAGCTCGCCGCTCAGCTCCGGCCCGAGGTCCGTGCTCAGCACGGCGAGCTCGTCCGCGAGCTCGCCGGCCAGGCCGTCGCCGCCGGCCGCGATGTCGGGGCCCTGCTCCCAGGGCATGACCAGCGCGGCGCTGGGCCAGAACACGCCCACGTAGACGGGGCGGAACGGCCGGTCCGGGGCGGGCGGGTGCGACCGCAGCACCGTGTCGAGGTGGTCGAAGAAGTCGTCGTAGCGCGAGGTCGCCGCCAGCCAGTCGTTGTTCCAGCCGTGCGAGAGGACGACGAGGTCGGTGGCGTCGCGCGCGTCCTCGACCAGGGCGGCCAGGGACCGGGGCGAGGTCAGGGTGCCCCGCGCGTCGAACTGCAGCACGTACACCGGCACCGGCCCGCGCGGACCCTGCCGGACGGTCCAGGGGATGTTCGTGGACATGGCACCATCGCCTCTTCTGCCGCTGCCCCCTGCCAACAGCTCTCATAGGTGCGGAGCCGACGACCTTCGTGTTGATACCGCTCCGAAGCGACCTCACCCGGGTGCCTGGACGGACGCCGCCACGAGCCACGCCGTGAGCAGCACGACGGCGACCATGAGCGCCGTCTCGCGATGGGCGCTGCGGCGCAGCGCCTCGCCCGCGGTGCGTGACCGTCCGGCGTGCCGGACGACCGCCCGGCGGCGTGCCGTGAGCCGCGGGACGACGCGGAGGTGGTTGTGCGTGCCGATCGCCGCGACCAGCACGACCACGGCGACCTTGGCGAGCAGGAGCAGCCCCCAGGTGCTCTCCCAGAGCTGCGCGGGGCGGTCCAGGATCCCCACCGCGAGCAGCACCCCGGCGACGCCGACCACCGCGAGGGAGAGCCCCGCGACCACGGAGAAGCGGGCCCCCAGCAGCGCGGCGTCCAGGTCGCGCCCCTCCCGGCGCCGGGCGCGGAGCAGGAGCGTCAGCGTGACGACGCCGCCCACCCAGACGGCGGCGGCCACCAGGTGCGCCACGTCCGCCGTCACCACGAGCCACCGGGGCTCCACGGTGTTGCTGTGGCCGCCGAGCACCTGCCCGGCGCCGGCGAGCACCGCCCCCAGCGCCGCGGGCCACGCGCCCGGGAGCGTGCGCCAGGCGCCCACCGCCACGGCGACCGCGCCGACGGCCTGGAGGCCGACGTCCCAGCGTGTCGTCCCGCCGAGCGAGTCGCCGACCGCGGACGGCGAGACGGCGGCGGCGAGGTCCCCGTGCGCCACGAGCACCGCGCCCGCCAGGACCCGCACGGCGAGGCCGCCGAGCAGCAGCACGCCCGACCAGCGGACCAGCCGGAGCACGGCCGGCACGTCCGCCTCGTCCCGCCCGCGCAGCACGAGGCCGGCGAACGCCAGGGCGCCGGCGGCGACCAGGCAGCCCCACAGCGCGGCGGCGCCGCCCAGCCGGGCGACGGCTCCTGCGGCGTCGGTCGCCGGGGTGCCCATCGCGGCCGGGTCGTGGCCCATGTCGTGGCCCATGTCGTGGTTCGAGCCGCTCATGCCGCTCATGTCGTGGCCGGACGGTTCGTCGGCGTCGTCGTCCGGTGCCTCGCTCGCGACCCCGTCCGCGGCCGTGCCTGCCACGGTGAAGCCGAAGGTCCCCTCCAGCGGGTGGCCGTCCTGGGCCGCGGCGGTCCAGGTCACCGTGTATTGGCCGGGGGCCAGGGCCGCGGCCGGGGTCGCGACCAGCACCAGGCCGTCCTCGGCGGGGGCGACGCCGGCGGGGACGACGCCGTCCGGGCCCTCGATCACCACGCCGTCGCCGAGCAGGCTCACCGGCAGGGTGAACCGCAGCGTGACCTCGGTGACCGGGGCCTGCGCCGTCGACCCGGCGGCAGGTACCGACGAGTCGAGCCGGGTGTGCGCGGCGGCGGGCGGCGCGCAGCAGAGCGTCAGGACGAGCGAGGCGAGCAGGGCGAGCAGCGTGGCCGCCGCCCCGGTGCGGACCGCGCGAGGGCGCGCTCCGGCGAGCAGGCTGCGCATGGGCAGGCTCCTTCGGGAGGGGGTGGTGGGGCGCGCACGGCCAACCACCACCCCCCCCCCCCCCCCCCCCCACACCCACCGCCCCCCCCCCTCCCCCTCTCCCCCTCCCCCCTCC
>NZ_JBHWLR010000002.1:83321-168446 GCF_042731755.1 Promicromonospora sp. NPDC059942
GGCACGCGCCGGCGCACCACCCGGCGGTCACATCGAGGCGAGGAGCTCTTCCATCGTCTCGATCTCGGCGGCCTGCGTGTCCACGATGGTCTGCGCCATCTCGACCGCGCCCGCGTCCTGACCGTCCTCGACCTGGGCCTGCGCCATCTCGACGGCGCCCTCGTGGTGCACGATCATCTGCTCCAGGAACAGCCGGTCCGCGGCGGGGCCGGTGGCGGCGTCGAGCGCCTGGAGGTCCTCGTCGGACATCATGCCGTCCATCCCCGCGTGGCCCCCGTGGTCGCCGGTGGGCTCGGCGCCCCAGGTGTCGAGCCAGCCGGTGAGCGTCTCGATCTCGGGGGCCTGGGCCGCCTTGACCTGGCCGGCCAGCTCGGCGACCCGCGGGTCGGCGTCGGGCCGGGCCAGGACGGCGTCCGCCATCTCGATCGCCTGCTCGTGGTGCGGGATCATCATCTGCGCGAACATCACGTCCGCGTCACTGTGCCCGGCGTGCTCGCCGGCCGCGGTGTCCGCTCCGGGTTCCGTGGAGCCAGAGCAGCCCGTGAGGGCCAGGGCGGCGGACAGGGCGATCGCGGGCAGAAGGGTGCGCTTCATGGGGTCTTCCTCTGGTTTCGTCTCGGGGTAGCACTCACTGGCGCGACGGCGCTGGGGCGCGGTCACGCTCTCGGGTCGGCGCGGGTGCGCGCCGGGCCCGGGTCTACGTCCGGGAGATGCAGAGGTCGTGCAAGGAGGGCGCCGCGACGACGCGGAGGCCGGCGAACGCCGGAGCGAGGGACGCCACGAGCTGGAGCGGGGCCCGCCACAGCAGCCGCCGTGCGGGCGCGACCAGCGCGAGGAGCGCGACGAGGATCATGAGGCACATCGCCATCGCGGCGTCGTGCCCGCCGCACCCGTCGCAGCAGGAGCCCTCGTCGCCGGGCGCGTGGTCGTCCGTCGCGGGGGCCTGGACCAGGACGGGTCCGGTGCCGGCCTGCGCCGTTGCTGTCTGCGCGACGCCGGTCTGCGCGAGCTGCTCCGACACGACCGCGGTGTCCTCGTGCGGCACCGCGTGCCCGTGCGAGGTCGGCGAGCCGCTCATCGAGTGCATCGTGACCACGCCGACGATCACGGTGAGGATCGCCAGTGCTCCGACCATGCCCTGCCGAGGGCCGGTAAGGGCCGAGCGGAGGACCGAGAGCACGCGCACGGCACGGAGGCTACCCGATCTCCGTGCGCGACGGCGCACGTCAGCAGGCGCCGCCGGGCTCGGCCGTGGGGCCCTGACGTGCCTCGCCGTCGGGCGACGGGCTCAGGTGGTCGAGCCGGACGTCGTCCGTGGCGGGCACCGAGACCACGCCGGCGTCCTCCGCCGACCAGGCGCGCGGGATCAGCACGTACTGGCCGCCGGAGGCGGCCATGAGGACCAGGCCGTCGTACCGGTAGCGGAACCCGTCCGGTCCCGACGGGCACGCCGTCGCTGTGACGCCCGGCCCGACGATCTGCAGGTCCACGGTGCTGCGCACCACGACGGACGAGTCCTTGGACAAACCATCCGCGAACTGCTCGGCTCGTTCACGACCGACTGCCGCGGAGTAGTCCGCCACCGCCCAGAACAGCGCCACCGCCACCAGCGCGAACATCGCGCCCCACTCGGCGAGCCGCGCCGTCTGCGACGGCGGGACCCAGGACTTGTCGTCGCGGCGTCGCACCGTGCGCCGGCGGCGCACCGCCAGGCCGAGCAGCAGCACCCCGCCGGCCAGGCAGAGGGGGGCCACCCACGACGGCACCCAGTCGGCGAGCCCCGTCCTGGGCCGGAACGCCTGGACGAGCCCGAACAGGGCCAGGACCGCCCCGACCGGGCCCGCCACCCGCACGATCCAGCGGTCGACGTCGGGCCGGTCGCCCCCGGCGCGGGACCCGCCCCTGACCCACAGCGCCACGAGCACGCCCGTGGCCACCACCGCGAGCGGGATGAGGAGCCCGTCCTGCGCGAGGTAGAGGTAGTCGGTCGTGGTCAGCCCCAGGGACGAGACGTCCACGCCGAAGTACTCGAAGAAGAACGTGATCTGCTTGCGGCCGAAGAAGTAGAGCAGCGCGGTGACCAGGGTGACGGGCGCGATGACCTCCGTGGCGACGCGCACGATCCGGCCGATGTCCCGGCCGACGTCAGCCGGCGCGTCCTCGTCGGGCACGGTTCTCTCCCGACCGCTCATCCCTGGCTACCCCTGGCTGCCCTCGGCGGGGCTCTCGTCGGTGTCGGTCGGCTCGTCGGTGCTGCCGTCGGTGGTGTCCTCGGTCGGATCGACGTCGGTGCCGTTCTCGCCGCCCTCGCCGTCAGTGCAGCCCTCAGGTTCGTTGGGGTCCCCGAACAACGTCAGCGTCGCGCCAACCTCGATCACGTCACCCTCCGCCGGGTCGGAACCGGAGTAGTTGCAGTCGCGCACGGCGGGATCGAAGGTGATCTCGACGCACAGGTCCCCGCCGGGGCACTGATCTGCGATCGTGTCGGCTGCCTCATCGGCGATGTCGAACACCAGCCGGCCGCCGCCGGCCTGGTCCAAGGGGCTACCGAGAACGATCGGGGAGGGTTGCGCACCTCCTCCGCCGCCACCGCCGCCACCACCGCCTCCTCCGCCGCCTCCTCCGCCACCGCCTCCTCCACCGCCACCGCCTCCGTCGTCATCGCCACCGCCGCCGTCGTCATCGGTGGTGTCGGTCTGCTCGGTGTCGTCGCCGTTGTCGCCGCCCCAGGTGCAGGCTGCTCCTGCCGGGAGCACGAGCGCCGCGAGCAGGGCCAGCGGTGCGAGCCGCCGCCACACGGCACGTCGTGTCGTCTGGTGTCTCATCGGGCGCACCTCCTCGTCCGCCTACCCGGAGGGAGTCGCGGGGGAGACGACGTGATACGGCTTGCGTCCCCGTTCCGCGGGCTCGGCGGGTGAACCCGTGCGCGGCTCAGCGCCTCCCGTCGAGCTGCGGCACGTCAATTCCCTGCGCCGCCCTCCGGACATGGGAGCGGGCATGGGCGACGGCCGCGTCCAGCGTGGCGAACACGTGGTTCTCGTGCCGGAGCCCGTCCAGCACGCCGACGGTGGTCATGAGCCTGCGGTGCCGGCTCTGCACGCCCTTGACCAGCACCGTGACGCCGCGCTGCTCCAGGGTGGTGACCAGGTCGGCGAGGGCGCGCGCGCCGGTGGCGTCGACCATGTCGAGCTGGGACAGGCGCAGGACGACCACCAGCACGTCGTCCCGGACCGAGGCGTCGGTGACCTCGCCGAGGATCCGGTCGGCGGCCCCGAAGAACATGGCACCGTCCAGGCGGAACAGCGCGATGCGCTCGTCGCCCTCGTGCGCGGCACCGGGCAGCGGCTCCCGGTGCACGGTCGAGGCGCGGGCCAGCCGCCGCAGGGCGAAGAACGCGGCCACGACCAGCCCGATCTGGACGGCCTCGATCAGGTCGAACGCGACGGTGATCACGGCCGTGACCACGAAGGTCGCGGCGTCGGACCGGGTGGAGCCCAGCACCGCGCGGACGGTGCCCGTGCCGATCATCCGGAGGGCGGTCACCATGAGCACGCCGGCGAGCGCGGCCAGCGGGATGCGGCTCACGGGTCCGGTGGCCAGGTAGATGACGGCGAGGATCACCAGCGCGTGCACGACGGCGGCCAGGCGGGTGCGCGCCCCGGAGCGGACGTTGACTGCCGTCCGCGCGATGGCGCCGGTCGCGGGCATCCCGCCGAACAGCCCTGACGCCAGCGACGCCAGGCCCTGCCCGACGAGCTCGCGGTCCGGGTGGTAGACCGAACCGGGGGCCATGGTGGCCGCCACCCGGGCGGACAGGAGCGACTCGATGGCGGCCAGGGCCGCGACCGCGACCGCCGCACCCAGGAGGTCGCCCACCGCCGCGGCGCCGAACCCGGGCAGCACCGGGGCGGGGAGCGCGTGGGGCAGGGCGCCGATGCGGGCCAGCGGTGCTCCTGCGACCTCGGCCAGCACCGTGGCGAGCGCGACGGCGACGAGCGAGGCGGGGATCGCGGCGTGCAGGCGCGGCAGCAGCACCAGGAGCGCCGCGACCAGCACGACGGTCGCGAGGGCCCACAGCGTGCTCGCGCCCAGCGCGAGCCGCCCGAGTGCCGCGGCGGCCGCCCCGACGGCGTGGAGGGCGGCGACCAGCGGGTTCTCCCCGGCCCCGGCGTCCTGCCCGAGGGCGGCGGGGACCTGCTGGAGGAAGATGATCGCCGCGATCCCGAGGGTGAACCCCTCGACCACCGGCCAGGGGATGAAGGTGACGAGCCGGCCGAGCCGCAGCACGCCCGCGAGCAGGACGATCGCCCCGCCGAGCACGGTCACCAGGGCGACCGAGGCGAGCCCGTGCTCGGCGACTACCGGGGCCAGCACCACGGCCATCGCGCCGGTGGGCCCCGAGACCTGGAACCGGGAGCCGCCGAGGACGGCCGCGACGACGCCCGCCACCACGGCGGTCACCAGGCCCGCAGCGGGTCCCGTGCCCGAGCTGACGCCGAACGCGAGCGCCAGCGGCAGCGCGACGACCCCCACCGTGAGGCCCGCCAGGAGGTCGGCGCCGAGCGACCGGGGCCGCAGGTCGTAGTCGGCGCGCCGCGGGAGCAGGTCGCGGACGTCGAGGGTGGCCAGGGCGTCGCGGAGGGTGGTCACCGGGCCGCCCCGGCGGGCGCCGCGTCGTCCGGCCCGGTCCGGGCCAGCGCCGCCTCCAGCACGGCGCGGGCGCTCGCGCCGGGCAGTGCCGGCAGGCGGCGGGCGGCGTCGAGACGGTCGGCGTCGGTGTCCCGCCCGGCGAGCCGGTGCAGCAGGAACGCGCGCGCGACCACGAGGAGCTCGGCCACCAGCGGCTCGGTGAGCCGGTAGTGCACGGCGTTGCCCGAGCGGGTCGCCTCGACCACCCCGGCGCGCTTGAGCACGGCCAGGTGCTGGGAGAGCGCGGACGGCTCGGACCTCGTGACGGTCTGCAGGCGGGAGACGGGCGCGGTCAGGTCGGGGTCCGCCGCGAGCACCTCCAGCACCTGGATGCGTACCGGGTGGGCCAGGCTCTTGAAGAGCTCCGCCTTGATCGCGTAGAGGGGCTGCGTGTCCACGGGCATGAATTTAGCAGTTGCTGAAACCACTGCCGGGACGACGGCGCCGGCCCGCAACCGCCGATGAGTTCCGCCGCGCCCCGCCGTCAGTCACGTAGCACCGACCCCACGAAAGGAACTCACCATGGTCACCACGCTCCGCAGCTTCAGCGGCTTCTCGGTGGACGACGTCGACGCCGCCCTCCGCTTCTACCGCGACACCCTCGGCCTGCCCGCACGGGCCAACGACATGGGCGGCCTCCAGATCGAGCTGACCGAGGGCTCGTCGGTGTTCGTCTACCCCAAGGGCAAGGACCACACCCCGGCGTCGTACACCGTGCTGAACCTCGTCGTGCCGGACATCGACAAGGCGGTCACCGAGCTGGAGGCGGCCGGGGTGAGCCTGCTGCGGTACCCCGGGTTCGACCAGGACGAACGCGGTGTGGCCCGCAGCACCGATCCCACCCAGGGGCCGACGATCGGCTGGATCACCGACCCGGCGGGCAACGTCATCGCGCTCATCCAGGACTGACGGCCCGGAGTGCCGGCCCGGTCCGCGGCCACGCGTTTATCACCCGGGTAAGTCACCCGCGGGGCCGATCCTGGACTGCGGGCGCGGCCCGGTCGGCGGATGCTGGCTGAGGCGGGGCCGGCGGAGGCCTCGCGGGGCACGCCTTGCCGAGGCGGCCCGCCGGACGGCGAACGGAGACGGAAACGTGCCGAAGATTGTCACTGATGACGGCGTCGAGATCTTCTACAAGGACTGGGGGACCGGGCAGCCCATCGTCTTCAGCCACGGCTGGCCCCTGTCGGCCGACGACTGGGACGCCCAGCTGTTGTTCTTCCTGCACCAGGGCTACCGGGTCATCGCCCACGACCGCCGCGGGCACGGCCGGTCCACGCAGGTGGCGGACGGCCACGACATGGACCACTACGCGGACGACCTGGCCGCGCTGACCGCCTACCTCGACCTGCACGACGCCGTGCACGTGGGCCACTCCACCGGCGGCGGCGAGGTGGTCCACTACATCGCGCGGCACGGCGAGTCGCGCGTGGCCAAGGCCGCGATCATCGCCGCCGTGCCGCCGCTCATGGTGCAGACCGACGCCAACCCCGGCGGCCTGCCCAAGAGCGTGTTCGACGACCTGCGCGCGCAGCTCGCGGCGAGCCGGTCGGAGTTCTACACGGCGCTGCCCGCCGGCCCGTTCTACGGGTTCAACCGGCCCGGCGTCGAGACGCGTGAGCCGCTGGTGCGCAACTGGTGGCGCCAGGGCATGCAGGGCGGCGCCAAGGCGCACTATGACGGCATCGCGGCGTTCTCGGAGACCGACTTCACCGAGGACCTGCGCAAGATCACCGTGCCGGTGCTGGTGATGCACGGCGACGACGACCAGATCGTCCCGTACGCCAACGCGGGCCCGATGTCGGCCGAGCTGCTGCCGAACGGCACGCTGAAGACCTACCCGGGCTTCCCGCACGGCATGCCGACCACGCACGCCGAGGTGATCAACGCCGACCTGCTGGAGTTCATCCGCTCCTGATCTACCGGGCTGCAGCTACCGGGCAGCCTGCCGCCTGGCCTCGCGCAGGATCTCCTCCTCCGTGCGTCGCGGCGCGTGCCGGGGCAGCGAGCTGTAGCCGAGCCGCATCAGCATCTGCGGCGCCTGGTCGAGCGACAGCACCCGGCGCAGGTCGTGGCGGGTCGTCGGGTTCTCCAGCACGGTGGTCGCGAACGACGCGTGGACGAAGTAGGTGATCGCGACCAGCAGCACGTGCTCCAGCGCCTGACCCGCGGTGACCCAGTCCCGGGGGCTGTCGCCGGGCGTGGAGAGCAGGGCCATCGTCGAGTGCTGCTCGAACTGGGCGCTGCCCCTGCTCGCGAGGAACCGCCGGACCGGCGCGCCGTCGTCGACGGCCGCCGGTCCCAGGAGCTCCGCGGGGATGCCGTCGGCGCGGTCCGCGTCCGTGGCGGTCCACGCCAGCTCCTCGCCCCGGGTCGCCGGGTCCTCCGCCGCGAGCGCCTCGGCCCGGCGGACCAGCGTCATCACCTCCGCGCGCGCCGGCTCGGACGGCTGGACGGGGCGCAGCTCCGCGCCCTCGTCCCGCGCCGCCTGCCCGATCGCCAGCAGCACGTCCGTGAACAGCGGCTGGTCGTCGAACGGGACCCGCGACGTCGTGCGCCGCGCGATCGCCACGGCCAGCTCCAGCTCGTCGGTGTTGGGCACCGGGCCCGGTTCGAGCCGCATCGTGGCCACCAGCAGGGGGTCGTCGCGGGCGGGCAGCACGTGGACGGTGGCGCTCAGCGACTCCCGGCGCGCCGCCGTGCGCGCGTTGAACAGGAAGGCCCCGCAGCTGATCAGCATCTCCCGGCCCAACGGGTCCGAGTGGCGCAGCTGCCGCGCCGGGTCCGCCCGCAGAACCACGGTGCGGCCCGTGACCTCCACCCGCCACGGCTGCGTGTTGTGGACGCTCGGGGCGCTGGCGGCGGCCCGCAGGATCCGTTCCACCCGCGAGTCGACGACGTCCATCGACCCAGTCTTCGGGGCGGGTGGTCGCGGGGCACGGGCCAAAGGTCCCGCGGACGTGGGCCGGACGGCCCTGACGCCCGACCGGCCGGGGAACAAGCGTGGAGGTAGAACCAATCGGGAGGTGGCCACGATGCGCGCACTGGTGGTCTATGAGTCCATGTTCGGCAACACCGAGGCGATCGCGCGGTCGGTCGCGGACGGGATCGAGGCGTCGATGCACGCCGACGTCGTCGAGGTGAGCGCGGCACCGGCCACCGTTCCGGCCGACGTCACGATGCTGGTCGTGGGCGGGCCCACCCATGCGTTCAGCATGTCCTGGCCGTCCACGCGGCGCGACGCCGCGGGGCGGGCCACGTCCGTCATCTCGGGCGACCGCGGCATCCGCGAGTGGCTCGGGGCGCTGCCCGGGGTGACGACGAAGACGGTGGCGACGGCGTTCGACACGCGGGCGACCTCGCGGCTGACCGGGTCCGCCGCGCGCGCGGCGAGCCGCCGGCTGGACCGGCTGGGCTTCCCCCTGATCGCCTCGCCCATGAGCTTCCGGGTCACCGACGTCACCGGGCCGCTCGTGGACGGTGAGCTTGACCGTGCCTACGGGTGGGGCAAGGCCCTCGGCTCCGACGTGGTCGTGCAGAAGCCCACGAGGCCGCTCGTCCGGTCACCGCACGCGCACCTGTACCGCCGCCCGTACCCGCAGGGCCAGCTGGGCGAGGCGTGACCATGACCGCCGACCAGCGGGCCGCCCCGGTCGTCGTCGCCGTCGACGGCAGCGAGCGCAGCGCGGGCGCCGTCGGGTACGCGATCACGGAGGCCCGGATCCGGCGCAGCGGGGTGCGCATGGTCCACGTGGTCCCGGCGCCGCTGCCCGAGAGCGGGCTCTGGCCCGCCGAGGCGGGCGACATCGCCTACCTCGAACGGGCGGGCCGCGGGACGGTGACCCGGGAGGCGGAGGCGGCGCGCGCCGTCGCCCCCGAGGTGGACATCGAGCCGGTGCTCGCCCTCGGGCCGCGTGTCGCCCAGCTCGTCGCCGCGGGGGCCTCCGGCGGCCTCCTCGTGCTGGGCCGCGAGACGCGCCACGGCGCCGAGCGCCTGGTCGCCCGGGCCACGACCGCCGAGGTCGCGGCGCGTGCCACGGTCCCCGTGGCGGTGGTGCCCGCACAGTGGCGGGACAGCGGGCACAACCGGATCGTCGTGGGGATCAAGACGTTCACCAGCGCCGGTGAGCTGTTGACCCGTGCGCTCTCGGTCGCGGCCTGCCGGCACGCGATCGTGCGGGTCGTGCATGCCGTCGAGGTCCCGGACCTGGCCGCCGACCTGGGCATCGCGGACTCGTACGCCGGCGAGTCGGTCACGGCCGCCACCCGGCTGCTGGAGACGGTCGTGCACGACTGGGCCGTCGTCTACCCGGGCGTGTCCGTCGAGACGTCGGTGCTCCTGGGCCGCCCGGACGAGGTTCTCGTCGAGTCCGCGGCCGACGCCGACGTGCTGATGGTCGCGCGCCACCACCGGGGGCTGGGACACACCGGCCGGCTCGGGCGGACCCCGCGGGCGATCCTCAACGTGTGCGACACCCCGGTCGAGGTGGTCCCGCTGCGCTGGAAGACCTCCGGCGTGCCGATCGTCCTGGAGAGCGACGAGGAGATCCTGAAGACCTGACGCGCCGCCGCGCGGCAAACCTGCGAAGGTGGGGATGCCCAGAACTCAGCGCGGAGGACGGTCACCGATGGACGACTACCTGTGGGTGCTCAAGGACGACGAGCTCGATCTGGTGCGTGAGCTCGAACCCAAGAGGTTAAAGGCGCTCGACGAGGACGGCCTGCTCGACCTGCACCGCCGCGTGCGGCGGGCGCGCAACAAGCACGTCAAGAACTACCGCCGCAAGGCGGCCCTGAACGTCAAGGAGGTGGGCGCGCGCGGCAAGGCGGCGCCCAAGGGCGGCAAGTCCCGCTGGCGGGCGGCCGCGTTCGAGGAGGCGCTGTCGATCGTCAGCGAACGGCTGGCGCACGTCGCGCACGTGCAGGCCGAGGCCCTCAAGGACGAGCGGCTCGCACGCGCCACGGCGGGCAGGTCGTCCGGGCCGGGGCCGAAGGACCGGCCGGGCGGCAAGAAGGTCGGCCCCGGGCGGGCCCGGAGCCACCAGAAGACGACGGGCGGCAAGAAGCGCGACGCCTCGACCCGGGCGCAGGGCGCGCGCCGGCAGGGCAAGCGGGACAGCAAGTAGGTTTCCCGCGGTCAGCGCGGCACGGTGTCCACGGCGCCGTCGCGCCAGCGCACCTCGACGGCGCTCCCGTCCGGCGCGAGCGCCACGGAGCCGACGGCGTCCAGGTCCACCGAGCCGGCGTCGCCCGTGAGCACGACGAGGGCGGCCACGACGTCGCCCGCCGCCGCGGGACCGCTGCCGCGCAGCCACGGGACCATCGAGGCCGCGCCGAACGGGTCGGCGCCGGCGCGGCGGTGCGCCCCGGCCAGGTCCAGCCCGCGCAGTCCGCGCAGCACCGACGTCGTCCCGTTGGACCGCGCCACCCGTACCCAGCCGTCCCCGGACTCCGTCCGCAGGTCGCCGTCCTGGTCGGCGGCGAGCGGCCAGCCGCCCACCTGGAACGCCCAGGGTCCCGGGTCGGCGGGCCAGGCGACGTCCGCGTCCAGGTCCGCACCCGCCGCCGGCGCGCCGGGCCCGGGGACGACGGCGGGCGTCCACCACGCCAGGCGGACCTCGTGCGGACCGCGCACCACGCTCGCCGTGGTCACCACAGGCCCGCGCCGCACCGTGGCCCAGCCGGCGTGGTCCCCGCCCGGACCCGAGCCCGGCACGTCCAGCCACCGCACCCGCGAGCGCGACACGGCGACCCGGTCGTCCGCGCGCACCCGCTCGATCCCGTCCCGGTGCGACGGCCGGCCCCCGCCGTCCAGGAGCGCCACGTGCGAGTCAGACGGCTCCGCCAGGTCCTGCGGCGAGAGCTGCGGCGAGACGACGTTCGCGTACCCGACCCGCCGGTAGAACGGGTCGTCGCCGTGCGCCTGCGCCTCCGGCTCCAGCAGCCGGTCCGAGCCGTGGTTGAGCACCCGCACGATCCCGTCCGACGGCGTGCCCGCGACCAGCCACCCCGGCGCGCGCAGCAGCGTGACCTGCTCCTGCCGCCACGCCGGCGGTGTCTCGTCCGGCGCCGTCCACACCGGGTGGTCCGGCGGCAGGAGCAGACCCGCGAACCCTTTGCTCGCCCAGTACGGTGACGCCCCGCCGGAGTAGAGCTGGCGCAGCCGGTCGTACCGGCCGTGCCAGCCGACCGGCAGCAGACCCCGCTCGTCCACGGCACCACGGTCCAGGAAGTGCCCGGCCACCGCCGACGTCAGCACACCGGTCGCGCCCGGCGACAGCGGCGTCGCGTCCGCCAGGGCCCCGGCCCAGAACGGGGCGAGGACCGCGAACCGGTACGTCACCGACCGGCCCTGCAGCACCGGCGCCCCGCCGGAGCCGACGAGGTGCTGCGCCTGCTCCAGGTAGGCGCGCAGCCGCTCGGCGTGCCGCGGGGCCGGACCACGGCCCTCGATCCGCGCGTGCAGCACCGGGTACAGGTGCCAGGCCCACCCGGCGTACCAGTCGAACGTCTGACGCCGCCCGTCGCGGCCCCGCCCGTCGGAGTACCAGCCGTCGCCCACGTACAGCGCCTCGGCCAGCTCCTCGTTGCGGTCCAGGTCCGCCTGGTCCCACGGCCCGCCCACCGACGCGAGGAACGCCTCGACCACGTTCTGGAACCAGAGCCAGTTGTTGCGGTACCCGCTCGTGCCGACCACACCGGCGAGCCAGGCGACGGTGCGCCCGCGGACGCCGTCGGACAGCCGCTCCCACAGCCACGGCCGTGTCTCGGCCAGCCCCACGGCGATCGACGCCGCCTCGACGACGGCCTGCCGACGCTCGTCGATCCGGGGCCAGCGCTCCGGGCTCGTCGGGTCGGTGCCGTGGCGCAGCCCCTCGGCGTAGCGGCCGAGCAGGCCGTCCGGGTCGGCGCCGTCCTGCCCCCGCACGCGGAACGCCGCCAGGAGGAACGTGCGGGCGAACCCCTCCAGGCCGTCGCTCCAGGCGCCCGAGGCGCTGACCGGACCGGGGAGCGCCAGCAGGGCCTGCCCGGGGGAGGCGTACGGCGCGGTGGCCCGCAGGAGCGTGTCGGCGGTGGCGAGCCAGCGGTCGCGGCTCCAGCGCGGGGCGCGGCCGGGCCGTGGCTCGTGATCGGGCGCGGGGGAGGTGGGCGAGGGGGTCACCCGGGCAGTCTCGCCGCCGTCCCGTCGGGGTTTGTCCGACCGGACAATTTCGGTCACCCAGTGGCTACAGTGTGCGCCGACGACGACGTCGTCGCGGGCGTCAGGGTGGACGTCGGGGTGGACGAGGAGGCGACATGCACCTGCCGAGGAGCCGGCACGAGTACCTGCTGCGCGAGGTGGAGCTGCGCGGGAGCGTGCGGTCTGCCGAGGCCGCCGCCCGGCTCGGCGTCTCCGAGGTCACGATCCGGCGCGACATCCGCGAGCTGGAGGCGGCGGGCCGGCTCGGACGGGTGCACGGCGGAGCCATCGCCCTGGGCTCCGAGCGCGGCCCGCGGGCGGCCCGCGCGCTGGTGGGCGTGGTGGTGCCGAGCGTCGTCGCGCACTTCCTGGACACGGTCCGGGGCATGGAGGCGCTCGCGCCGGCGCTCCACGTGCGGCTCGTCCTCGGCGTCTCGCACTACCGGCCCGAGCTGGAGGAGCAGCAGGTCGAGCGGCTCCTCGCGCTGGGCGCGACGGGGCTGGTCCTGGCACCCACGACGCGGGACCGCAGCCTCGACGACCTCGCCGCGTGGCTCGGCGCCATCCCGGTGCCCCTGGTCCTGGTCGAGCGCCGCATCGACGCGCTGACCAGCCTCAGCGAGCTCGACGTGGCCCGCACCGACCACGCGCACGGCGCGGTGCTCGCCGTCGAGCACCTGGTGCGGCTGGGGCACCGGCGGGTCGGGATCGGCGTCTACGACCGGACGCCCACCGCGCCGCGCGTCCGCGACGGGTACGCCACCGCCGTGTCCCGGATGGGCCTGGCGCCGGGACCGGACGTCGCGCTGTCCAAGGGGGACGACGACCCCGCCCGGCTGCGCCGCGAGCTCGCCGACCTGCTGGACCGGTGCGTGGCCACGGGCACCCGCGCCGTGCTGGTGCACACCGACGACCACGCCGCGCGCCTCGTGGAGACCGCCCTGGACCGCGGGATGCGCGTGCCGGAGGACCTCGCGGTGGTGGCCTACGACGACGAGAACGCCGAGCTCGCGGCCGTGCCCCTGACCACAGTGACGACGCCCCGGCGCGAGCTCGGGCGGGAGGCGCTGCAGCTCCTGGCCGACCGCATCGCCCACGGCACCGGGCACCGCCCGCCGCGGCACGTCGAGCTGCTGCCCCGGCTGACGGTGCGGGCGTCGTGCGGCGCCGCGCCACGGTCGTGACCGCTTTTGTCCGTTCGCCCGGTCGTGCGGGCGCCGGGTTGCAGGCTGTGCCCGGGTCAGGGCGTCGTCGTCCTGCGAGGACCAGGAGCAAGGAGGCTCACATGTATCTGCACGCGAGGGGTGGCGCCCCGGGGAACGGCCGCGGCCGCCGGAAGGCCGTCGTGGCCGGTGTGGCCGCGGCTGCCGTGCTCGCCCTGGCCGCCTGCGCGTCCGGCGGCGCGGGCTCGGGCGGCGCGGACGGCTCGGGTCAGGACGTGGCGCTGACGTTCTCCTGGTGGGGTGACGCCAGCCGGGCCGAACGGTACGAGCAGGCGCTGGAGATCTTCGAGGAGGAGAACCCCGGGATCACGGTCCGGACCAACTACGCGGGCTTCGCCGACTACTGGACCGCGCGCAACACCGAGGCGGCCAGCCGCACCCTGCCCGACGTGCTGCAGATGGACCTCGCCTACCTCACCGAGTACACGGAGTTCGGGCACGTGATCCCGCTGGACGAGTACTTCGGCGACACGATCACGGTCGACACGATCTCCGAGCCGCTGCTGGCCTCGGGGCAGGTGGACGGTCAGACCTACGGGCTGGCCAGCAGCGCGAGCACGCTCGGCACGTTCGTCAACACCGACCTGCTCGACGAGCTCGGCGTCACGGTGCCGAAGGACGGCCTGACGTGGGACGAGTACGACGCCCTGCTCGCCGAGATCTCGGCGGCCGGTGCGGGGCACGACCCGGCCGTCCACGGCTCGGTGGACTACACCCAGTTCTTCTGGCTGTTCCAGATCTGGCTGCAGCAGAACGGCAAGTCGCTGCTGGACGGCGACCAGCTCGGCTTCGACGAGGCCGACCTGGCGACCTGGTGGGACAGGAGCGCCGCGGTCCACGAGCAGGAGGGGTTCCTGCCGGCCAAGCGGCAGGAGCAGCTCTCCGGCGCGGACGCGATCGGCGTGGGCGAGACCGCCGCCGAGATCAGCTGGGACAACTTCCTGGTCCGGTTCAGCGAGGGGCAGGCGAAGCCGAACCTGACGCTGCTGCCCGTGCCCGCGGACGACCTCGAGAACAACAGCGGCATGTTCCTCAAGCCGGGCCTGCAGCTCTCGGTCGCGGCCAACAGCGAGCACCCCGACGAGGCCGCGAAGCTCGTCGACTTCCTGGTGAACGACCCCCGGGTCGGCGAGATCTTCGGCATGTCCCGCGGCGTGCCCGCCTCCAGCGCGACCCTGGAGGGCGTCGAGCTGACCGAGCTCGACCAGCAGATCCTGGACTACGAGAAGCAGCTCGAACCGCACCTCGTGGGCTCGGCCCCGCCGCCCGTGGCCGGGCTGAGCAACCTGGAGACCACCTTCTCGACCACCGCCCTGGAGGTCGCCTACGGCACGCTGACCGTCGACGAGGCCGTCGACCGCTGGTTCGCGGAGGCCGCGACGGCGCTCGCCGGGTAGGGCACAGACGCCCCGCGGGGCCGCGCCGGCGACCTTCGGTGCGGCCCCGCGGGCGCGTTGTTACGGTGTCGGGCATGTTCTCGGACAGGAGTCGCCGGCGTGCCGACAAGCGCGTCCGGCCAGGTGACGGCAGCCCGCTCCAGCGGTTCCGGTGGTGGCAGCCGTTCACGCGCTCGCTGTTCCACCTGGACCTGACGGCCGGCGCCGGGGGCCGCGAGACCTGGTCGGTGGACATCCGGCACGGCGGCGACGACAACGGCACGGTCTGGGCCAAGCTCTACCTCGACGGCCGGCTGCAGGCGACGTCGAAGCTGCCGGCCCGCTTCCCGGTGACCGGCGGCGTCATCGAGGTGGTCACCAGCGGCTTCGGCCTCCGCCGCTGCCACTACGTGACCGACGACGGCTACGAGCGCCAGCTCGCCCCGGACGCCGCCTCGGCCGAGGGCCTCCGCGCCCACCTGGAGCACGCGCACCCCGTGGCGGGCCGGTCCATCGGGCTGGTCAGCATCGTCGTCCTGGTGATCGGGCTGGTGCTCGGCGTGCCGCAGATCGTCGAGGAGATCTCCCAGATCCCGCCTGTCGCCGAGCGGCTCGGCACCACCTTCACCTCGCCGGTCCGGTTGCCGGCCTGGCTGAACATCACCGTGCTGGTGGCCACCCTGCTGGCCAGCACCGAGCGCGCCCTGCGGCTGCGGTACAACTGGCTCCTCGACGGCGGGCTGTTCGACGGCGACGGCTAGGCGGGTCGGCGGCTGGGCGCCCGGGCGGCCAGGCGGGTGAACTCGCGGCGCCGGGCGTCCGAGCGCACAGTGGACAGTGGCGGCACCGGAGGGGTGCCGGCACGCCGGCGGCGAGCGTCGACGACCGACTGACGCAGGGAGGCGTCATGACCTACCAGATCGGCTACCTCGTCGGCAGCCTCGCCAAGGGATCGATCAACCGCACGCTGTCGCGGGCGCTGATCGCCTCGGCGCCCGACGACCTGGCGTTCACCGAGATCCCGATCGGCGACCTGCCGCTGTACAGCTGGGACTTCGACGCCGACTTCCCGCCGGAGGGCCGGGCGTTCAAGGCCGCGATCGAGTCCTCGGACGGGCTGCTGTTCGTGTCCCCGGAGTACAACCGCTCGATCCCGGGCGCGTTGAAGAACGCGATCGACTGGGGCTCGCGGCCCTGGGGCCAGAACTCCTTCGCCCGCAAGCCCACCGGCATCATCGGCGCCTCGCCCGGCGGCATCGGCACGGCCGTCATGCAGTCGTCGATGCGCAGCGTGCTGAGCTTCCTCGACGCGCCGCAGCTCAACGCGCCCGAGGCGTACATCACCTTCGACGCCGCCGACTTCGGCCCGGACGGCACCGTGGTCAACGAGACCACGGCCACCTTCCTGCGGCACTACATGGCGGAGTACTGCGCGTTCGTCCAGCGGGTCCTGGCCGCCAACGCCCCGGGACACATCGGCGACGAGGACCCCGCCTCGACCAAGTAGCCGGCGGGATCCGCTAGGCGGACCGGTCGAGCGTCGTGGGCTCGATGCGGTGGCGCAGCTCCGCGCCGCCCAGGTACCGCTCCAGCTCGCCCACCACCAGCTCGCCGAGGCTCTCGCGGTCGGCCCCCGTGGCGCCCGCGATGTGCGGGGACAGCTCGACGTTCGGCAGCCCCCACAGGGCGGAGCCGGGCCGGATCGGCTCGTGCCGCGTGACGTCGAGCAGCGCCGTCAGGTCGGTGCGGTCCGTCAGCACGTCGATCAGGGCGTCCTCGTCGACCACGGCCCCGCGGGCGGTGTTGACCAGCACGGCGCCGCGCGGGAGCGAGCGCAGCAGGGTCTCCGTCACCAGGCCCCGGGTCGAGGCCAGCAGCGGGGCGTGCACGCTCACGACCTGGGACTCGCGGAAGAGCCGGTCCAGCCCCGCGGGCTCGGCGCCGAGAGCCCGGAGCCGGGCGTCGTCGACCCCGGGGTCGTGGACCAGCACGTGCACCGGGTGCGCGCGGAGCCGCTCGGCGACGCGCCGGCCGATCTCGCCGAGCGCGACCAGGCCCACGGTGCTGTCGCGGGTGCCGCGGGCGAAGCTGCTGGTGGTGGCCAGGTGCTGGGCGCGGTACTCGCGCTGGGCGTGCCAGAACCCGCGGGCCGCCAGCAGGATCTGGGCGACGGCGAACTCCGCCACCGGCTCGGCGTTCGCGGCGGCCGCGTTCACCACGGCGATGCCGCGGTCGAACACCGCGTCGTGCACGAAGCCCTTGACCGTGCCGGCGGCGTGGAAGACGGCGCGCAGCCGCGGCGCCCGCCCGAGGGCGGCGGCGTCGAGCACCGGAGCGCCCCAGCCCGTCAGCAGGATCTCGGTCTCGGCGGCGGCGCGGGCGTCCCGGCGGAACTCCTCGGCGGTGAGGAACGGGCGCCGCAGGTCGGCGACGGCGTCGATGCGGGCGATCAGCGCGGGCGGGTAGACGGCGTCCCGGCTGGCCTCCTCCATGACGAGGGCGGCCCTGGGGCGGTGCCCGCTCATACCGCGCTCTCCTGGCGGGCCCCGAACACCGTGTCGAGGAACGCGAGCTGACGGCGGGTGTGATGGGACTGCCCGCCCTCGTGCCCGTTGAACGGGTAGACCTCGATCGACTTGTCGGCGCCGGCGTATGCGTTGAAGGCCGCATACACGGTCGACGGCGGGCAGACGACGTCGCCGAGCGCCACCGAGAACAGCGCCGGGGCGTGCGCCCGGCGGGCGAGGTTGACGCCGTCGAAGTAGTCGAGCGTGCGGAACACGTCCTCCTCCGCCCCGCGGCGCATCTGGAGGTAGCGCACCAGCTCGCTGTACGGGGCGGCGTCGGTGATGCGCACGGCGCGGCGGACGTGGCTGAGGAACGGCACGTCGACCGTCGCTCCGAGGAGCCCGGCGCTGAGCCCCGCCGCGGCCAGTGCGATCGCCCCGCCCTGGCTCCCGCCGGACACGAGCACCCGTGCGGGGTCGACGGCGGGGTGGCTGCGCGCGGCGTCGACGGCGAGCACGGCGTCGGTGAACAGGCGCCGGTAGTAGTAGTCGTGCGGGTCGTCGATGCCGGCCGTCACCTTGCCGGCGACCTGGGCGGGGCCGCTGGACGGGTCGGGAGTCCAGCCCGGCGTCGCCCCGGTGCCCTGCCCGCGGTTGTCCATGACGAACAGCGCGTACCCGGCGCTCGGCAGCAGCGTCCACTGCTCGGCGAACCCGCGCCCCGAGTTGTAGCCCATGTACTGCACCACGCAGCCGCGCGGCGGCTCGTGCCGCGGCGTCAGCATCCAGGCACGCACGGGTTGGCCGCCGAAGCCGGGGAAGGTGACGTCCTCGACCCGGACGCCGCGCAGCAGCGTGTCGGCGGGCTCGAACCGGGCCAGGCCGGGCGCCGCCGCCCGGGACTCCGCCAGGGTCTTGGCCCAGAAGGCGTCGAGGTCCGCCGGCTCGGGCACGTCGGGGTGATACGCCTGGAGCTGTTCCAGGGGCAGGTCGAACTGGGCCATGGTGTCCAATCGGTCGGAAGGCCGGTGCTGCTACTTGACGGCGCCGGCGGTGAAGCCGTTGTAGACGTAGCGCTGCATGAACAGGAAGAGGACCAGGATCGGGACGATCGTCAGGAGCACCCCGGCGCTGATCACCTCCCACTGGGCGCCGTACTGGCCCTTGAAGGCGAACAGGGTGGTGGAGATGGGCCGCTTGCTCGTGTCGCTGAGGTACAGGAACGGCAGGTAGAACTCGTTGTACATGGCGATGCCGCGGATGATCACGACGGTCGCGACGGCCGGCTTGAGGTTCGGCAGGATGATCCGGAAGAAGATCCGCACCTGGCCGGCGCCGTCGATCCGGGCCGCCTCGTCGAGCGACGTCGGCAGTGCCCGCATGAACTGCAGGAAGATGTAGATCGAGATGATCCCCGTGCCCGTGTAGAGCGCGACCAGCGCCCACTGGGTGTTGTAGATGCCGAGGCCCTTGATGAGCTGGAACGTGGCCACCTGCGTGGTCACCTCCGGCACCAGCGCGGCGAGCAGGAACAGCCCCAGCACCAGCCGGCGGCCCACGAACCGGAACCGGTCGATCGCGTAGGCGGCGAACGCCGAGCTGAGCACCGAGCCCGCCAGCGACACCCCGAGGATGACCACGGTGTTGACGAAGGCGACCGCCATGCCGCCGTCGACGAACGCGACCACGAAGTTGTCGAGGTTGAGCCAGTTTGTTGGCGGGTCCAGTGGGCTCGTCGAGACGTACTCCTGGTAGTCCTTGAACGCGCCGAACAGCACGAGCACGAGCGGCACCAGCGCGAACAGGGCCGCGACCACGAGCGAGGCGTACTTGAGCGTGCCCGTCAGGTTTGCCCTCATGAGATCTCCACGTCGCGCTGGGGGACGATCGCGCGCTGGATCCAGGTCAGGATCAGCACGACGACGAGCATGACGACCGCCATCGCCGAGGCGAGCCCGACCATGTTGCGCTCGAAGGCGGTCCAGATGGTGCGGATGACGAAGGTCTCGGACCCGTTGCCGCCCGCGGTCATGACGTAGGGCACCTCGAACATCGCGAGGGCCCCCGAGATCGCCAGCACGAACTGCAGGCCCACGATGGGTCGGATGGACGGCAGGATGATGTGCCGCACCTCCTGCCACCGGTTCGCGCCGTCGAGCTGCGCGGCCTCCAGGGTCTGGGGCGGGATGGACTGGATCGCGCCGAGGAACATGACGAAGTTGAGCCCGAGGTATCGCCAGACGGCCACGCTCGCGAGGGTGACGTTGACCAGCGCGGGCTCACCGGTCCACTGCCGGATGAGCGACTCGAAGCCGACCGCCGTGAGCAGGCTGTCGAGCCCGCCGTCGGGCTTGAGGAAGTTCAGGAAGATCATGCCGATGGCGACGCCGTTGATCAGGTACGGGAAGAACAAGATGCCCTTCCACATGTTCTTCAGCCGGGTGCGGAACGAGAGGATGACGGCGAAGTACAGGGCCAGCGCCATCTGCACGAGCGAGGCGGCGAAGTAGTAGAGCGAGACCAGGAAGACCTGGAGGTTGTCGGGCTCGGTCAGCGTGGTGACGTAGTTGTCGAGCCCGACGAACTGCCGGTCCTTGTCCAGGCCGTCCCAGTCCGTCACCGAGTAGGCGAACATGTTGACAACCGGCCAGTAGGTGAAGACCAGCAGGAGGACGACGGGGATCAGCAGGAAGGCGTACGGCGTCAGGCGCCGGCGCCAGCCCGCCTTCCGGGTGCCGCCCGAGCCTGCTGCTCGTGCGGCACCCGTGGTGGGCTGCCCTGCGTCCGTGGCCCGCGTGGGGGTCGCAGTGGTGCTCATGATGGTCCGCGATCGCGTCAGCCGACGCTCGCGACGCCCTTCGCCCAGGCCTCGTTCAGCTCGGCGAACGCCTGCTCCTTGGTCTTCGAGCCGGTGCGGGCCGCATCGATGAGCTCCTGCCGGTAGCGGCCGTCGGTAGTGATGATGCCCGACGTGGTGCTGACCTCGTTGAACCGGGACTCCTCCCCGGCCGGCGGCAGCGCCGGCTCGAAGATCTGCACGTCCGCGAGGAAGTCGGCGAGGATCTCCGGCTCGGGACCGTCCTTGCGCGGGGACAGGCCGCCCATGTCGGCCGAGTACGTCGACTCGTCGGCCAGGAAGTCGAGCCAGGCGCGCGCCGTCACCTTGTTCTCGGAGTGCACGTTGATGCCGAGCGAGATGTCGGGTCCGGTGGTGGTCCAGAACTCGCCGTCGTGCTGGATGGGGAACGGCATGTAGCCGAGCACCGACGGGTCCAGCCCGGCCTTCTCGATGTCGCCGCCGGCCCGCGTGATCGCCCAGGACGCCACCGGCATGGTCGCGATCTCGCCCGAGCCGATCTTGATCTTCGTCTCGTCGTACGTCGCGGTGGTGGGATCAGCCTCGATCAGGCCCTCGGCCGCCAGGTCGTACAGCAGGCCGTCGACGATCTCGTCGTCGTGCCCGGAGCCCCACGGGTCGTCCCAGGTGCTCATGTCGTAGACGATGTCCGGGTTCAGCGACACCAGGCCGCGGTAGCCCTCCCACTGGCTGAGCATCCAGCCGTCCTTGTAGTTGGTCACCAGCGGCGTGACGTCCGGCGCGCTGTCCTTGATCGTCTGCAGGTCCGCGAGGAACTCGTCGGTGGTGGTGGGCCAGTCCTCGATCCCGGCGTCGGCCCAGACCTGCTTGTTGTAGAGGAAGCCCCACGCGTTCCCGAGGTCCGGGATGGCGTAGGTGGTGCCCTCGTAGGTCTTGGTCAGCCAGCGGTAGTCCTGCGACAGCTCGTCGTAGTCGCCGAGCGGCTCGAAGAAGTCCGGGAGCTGGTCGGGGGAGACACCCTGGACGTTCAGCACGTCGCCGTAGTCCTCGGTGGACATGCGCGTCTTGATCTCGGTGCCGTAGTCGGTCAGCCGCTCGATCCGGACCTCGTCGACCTCGGGGTACTTCTCCTCGAAAGCCTGCACGTAGGCCTCGAACCGTGCAGGCTCCAGATGCGTCAGGTGGGTGATGGTGCCGTGCGGGACGTCAAGATCCTGCTCCGCCTCCGCGCCGCCGGTCTGGCCCGCGCACGCGGCGAGCAGCGTCGTGGCGACCGCCACCGCGGCGACGGGGGCCGTCCGGCGGCGTAGCGGGGCCGCGGAAGTTCGTGGTGAGGACACAACCTTCTCCTTTGATGGTCGTCCGACGCCGGGAGCACGCCGGTGCGAACGGAAGTTATAGCGGTTTACCTTTGGGTGTCAACATCCGGCTGCGAACCCGCAGGTACGGGGCTCATGACGTGGCGATCCTGCCGAATCGGCGGAGGTAGACCGTTTGCAACGGGCGTGGGCTACGATCGGGAGCGTGACCACCGACCAGCCGGAGTCGACGACGACCGCCCGCGCCAGCATCCGCGACGTCGCGGAGCGGGCCGGGGTGTCCGTCTCGACCGTCTCGCGCATCCTCAACGGCAACTACCCGCCCGCGCCCAAGACCCGCGGCAAGGTGATGCGCGCCGTCCAGGAGCTGAACTACTCGCCCAACCCGCACGCCCGCGCCCTGACCGGCACCGAGAGCAACACCGTCGGGATCGTGGTGCGCCAGCTCGACGACGGGTTCCTGCTGGCCCTCGTGCAGGCCATCGCGACGGCGGTGGAGGACGCCGGGATGCTGTGCCTCATCGGGACCACGGGCAACGAGCCCGGCAAGGAGATCGAGGTGCTGCGCCAGATGCACGGCCAGCACGTGCGCGGCGTCATCGTGGTCGGTGCGGTGGAGGAGACCGAGGCGTACCGCGCGGCGATGACCAGCTACATCGCCTCGCTGGACCGGTCCCGCACCCGTCTCGTGCTCTGCGCCCGGCCGCCGGTCGAGGGCGCGGACGCCCACTCGGTGGTGCAGTACGACAACACCGGCGGCGCCTACGCGGCCACGAGCCACCTGGTCTCCCGCGGGCACCGGCGCATCCTGCTGCTGGGTGGCCCGCCGGCCAGCACCATCAGCAAGGAGCGCCGGGCGGGCTACCGCAAGGCGCTGGCCGACCTCGGCGTGCCGGTCGACCCCGCGCTGGAGGTGGGGCCGGCGTGGGACCGCGCCACCGGGCGCGCCGTCATGAGCCGGCTCGACCGCTCGGCCTTCACCGCCGTGCTCGCGCACACCGACCAGGTCGCGGCCGGCGCCATGCAGTACCTGCGCGAGCAGGGGCTCCGCCTGCCGGACGACATGTCGTTCGTCGGCTTCGACGACTCGCCCGTGGCCACCGACCTCGACCTGACCTCGGTGCGCATCCCCTCGGCCGAGCTCGGCCGAACCGCCGTGCGCATGCTGCTCGCGCCGGACGCGCGCGAGGACCGGGAGATGTTCGCGACGCACGTCGTGGTGCGCGGGAGCGTCGTGGCACCGCGGGCCTGACGGCTCACGGTCTACGCGGCCCGGCTCTTGACGACCCAGGGTGCAAGCGTTTTACTTCTAGCGCGTCGCGACGTGCTTCCCGCATCCGCCGCGCAGCGTGCTGCCAACCCCCTCAACGTCGAAGGGTTCTCTCGTGCACCTCCGCAGACACCGTCATCGCAGGGCTCTGACCGGTACGGGGCTCGTCGCCTCAGCCGCGCTCGTCCTCGGCCTCCTGACCGCACCCGCGAGTGCAACCGTTGTACCTGAAGCAGCAACTGCCGCCATCGCGGCCCCCACCATTGAACCCCCGGACAGCGTCGTCGCCCTGCTCCGCGACGGCCACCCGCGCCTGCTCGCCGACGAGGCCGACTTCGACGCCGCCCGGCTGCGCGTCGAGCAGGACGAGCGTGTCGCCGGCTGGTTCGCCGCGACCCGCGCCACGGGCGACGCGATCCTGCCGACCACCCCGGTCGCGCGCCCCGGCGGGTCGAACATCCTGAGCGCGGTGCGCGAGGTCAAGCGCCGCGTGCTCACGCTCGGGTTCCTGTGGCAGGTCACCGGCGAGGAGCGGTACGCGGAGCGGGGGATCGAGGAGCTCCTGTCCGCCAGTGCGTACCCGGACTGGAGCCCGGCGCACTTCCTCGACGTCGGCGAGATGACCGGCGCCGTCGCGGTCGGCTACGACTGGATGTACGACGCGATGGACGCCGCGGAGCGCGCGACGGTGCGCGCGGCGATCGAGGACAAGGCGCTGGAGGTCGCGCTGCCCTACTACGACACCACCGGGTCGAACTTCTTCGTCGGGCAGACCCACAACTGGAACCTGATCACCAACAGCGTGGCGCTGGGCGCCCTCGCCATCGGCGACGAGTCCCCGCAGCTCGCCGACGCCGTGCTGACCCGCAGCATCACCTCGATCCAGTACGGCATCTCCGAGTACGCGCCCGACGGCGCCTACGCCGAGAGCCCGTCCTACTGGCAGTACGGCACGGACTACCTGGTCAGCTACCTCGCCGCGATGACGACCGCGACCGGCACGGACTTCGGCCTCTCCGGGCTGCCGGGCCTCGCCGGCACCGGCGACTTCGGCATCCACGTGACCAGCCCCACCGGGCACACCTTCAACTACGGCGACGGCGGCACCGACCTGTTCGGCGGCGTCACCGGCGGATGGCACTCGCCGTTCATGATGTGGCTCGCGGACCGGTACGACGCCGGCCACCTCGCCGCCTGGCAGGCCGAGCGCGCCGACCGGTCGCCCAGCCCGCTCGACATCCTCTGGTACGACCCCGCGACGGCGGACACCGCCCCGCACCCGACCGCGACGGACGCGACCTTCGGCAACACCGAGATCGCGACGGCGCGCAGCGCCTGGGACGACCCCTACGCCGTCTACGTCGCGACCAAGGGCCTGCGCGCCGGGTACGACCAGGTGAACGCGCACATGAACCTCGACGCCGGCGACCTGGTGGTCGAGGCGAACGGGATCCGCTGGTTCGAGGAGCTGGGCGCCGACACCTACCAGGACCAGTACTTCACCTGGAAGACCGACTCGGGCGGGCGCTGGAACTACTTCGCTACGCGCGCCGAGGGGCAGAACACCATGGTGCTCGGCGACGGGCCCGTGCCGTCCGCGGCCCTCACCGCGGGGGCGCCGGTGCGCACCGCCGCCGACGCGCGCCGCTGGTACTCGGTGACCGACCTGACCGGGCTGTACGGCGACCGGGTCGAGCGGGCCGAGCGCGGCGTCATGCTCTACGACGACCGGCGGCAGGTGCTGGTCCAGGACGAGGTGGAGTCCGCCGACCCGATCGACTACCGGCAGTTCCTGCTCACCCGCGCCCAGGTCACGGTGGCCGACGGCGGCCGCAGCGCCCTGCTCGAACGCGGCGGGCAGCGGATGTGGCTCCAGCTCCTGACCCCCGAGGGCAGGATCACCGCCGGCCGCGCCGCGCCGCTGCCCTGGGTGCAGGACCCGGGCGGCCAGAAGGCCATGACCGGCGTGACGAGCCTGCTGATCTCGGTCCCCGACGTCACGGACACGACCGTGGCCGTGCGCATTGTGCCGCTGGACTCCGGCCAGCAGCCGCCGTCGGACACGACCGCCGTGGGCCCGATCGCCGGCTGGGCCGCCGGGGGAGCGGACGCCGCGTGGCTGACCGGCCTCCGGGTGGACGGCGCCGCGCTGCCCGAGTTCGACGCCGGCCGGTTCCGCTACGACGTCACCACCGCGGCCGCGGCCACGCGGCCGCCCGCGGTCACCGCGACGGCCGCCCCCGGCGTCCAGGCCAAGGTCGAGCGGTCCGGCACGCTGCCCGGCGTCGTGCGGGTCACCACCCGGCGCGGGACCGAGGCAGGCCCCACCTACGTGGTGCACGTGCGCCAGCCGGGTGTGCTCGGCCGGTCCCTCCCGGTCGCGTCCGTCCGGGCCAGCGCCGACGACGGCAACGCTGCGGCGTCCGTCGTGGACGGCAGCCTCGGCACCCGCTGGAGCGCCGAGGGCGACGGGCAGCACGTCACGCTCGACCTCGGCGCCGGGACGACTGTCGGCGCGCTCTCCGTGGCCTACTACAACGGGCACACGCGCACCTCGACCTTCGACGTGCTGACGTCGACCGACGGCGCGACCTGGCAGACCGCGCTCGCGGGCGAGGTGACCAGCGGCACCACCGACGACCTGGAGGTGCACGGCTTCGCAGCGCGCACGGCGCGGTACGTGCGGCTGGTGGGGCACGGCAACTCGGCGAGCGCCTTCAACAGCATCACCGAGATCCGCGCCTACGCCTCGGGCGCGACCGCTCGCGCCGACCAGCCCGTGCCGCAGGACCGGCTGGGCGCGCTGGAGCTCACGCCCGCTCCCGTCCTGGCGCTGTCGGTGGGGGAGGACCGGACGCTGGGCCTCGCCGGGACCGGCACCGGCGGCGGCGCGGTCGACCTGGCGGACGCCGAGGTGCGGTGGTTCTCCGCGAACCCGGGCGTGGCGACGGTCGCCGCGGACGGCACCGTCACCGGGGTGTCCGGCGGCTCGGTGACCGTGGGCGCCGTCGTCCGCTCCGGCGTGGGCTGGAGCACCGCCCGCACCACAGTGATCGTGCAGGACCCGGGCCACATCGAGCCCGGCGCGGACGCCGTGGTGCGCAACGCCGCGCCGGACGGGGTGTTCGGCAAGGGGAACCTGGAGGTCCGCAACAACCCGGACAACGCCAGCGGGTTCGAGCGGGTCTCCTACCTCACGTTCCCGCTGGACGCCGTCGGCGGCCGGCAGGCGACGGCCGCGACGCTGCACGTGTACGGGTGGTTGAGCAGCGCGGGCGCGGCCGGCGCCGTCGCCGTGCACCGCGTGGCGGACCCGACCTGGACCGAGGCCGCGCTGACGTGGAACACCATGCCGGCGCGCGCGCCGAGCCTCGGCACGATCACGGTCCAGGACGCCACACCGCGCTGGTACGAGATCGACGTGACCGACGCCGTGCGCGCCGCGCAGGACGACGGCACGCCCGCCGGCTTCGCGCTGACCGGCGCCGTGGCGAGCTACGGGCCGCTGGTACTCGTGACGTCGCGCGAGGGGGACGCCGCGCAGCGGCCGTACCTGGACGTCGAGGTGTCCTGACCCCGCCGTCGGAGGCCGTGCTCAGCCCACGGCCTCCGGCGCCGGCCGGACCTCGCGGAGCCACACCTCGCTCTGAGTCACGTGGGCGGCGGCCGCCACCGACGCCGCGACGGGGTCGCGCGCCGTCAGCGCCCGCAGGATCGCGCGGTGCCCGGCGTCGGACACGCGCTTGGTCTCCGGGGTGAGCACCGGGTAGGCGCGCGAACGGGAGCGCAGCACCGACACGAGCGCGCCGAGCGAGTCGTTGCCGCACAGCCGCACGATGCCCATGTGGAACTCGTGGTCGAGCGCCGACTGCTCGTCCACGTCCTCGCTGGCCTCCAGCCGGTCGAGCAGGTCGCCCAGGCGGGCGAGCGTCGCGTCGTCGCAGCGCGCGGCCGACAGGGCGACGGCATGCGCCTCCAGCACCCGGCGCAGCTCGTACAGCTCCAGGATCGACTCCAGCGGGAGCAGGCCGACCGTGAGCGAGAGCGTCTGGATCATGTCGGCGGCGCGCAGCTCGCCCACGTAGGTGCCCGCGCCGCGGCGCGTCTCGACGACGCCCAGGGCCGAGAGCGTGCGGATCGCCTCGCGGATCGACCCGCGCGAGACGCCGAGCCGCTCGCTCAGCTCGCCCTCGCTCGGCATCCGGTCGCCGGGCTGGAGCGAGCCGTCGGCGATCAGGGTCCGCAGCCCGTGCAGGGCCGTCTCGACTGCGCTCACCTCGTGCATCCCACCAGGATGGCAGGTTCCCGGGAGCGGGGCGGACATTTCGCGCCCGTAAAACCTGTCCTACAGATCTGTGTCATCTGCCGGGAAACTCTGGTGCTGCCGGGTCCGGCCTGCCATGGTTGTCCGACAAATCCCGAGAGAGGTGTTGATGGACCAGACACGCACAGCGCCGGCCCCGGCGCCCGTCCGGCTCGCGTCCGGCGGCCCGGCGCGCGACGCATGGCCGCTGGACGACGCCGTGGTGCACCTCAACCACGGCTCGTTCGGCGCGGTACCCACCGAGGTGCTCCGTTATCAGGACGAGCTGCGCCGCCAGGCGGACCTGAGCCCCGTCGGCTGGTTCCCGCGGGTCGCGGAGCTCGTCGCCGCCGCCCGCCAGGAGGTCGCGCCGTTCGTCGGCGCGCGGCCCGAGGACACGGCGTTCGTGCCCAACGCCTCGGCCGCCGCGACGGTGGTGTTCAACTCCCTGCGCCTGGGACCCGGCGACGAGATCCTCGTGACCGACCACGGCTACGGCGCCATCACCATGGGCGCGCAGCGGCTCGCCCGCCGCTTCGGCGCCCGGGTGCGCACGGTCACGATCCCGCTCGCGGCGAGCGCCGACGTCGTCGTCGAACGCTTCCGGGCCGAGCTCACCGACGCGGTGCGCCTCGTCGTGGTCGACCAGATCACCTCGCCCACCGCCCGCCTGCTCCCGACCGCCCGGATCACCGAGCTCGCCCACGAGCACGGCGCCCGCGTGCTGGTCGACGGCGCGCACGCCCCGGGCCTCGTGCCCGACGCCGCGGCCGCCGCCGGCGGCGACTGGTGGTTCGGCAACCTGCACAAGTGGCCCTGCGCGCCGCGCGGCTCCGCGCTGCTCGTCACCGAGGCCGCCGACCGTGACGACCTCTGGCCGCTCATCGACTCGTGGGGCGCCGAGGAGCCCTACCCGGGGCGGTTCGACTCGCAGGGCACCCTCGACGCGACCAGCTACCTCGCCTCCGGCCGCGCGATCGACTTCGTAGAGCGCGAGCACGGCTGGGCGCGGGCGCGCGAGACGATGTCGGCGCTCGCGGACCACGGCGCCGCTGTCATCGGCGCCGCCCTGCAGCCGCACGTGGACGCCCCGGTGGCCACCGACGTGGGCATGCCCGTGGTCTCCATGCGCCTGCTCCGGCTGCCCGACGGGCTCGGCCGGGACCGCCTGGACTCCGACGAGCTGCGCCTGCGGCTGCTCGACCTGGCCGGCGTCGAGTCGGCCTTCACGAGCATCGGCGGAGTCGGCTACCTGCGCCTGTCCGTGCACCTGTACACGGAGCAGCGCGACTTCGACGCGTTCGTCGAGCGCGCCGTTCCCCAGATCCTGGCGTTCGCCGACGAACGCCGGGGCAAGTCATCAACCGACCGACAAGAAGGAGAGGTGCGCGCATGAACCGCACCCGAGCTGCCCTCACCGCGAGCCTGGCCGCCACCGGCCTCCTCGCCCTCACCGCGTGTTCCGGCGGCGGGTCCGCCGGGGACGGGACCGTCCGCCTGCAGATGGTCGAGAGCCTGACCAACCCGGCCCGCACGGCGCTGATCCGCGAGCTGCTGGACGAGTTCGAGGCCGAGAACCCCGGGGTCACCGTCGACCTGGTGTCGCCGCCCACCGACCAGGCCGACCAGAAGCTGCAGCAGATGCTGCAGTCGGGCAGGGGCGTCGACGTCCTGGAGGTGCGCGACAGCACCGTCGGCGCCTTCAGCAACAACGGCTGGCTCCACGACCTGTCCGACGACGCCACGGCGTGGGCGGGCTGGGACGACCTGACCGACAACGCGCAGGCCGTCACCGCGGAGGACGGCGCCCGCTACTACGTGCCGTACGGCTTCTACGGGCTGTCGCTGTTCTACCGCACCGACCTCGTCGAGGACGCGGGCTTCGACGGGCCGCCGGCGTCGTGGGAGGAGCTGTTGGAGCAGGCCTCGGCGATCCAGGACCCGGGCAAGAACACCTACGGCTACGCGTTCCGCGGCGGCCAGAACGGGTTCAGCAACGTGGTGGCCGCCGTCGAGGCGTACACGATCGACGACCTCGACGTGGAGAACGCCTACCTGCTCGCGGACGGGTCCACGATCTTCTCCGCGCCCGAGGCGCAGGACGCCGTCGACACCTACTTCTCCCTGTTCGAGGAGGCTGCGCCGCCGTCGGCCGTCTCGTGGGGCTACCCCGAGATGGTGGAGGGCTTCACCAACGGGTCCACGGCGTTCCTGCTGCAGGACCCGGAGGTCATCGCCACCGTGTCGCAGTCGACGACGGTCACGCAGGACCAGTGGTCGACGGCCCCGCTGCTGACCGGCCCCACGGGCAAGGCGGCGCAGCCCCTCGCGACGGCGGGCTGGGGCGTGGCCGAGGCGAGCGAGCACCAGGACGAGGCGACCGACCTCGTCGAGTTCCTCTCGGGGGCGGAGCCCGCGACCCGGTTCGCCCAGGAGAACAGCCTCGTGCCGATCATCGACGGCGCGGGGGAGGACCCGTTCTACGCCGAGGGGCCGTGGGCGAGCTACGTCGCCATGACCGAGGACCCCGAGACGTACGTCAACGTGGTGCAGCCGCGCGGCGTGAGCTGGTGGACCGAGTGGGAGCAGAAGGCGGACCAGGACGTCCAGGCGGTGCTGCTCGGCAGCATGACGACGAGCGAGCTGCTCGACGAGTGGGACACGTTCTGGACCGAGAAGTACGCCGCGGAGCAGTGACGTGACAGCCACCGCCGTCCGGCCCGCGCGGGCGCAGGCCCCGCGCGGGCCGGTGCGCCGAAAGACCTTCGGACGCCGGCAGGCGCTGACGATCCTCGGGTTCTTCGCCCCCGCCATCGTCTTCGTCTGCTGGTTCACCTACTGGCCGATGCTGCAGGGCGCCCAGATGGCGTTCCGCGACTGGAACCTGTGGGACCTCACCTCGACGCCGTGGGTGGGCCTGGGCAACTTCGCCACGATCCTCGCCGACCCGGTCTTCCCGATCGTCGCGGGCAACACGCTCGTGTGGGTGGTCGGCTCGATCGTGCCCCAGCTCGTCATCGGGTTCCTGGTCGCGCTGGCCCTGTGGCGCCGGTTCCGCTTCCGCGGGCTCTACCAGGCGCTGATCTTCTACCCGTGGGCGGTGTCCGGCTTCCTGGTCGGCATGCTGTTCCGCTGGATGTTCAACGCCGAGTTCGGCGTGGTGAACGACCTGCTGATGAAGGCGGGCGCCATCGACGCGCCCCTGCCGTGGCTCGCCGACCCGAAGCTCGCCATGGTCGCCGTGATCGTCGCCAACGTCTGGTACGGCGTGACGTTCTTCGCGATCATGATCCTCGCGGCCCTCCAGTCGGTGCCCGACGAGGTGCTGGAGGCCGCGGCCATCGACGGGGCGGGCACGGTGCGCCGGCTCTTCTCGATCGTCGTCCCCTACATCTGGACGACGCTGGCGCTGACCGTGCTGCTGCGGGCGATCTGGACGTTCAACTCGCCCGAGATCATCTACGCGATGACCGCCGGCGGGCCCGCGGGCCGCACGCACATCGTCACCACCTGGATGATCGAGTACACCCAGCAGGGCAGCTACGGCCTGGCGAGCGCGATCGGGCTGGCCGTCATGGTCGTCCTGTTCGTGTTCTGCGCCTTCTACCTGACGGCGATGCGGCGGGTGAACCAGCGATGACGGCCCTTCGAACCGCCACCGCCCGGGTGACCACGGGCGGCGTCGTCCGCGTCACCGGGCTCACGCTGTGGCTGGTCATCACGCTCTTCCCGCTCTACTGGGTGGTCGTGACGTCGTTCAAGTCGCCCGGGTCGATCAACCGGTGGCCGCTGGAGTACTGGCCGTCGGAGCCCTCGACCGCCAACTACACCGACCTGTTCGCCACGTCGGCCTTCGGCACGTTCCTCGGCAACTCGCTGGTGGTCGCGCTCGTGGCCGGCGCCACGGCGACCCTCATCGCCCTGCTCAGCGCCTACGTGCTGGCCCGGTTCGAGTTCCGGGGCAAGGGCGCGGTGCTCGGGGCCTTCCTGCTCACGCAGATGATCCCGGCGTTCATCGCGCTCGGGCCCCTGTACGCGATGCTCGCCGACCTGGGCCTGGTGGACACCAAACCGGGCCTCGGCCTGGTCTACGTGGCCATGTGCATCCCGTTCTCCACCGTGATGCTGCGCGGGTTCTTCGAGAACATGCCGGACGCGCTGGAGGAGGCCGCGATGATCGACGGCTGCTCGCGGCTCGGCGCGCTGTTCCGCGTGCTCGTGCCCGTCATGGCGCCCGGGATCGCCGCGGCGTTCATCTTCAACTTCGTGAACTGCTGGAACGAGCTGTTCCTGTCCGTGGTGCTGATGAACTCCGACGCCAACAAGACCGTCCCGGCCGCGCTCAACGGCTTCATCTCCACGTTCAACATCGCGTGGGGGCCCATGTCGGCCGCCGCGGTGCTCACCGTGCTGCCCACCATGGTGCTGTTCGCCCTGGCGAGCCGCTGGATCGTCGAGGGCCTGACGGCAGGTTCGGTGAAGGAATGACGGACCACATCTTGCTGAGCTGAGTTCAGCAGGCGACAGGCGACCGTGACCGGCGGGGTGACGGTCGTCTGCCGCCTGCTGAACGGACGTCCAGGTCAGCGGTCACACCGGCTGGGGCGCCTCGACCCGGGCGTCGAGCATCCGGACGGTGGCGTCGACCGACCCGAGCGTCGCGGCGTCGTGGGAGACCAGCAGCGTCGCCGCCCCGGTCTCGCGCGCCAGACCCGTGATCAGCTCGACCACCTGGGTGCCGCGCTCGTGGTCGAGGGCCGACGTCGGCTCGTCGACGAGGAGCACCTGCGGTTGGCCGACGAGCGCCCGCGCGATCGCGACCCGCTGCCGCTGCCCGCCCGACAGCCGCGCGGGCCGCCGGTCGTGCAGGCCGGCGAGCCCGACGGCGTCGAGCAGCTCCATCGCGCGCCCGCGCACGCTCGCCGGCCGGGCGCCGCGGAGGTGCGCGTGCAGCTCGAGCTGTTCGAGGGCGGTCAGCGAACCCAGCAGGTTGGGCGACTGGAAGACCATGCCGATCCGGTCGAGCCGCACGCGGGTCGCGTCCGCCACGGTCGTGTCGGGGCGGAAGACCGTCTCGGCTCCGATCGAGACGGTGCCGCGGCTGGGCGGGGTCAGCCCGGCGGCCACCGCCAGCAGGCTGGACTTCCCGGCCCCGGACGGGCCGAGCAGGGCGGTCGTGGTTCCGGCGGGGATGGTGAGGTCGACGTCGTCCACCGCGGTGAGCGTGGTCTCGCCGTCGGGGTAGACGAGGGTGATGCGGTCCAGGCGCAGGTCCATGGGGTCTCTCCTTCGGGGGTGTGTGGTTCGAGGGTGTCGAGCCCGGTCAGCGGGCCGCGAGGGCCGCGTGGGGGTCGACGCGCGCGACGCGGGCGACGGCGACGCCCGCGCCCACGAGCCCGAGCAGGACCAGCCCCGCGGCGGGCGCCAGGGTCGTCGCGGTGGTCAGGACGACCGGGACGGCGTCCGGCAGGAGCGCCGCGCCGGCGGCGGTGAGCGCGGTGCCGATCCCGACGCCGCCGACCAGCAGCACCGCGGCCTGCCCGAGCGCGTCGCGCACCAGGTAGCCGGTGGAGGCGCCGAGCGCCTTGAGCACGGCGACGTCGCCGGTGCGGCTGATGGTCCAGACGGTGAAGAACGCGCCGACCACCAGGGCGGAGATGACGAGCAGGAACGCCTGCATCGTCGTCAGCGACGTGTTCTCGCCCACGAAGGAGGACACCGCCGAGCGGGCGTCCGACGTGGTGACGGTCGTGGTCCCGAGGGAGTCGTCCGCGGCGGTGAGTTCCGCGCCGCCGACGCCGACGCCGCCGCCGACGCCGGTCGTGGTCAGGGCGACCACTGTCGCGACCGGGCCGTCCGACGTGGCCCCGGAGCCGCGGGCCCCGACGGCCTGCCAGTCCTCCAGCGTGGTCCACACCGCGGGCGTGTGCGAGAACGACTGGTCCGCGTCGACGGTCCGCGCGACCGTCAGCCGCTGCCCGCCGAGCGTGACCGTGTCGCCGGCGCCGGCGTCGAGCGCGTCGGCCGCGCCCGGGGTGAGCACCACCGTGCCGGGCTCGACGTCGGCCCCGGCGCCCCCGCCGTCCCCCGGCACGAGGTCCGTGCCCGGAGCCACGCCGAGCGCCGTGACCGCCGCGGTGGTGCTGCCCGACGCGGCGCGCGTGGTCGCCACACCCAGCGGCTCGGCGGCCGCGACGCCCGGCTCCCGGGCCCAGCCCTCCCACTGCTCCTGGGTGACGCGGGACGCCGTGAACTCGGGCGCGTCGTCCGCGGCCGGCATCGAGAACGCCAGGTGGTCGGCGGGCAGGTCGGTCACGGCCGACGTCGACTCCCGCGCCAGCCCCGCCGTGAGGGACGCCAAAAAGGTCACGAGAAAGGTGATGAGCACGATCACCACGGACATGAGGACGAAGCGTCCACGAGCATGCTTGAGATCGCGCAGGGCGACGAACACGAGATTCCTCCACAACGGTTGCCGGTACGGGTACCAGCCTCCGCGCCGGGCGGACGGCGGTCATCGGCGGCGTGAGTGATCGTGGGGCGCCGAACGGTGGACCGGCGGTTCAACCTTTCGGACGATGCGCGGGACCGCCTGCTGGCTATCGTGGACGGGTGACCCGCCCTTCCCCGTCCGCGGCGACGTCGTCCGCGGCGACGCGTGGCCTCGTCGTCGGGCTCGACCTCCTGCTGGTGGTCCTGGTGGTCGTCGCGGTGGTGCAGGCACCGGCCGGAGCCGGGTGGCCCGCGGCGCTCGCGGGCGGGGTGCTCCTCGCCGGCTACGTCGCGGGACGCGCCGCGGTGCGGGTGCACGAGCGGTCCGTGGACACGCCCCGGGGCACCTGGTGGCCGGACCTGACGTGGATCGTCGGCCTGACCGTCGTCTGGGTCGTGCTGCTCTGGCTGTCACCGGCGGGGCTGTGGGTCGCGTTCCCGCTGATGATCCTGCAGATGCACGTGCTCGGGCCCCGGCGGGGCGTCGTCGCCGTCGTCCTGACGGCGGTCGTGACCGTCGCCGACGGCCTGCTGACCCGGTCCGGCCCCGGGGAGCCGTGGACCGGGTACGTCCTGGGGCCGCTGCTCGGGGCGGCCGTCGCCGTGGGCGTGGTGCTCGGCATCGAGGCGTTCGTCCGCGAGGCGCAGAACCGGCAGCGCACCGTCGACGAGCTGACCCGGGCCCGCCGGCACCTCGCCCAGGCGGATCGGGAGCGGGCGGTCACGGACGAGCGCGCGCGGCTGGCCCGGGACATCCACGACACCCTCGCGCAGTCGCTGTCGGCGATCGAGCTCCTGCTGCGCGCGGCGGAGGACGGCGTGGGCTCCGACGACGCGCGGGCGCGGGAGCTCGTGGGCCAGGCGCGGTCCGCCGCGCGCGACGGCCTGGCCGAGGCCCGGCGCGTGGTGCAGGACCTGACCCCCGCCGACCTCGACCGCACCACCCTGCTGGGGGCGCTGCGCCGCGTCGCCGAGCGCACGGCGGGCGGCCGCGACGGCACCCGGTCGCGCCCCCTGGCGGTCACGGTGCACGCCGGCGGCAGGCCGCGACCGCTGCCCGTGCCGCTGGAGACCGCGCTGCTGCGCATCGCCCAGTCCGCGCTCGCCAACGTCGACGAGCACGCCGACGCGTCCCGCGCGGAGGTGACGCTGACCTACGCGCCCGGGAGCGTCACCCTGCGCGTCGCGGACGACGGCGTGGGCCTCGGCCCGGCGGCCACGGCCGGGGTTCCGGCGACGGGGACGGCGGCGGCGACCGCGTCCGGCGGGCCGGGCGCACGCGGCTTCGGCCTGCCCGCCATGCGCTCGCGGGTGCGGGAGCTCGGCGGCGAGCTCGCGCTGGAGGGTCCCGCGGGCGCCGGGACCGTCCTCACGGTCACGCTGCCGGTCCGGCCGGAGGAGGAGGCCCGATGATCGACGTCGTCGTCGCCGACGACCACCCGGTGGTCCGGGCCGGGCTGCGTGCCGTGATCGACGGCCAGCCGGACATGCGCGTCGTCCACGAGACGTCCACCGCCGAGGAGCTGCTGCGCTGGCTCGACGGCCCGGGCCGGGCCGACGTCGTCCTGCTCGACCTGCGCTTCGGCGACACCCGGATGGGCGGCGCGGAGGCCACCGGGAGCATCGTCCGGCGGCACGCCACACCCGTGCTCGTGGTCACGACCTACGGCACCGACGCCGACATCCTGGCCGCGGTGGAGGCGGGTGCCACCGGCTACCTGCTCAAGGACGCGCCGACCGAGGAGCTCGCCCGCGCGATCCGCTCCGCCGCCGCGGGCGAGGTCGCGCTCGGCGCGGGCGTCCAGCGGCGGCTGCTGGGGCGGGTGCGCGCCCCGGGCGAGACCCTCAGCGCGCGAGAGCTCGAGGTGCTGCGCCTGGTCGCGGCGGGCCGGTCCAACGACGCTGTCGCCCGCGAGCTGTTCGTCTCGGTCGCGACGGTGAAGTCGCACCTCGCGCACATCAACACCAAGCTCGGCACCCAGTCCCGCACCGAGGCGGCGGCCGCGGCGCGGGAGCGCGGGATGCTCTGACCGGCGCCCGCCGGACCCGGGTCGTGCCGGTTTGACACACGAGGTCACGGCCCATCTACTCGACGCCATGGACGACGCTCACAGTCTCTGCGCCCGTCACCCGCGCCGGACCGGGGAGGTGGGCGGCTGATGGACCAGGACACGTGGGTCAATGTCGCGCTGGTCCTGGTGTTCATCCTGGTCGGCGGCGTCTTCGCCGGCACGGAGCTCGCCCTGGTCTCGCTGCGGGAGAGCCAGATCAGCCGGCTGGAGGCCCGGGGCGGGCGCGGTGCCCGGGTCGCGGCGGTGGCCCGGGACCCCAACCGGTTCCTCGCGGCGGTGCAGATCGGCGTGACCGTGGCCGGGTTCTTCTCCGCCGCCTACGGCGCCTCGACGCTCGCGCCGGACTTCGCGCCCGTGCTGGAGGGCCTCGGGCTGCCGGCGGACGTCGCCGCGACCGCCTCGCTGATCGTGCTGACGCTCGTGATCGCCTACCTCTCGCTGGTGCTGGGCGAGCTGGTCCCCAAGCGGTTCGCGCTCCAGCGCTCCCAGGGTGTCGCCCTGGTGGTCGGCCCGCCACTGGACGTGTTCGCGAACCTGATGCGCCCGGTGGTCTGGCTGCTGTCGGTCTCCACCAACGCGGTGGTGCGGCTGCTCGGCGGCGACCCGCGGGCCACGTCCGAGGGCATGACCGAGGAGGAGCTGCGCGACGTCGTCGTGGCGCACGAGGGGCTGCCCGCCGAGGAGCGCCGCATCCTGAGCGACGTCTTCGACGCCGCGGAGCGGTCGATCAGCGAGGTGATGCGCCCGCGCGGGGAGGTGACCTTCGTGGACGGCGCCCTGACGGTGTCCGAGGTCCTGGAGATCGTGCGGGTCAGCCCGTACTCGCGCTACCCGGTCACGGGCACCGACTTCGACGACGTGACCGGCCTGCTGCACGTGCGGGACCTGTTCGGGGCCCCGGGGACGACGCCGGTGCGCGAGCTGACGCGCAGCATGCTCTACCTGCCGGCCACCGCGCACCTCATCCCGGCGCTGTCGCAGATGCGGAGGGAGCGCCGCCACCTGGCGGTGGTGGTCGACGAGTACGGCGGCACCGACGGGATCGTCACGCTCGAGGACCTCGTGGAGGAGATGGTCGGCGACATCCGGGACGAGTACGACGCGCTGGAGGGCGCGTCGCAGCAGGCCGAGGGCACGTCCGTGGTCGACGCCGGGGTCACGATCGAGGAGTTCGCCGACCGGACCGGCGTGGAGCTCGCCGACGGTCCCTACGAGACCGTCGCGGGCTACGTCGTCAGCCGGCTGGGCCGGATCGCCGAGGTGGGCGACCAGGTCCACGTCGCCGACGTCGACCTGGTCGTCACCGCGGTCCAGGGCCGGCGGCTGACCCGCCTGGAGGTGGTGCGCCGGGGCTGAGGCTTCCCGTCGGGCGCGTCAGCGCTCGACGAGGATGCCGTCCTCGTCGCTCCAGAGCCGGGCGCCCGGCCGGAACGTGACGCCGCCGAAGGCGACCTCGACGTCCGCCTCGCCCGCGCCCGTCTTGGTGCTCTTGCGCGGGTTGGTGCCCAGGGCCTTGATCCCGAGCGGGATCTCGGCCAGCGCCACGCGGTCGCGGACCGCGCCGTGGATGACCACGCCCGCCCAGCCGTTGTCGGCGGCGATCTGGGCGATCATGTCGCCCATCAGCGCGCGCTCGAGCGACCCGCCGCCGTCGACGACCAGGACGGCGCCGTCGCCCGGCGTCGAGACGATCGACTTCAGCAGCGCGTTGTCCTCGAAGCACCGCACGGTGCGCACGGGCCCCTCGAACCGAGCGACGCCGCCGTGGAGCTGGAACTGGACGGGCACGGACTGGACCGTCTCGCCGAGTTCGTCGTAGAGGTCGGCCGTTGCGGGCATGGGCATCCTTTCGCCGGGAGCTCGTCGCCTGGAGCGTAGCGCCCTTGCCCCTTGCCCCTCGTCCCTCGGCCCTCGCACCCGGTGCGTTGGTCAGCCCGCGAAGCCCGCGCTCGCGCGGTCCACGGCCGCGCGGATGGCGGCGGCGCGGTCCTCGGGCCGCTCGGCTGCGACCGCCGCCGCCGTCGCGCCGCCCATGCAGGCGCCGAGGTGCGCCGCCAGCAGCGGCCACCCCGTGCGGTCCGGGAACCGGGCGCGCAGGGCGCCGACCAGGTCGGTCTGCGCCCGCTGGAGGCGCAGCACGAGCGACGCCGGCAGGCCGCGCGACGCGGTGACAAGCTCGGCCCGCAGGTCCGCGAGCTCGTCGGCGCCGGCGCCCGGATCGTCGAAGAGATCGACGAACGCCGCCATCACCGCTCGGACGCCCTGCGCCGCGTCCGCGTCGGCGGGGAGGCCGTCGAGCGCCTGGACTGCCCGCCGGACGTGGCCCTCCAGGTAGTGGAAGAGCACGTCCTCCTTCGAGGGGAAGTGCAGGAAGAACGTGCGGCGTGCGACGCCGGCGCCGGCCGCGATGTCGTCGATCGACGTCCCGGCGACGCCTCGGTCGAGGAACAGCGCGGTGGCCGCGTCGACGATCGCGCGCCGCGTCTCGGCCCGCTTGCGCTCCCGGATCCCGGTCTCCTTGCTCATGGGCCCAGCGTAGCGCGGAGCTGATGCACTAGTGTAGAAATGCACTAGTGTATCAATGCGTCGATCAAGGAGGCGTCCATGTCGCAGCACACCGGCCGGACCTACGTGGTCACCGGCGCCGACTCCGGGATCGGCGCCGCCGTCGCCGACCGGCTCGACGGGGAGGGCGCGCGGGTCCTGCGGTGCGGCCTCGCCGACACCGCCGACGTCCGCGCCGACCTGACCAGCGCGGAGGGGCGTGCCGCCGCCGTCGCGCGGGTCCGGGAGCTGGCCCCGTCGGGGATCGACGGCGTCGCGCTCGTCGCGGGCAGCGCGGACGCGCGCATCGCCGTCGGCCTCAACTACTTCGGCACCGTCGAGCTGCTCACCGCCCTGCGCGGCGACCTGGCGCGCCGGGCCGCGCCCCGCGCCGTCGTCGTCAGCTCGGCCTCCTCGCTCTCCGCCGGCGAGGACGACCTCGTGGACGCCTGCCTCGCCGGCGACGAGGCCCGCGCCCTGGCGGTCGCGGACCGGACGGTCGCGCGCGGCCGTGGGGGAGTGGTCTACCGGTCGACCAAGATCGCCCTGAACCGGTGGCTGCGCCGCACCGCCGTCAGCGAGGAGTGGGCGGGGGCGCACATCCCGCTCAACGCCGTCGCCCCGGGCATCGTCGAGACCGGGACCGCGCGCCGCACCCTGCTCGCCGACGCCGCGAGCGTGCGTGTGCTCCGGGATGCCCTGCCGCAGCCCCTCGGCATGCCCGGCCCGGTCGAGCCGGTCGCCGCCGCCATCGCCTGGCTCCTGACGCCGGACGCCGCGTTCGTCACCGGGCAGGTCCTCTTCGTCGACGGCGGGGCGGAGGCCACGCTCCGCGGCGAGGCGCCGTTCGCGTCCGGCGTCCGCTACGGGCCGGCGCGGATGGCGCGCATGATCGCGTGGACGGTCGTGGGCCGGCTGCGTTCCCGCCGGGCGGCGTGAGCAGCGCGCCGGGCGCCCAGGTCGGTGACCTGAGCGCCCTGCGTGGTGACGTCAGTTCGTCGCGCGGGCGGCGTTCTCGATGACCTTCGCCGTCTCGGCCGGGTGCGAGACGTACCCGGCGTGCGAGGCGTCGATCGTGGTGGTGTGCGCGTTCATGCGCTCGGCGAAGAAGCGCTGAGCCACGGGGGACAGGGCGTGGTCCTGGGCCGAGACCTGGTACCAGCTCGGGATCGTCTTCCAGGCCGGCTCGACCGTGGACTCCTCCTCCAGGACGGCGACATTGGCCGGGCGCTGGGTCGCGGCCATGAGGCGGGCCTGCTGCGGGGAGAGGTCCTGGGCGAAGATCTGGCGGAAGTCCGCGGGGTCGATGGTGGCGTCGACGCCGCCCGGGTACGGCCGCAGCACCAGCGACTCGGGCTCGAGCTCGCTGCCGGGGTACTGGGTCGGGTCGTTGAACTGGCCCACGGTCTCGCCCTTGTCGGGGGCGAAGGCCGCGATGTACACCAGGGCGTCGACGTTGTCGGCACCGCTGGCGGCGTTGGTGATGACGCCGCCGCCGTAGGAGTGGCCGACCAGCACGACGTCGCCGTCGATCGAGTCGACGACGCTGCGCACGTAGTCGGCGTCCGACGCGAGGCCGCGCAGCGGGTTGCCGACGGCGATCACGGGGTAGCCGTCGCGCTGCAGCCGGTCGATCACCCCGCCGAAGCCGCTCGCGTCGGCGAAGGCGCCGTGCACGAGGACGACGGTGGGCTTGGTCGTGTCGCGGTCGGGTCGGTGGCCGCTGTCGGCCTGGGCCGCGCCGGCCCCGATACCGAGGGCGAGTGCCGCGCTCGCGGCGATGCCGATCGCAGCGCCGAGCCGGCGGGTGGAGGTCCTGAGCTTCATGGGTATGCCTCTCGTACACGTCTAGGTAGACTGACTAGTAACTCCACCGTACGTCCGATCGGCCCGAGATGCAAAAACCGTCGCGCCTACGCGCCCAGCAGCGGGATGCCCGCGTAGGCTCGCGCGTCGTGCGCGGGCACGATCCGCACGTCGGGTGGGAGCGCCGCCACCCGGGCCAGGTCTCGCCGGACGCGCGCCGGGTCGCTGTCGGCGAGCAGGCGCATCAGGAGGGGTCGTTGCGCCCCGCGCTCGATCCCGTCGAGCTGCCAGGCGAGGTCGCCGACGAAGGCGAACCGCCGGTCCGGTCGTTCGGTGACGAGGACCATGACCGAACCCGTGGTGTGGCCGGGCGCCGGCACGATCACGACGGAGCCGTCCCCGTGCAGGTCGTGGCTGGCCGGGAAGCCCAGGTGGGGCGGGCCGTCGAAGGCGTACGGCCGCACGTCGTGGCCCACGACGACGTGGCTGAACACCCGGTCGCCCCGGCTGCCGGCCGCGTACCGCAGCTCCTCGGCGGTCACGAGGACCGGCACGTCGAGGGAGTCCAGGCCGCTGACGTGGTCCCAGTGCGAGTGGGTCAGGAGCACGCCGAGCAGCCGGCCGCGGTCGTAGCCGGCGGCGTCGAGCTGCTCGCTCACGGTCGCGCCGAGGCGGTGTGGCGAGCGCCGGAACGCGGGGAGCGTGCGAATGTGCTCCTCGGCGTGCGCGCCGAACCCGGCGTCGATCAGGACGTCGCCCTTCGGGTGCCGCACCAGCGCGGCGGTGGCGGCGAACTGCCGGCGGTCGCGGAAGCTGCCGCCCCGGAAGGCCAGGGCGGCCGGGGTCTCGTAGGTGCCCGTGGGGAGCTGGAATACCTCGACCTGTGCGGGGATCTCCCCGGCCGAGGGGTCGTTGTTGGTCATGCGTGTCAGTATTGAACGATGTGTTCAACAGTGTCAACGCAGTCCAGTACTCGTAGGATCGCGCCATGACGAGCGAGACCGCAGTGGACCCGCGCATCGCCCGCACGCGGCGCGACGTCGTCGCCGCGACCAGCGCGCTCCTGCTCGACGAGGGCTGGGACGCCGTCACGCACGCCGCGGTGGCGCGGCGCGCCGGGTACTCCAAGGCGACCGTCTACACGCACTGGCCCACCCGGCTCGACCTGATCAGCGCGTCGATCGAGCAGATCTGCGACGAGGCGGACCACCCGGCGGCCACCGGCGACCTGCGGGCCGACCTCCGCGCCGGCCTGGCGGACTTCGCCGACGACCTCACGCACGGTCACCTCGACCGGCTGCTGGCGGGTGTCGTCGAGCGCGCGGGCGACAGCGAGGTCGTCGGCCGGCTGCGCACCCGGCTGTACGAGACGGGGACCAGCGGGCTGCGCGCCGTCCTCGAGTCGCACGTCGCGCAGCGCGACGTCGAACCCGCGCTCGCGCTCCTCACGGGAGCGGTGCTCGTGCTCGTGACGTTCGAGGGCAGGCCGCTGGGCACCGCGGCGATCGACGACCTCGTCGACCGGGTGCTGGCCTCCACGACGCCGCGGGCTGACTAGGGGCGGACGTCCCGGCTCACGCCGGGCTGCCGCCGAACCCGATCTCGTTCCCCTCGGGGTCGCGGTAGACCACCTTGCGGACGTCGCCGTAGACCTCGGTGTCGCTCGGCTCGATGCCGCGGGCGGAGATCGCCGCGACCCGGGCGTCGAGGTCGGTCACGTACAGCGTGTGCGTCGCGTTCCCGGCGCGCTCCGGGCGCTGTTCGAGCACGATCCAGCGGTGGGGCGCCACCTCCCACACCGCCTCGGTCGCGGTCGCCTTGAACGACGGCGGGGCGCCGAGCAGCGTCTCCCACCAGGGGTAGGTGGCCGCGTAGCTCTTCACGCAGCTCGCCGCGAAGAGTTCGTCACCGTCGGAGAGAAATTCGCTCATGGACGGGTGGACGGTGCTCCCCGGTGATATTGATCGGTCCTGCCCGGTAAACTCACCTAGGCGTCGTCGAGTGCACAGGAGCGAACCGAGTTGGCCACGAGTGAACGGGTCCCACGCAAGAGGCTGTCCGACAGGGTGGCCGACCAGCTGGAGGCGCTGATCGTCGCGGGCGACTTCCCGGTCGGCAGCAAGCTGCCCGCCGAGCCCGAGCTCGCCCAGCGGTTCGAGGTGGGCCGCAGCTCGATGCGCGAGGCGGTCCGGACGCTGGCCGCGGCGGGCTACCTGCGCAGCACGCACGGCAGCGGCGTCTACGTCACCAGCGACCGGTCGAGCCGGATCGGACCGCTCGACCTGACGCTGGCCGGCGGGTACACGATGAGCGACCTGTTCGAGGTCCGCATCGCGATCGAGAGCACCACCGCCGAGCTCGCCGCGCGCCGGCTGACCGACCACCACCACGAGCTGCTGCAGTCCATCCTGGTCGCCGCCGGCGACCCCGCCACCACCCGGGAGGAGTTCGTCCGGCTCGACGGCCGGTTCCACCGGCAGGTCGCGGAGGCGAGCGGCAACCCGCTGCTCCTGTTGGTGTGGGACTCGTTCGCGGCGCAGCACGAGGAGTACTCGCTCAAGGTGATCGGCATGCCGGGCCGCCGCGAGCGGGCACACGCGGACCATGTCGCCATCGCGGAGGCCATCGGCGACCGGGACCCCGAGCGGGCGGGTCGGCTCGCTGCCGAGCACGTCCGCACGGTGCAGCAGGAGCTGAGGTCAGGCCCGGCGGACGCCGCCGCCCGCCCGGCCCGGTAGCCGGGCGGCGACGGGCGGGCGGGCCTCGGGGCGTCAGGCCGTCCGGTACCGCTCGACGACGTCCATGTCGACCTCGATGCCCAGCCCCGGGCCGGTGGGGACGGCCACGTGGCCGTCGGTCAGGGTGAAGGGCTCGACGAGCAGGTCGTCGCGCAGCGGATTGGGTGTGCGGTCGAACTCGATCACCGGCTCGTTCTGCAGCGGGACGGCGCGCAAGCCGTACGGCGCGAGGGGGAGTGCGGCGCACACGTGCAGCCCGGCGCTCAGCGCCACGCCGCTGCCCCAGACGTGCGGCACCGTGCGCAGGTTGTACGCCGAGGCGAGGGTGGCGATGCGCTGCACCTCGGAGATGCCGCCGGCCACGCAGATGTCGGGCTGGACGATGTCGACGCAGCCGTCGGCGATGAAGTCACGGAACCCGTAGCGCGTGTACTCGGCCTCGCCGCCCGCGACCGGGACGTCGATCGCGGCCCGCACCCGGGCGTAGCCGGCCCGGTCCTCCGGCGGCACGGGCTCCTCGAAGAACTCGAACCCGGCGTCCTCCAGCACCCGGCCCATGGCCACCGCGGTGCTCGACGTGTACGCGTGGTTGGCGTCGGCCAGCAGGCTGAAGTCCTCGCCGAGGGCCTCGCGCACGGCGGCGACGCGGCGCGCGTCCTCGCGCACGGGCAGCAGGCCCACCTTCATCTTGAGCATCGAGAACCCCGACTCGGCGTACCGCGACACCTCGTCCTGCAGCGCGGGGAGGTCCCGGGCCGGGTCCAGGTCGGTGTGCCGGTAGTAGCCGCCCGTGCCGTAGGCGCGCACGCGCTCGCGGAACCGGCCGCCCAGCAGGGTCGAGACGGGCGCCCCGAGGTACTTGCCGGCGAGGTCCCACAGGGCGATGTCGATTGCGCTGATGGCCTCGACGTAGGTGCCCTTCTGGCCGAAGTCGCGCGTGGAGGAGTACAGCTGCTCCCACACCACGGCGGGGTCCGTCGTACCCAGCTCCAGCAGCCGCGGGCCCAGGACGGCGTCGACGGCCGCCTGAACAGGCTCCGCGGGGCCGTACTGCCCGCCCTCGCCCCAGCCGACCACGCCGTCGTCGGTGGTGAGCCGGACCAGCAGGCTGTTGCGCTCGGGGAACTCCGCCTGGGAGGAGTAGAAGCGCTCGGCTCCCAGCGGCACCTTCAGCACGAACGTCTCGACCCGATCGATCTTCATCTCGCTCCTCTGCTCGGAAACCGGCAGCATCGTCCTGCCGGCTCTCGACCGACGATAACAGGTCATCAGAGGACTTGATCCCGGCAGGAGTCGTCGTGAACCGCTGTCTCATATAGAAACCGGCGAGTTGACCGTTCGTCCGGACGCCCGCTACGGTGCAAGTCATCTGAGGAGTCAACCAGGGTCCAATGGCGGATCGCAGGACAGCATCCATCGTCACCCGACCCTCGGAGTCCTACCTACCGGGGCCGCCCGTGCGCGGCCCCCACCACGGAAGCAGGTGGCGATGGTGTCGGCATCATGGCTGATCATCGACTTCGTTCTGGTCTTCGTGGCGATCGCGCTGCTGATCGTCCGGCTCAAGCTCAACCCGGCGCTCGCGCTGCTCCTCGGGACGATCGTCCTGGGGATCACCACGGGCATCCCCCTCGACGACGTGGTCGCGGGGATCAACGAGGGCTTCGGGTCCCTCATGGCCGAGGTCGGCCTGCTCATCTCGCTCGGCGTGATCATGGGCCTGCTCATGTCGAGCTACGGCGCGGTCCAGCGGATCGTGGGCGGCATCCTCAAGGTCTTCGGGACCAGGGGGTCGCCCTACGCGTTCGGCCTGACGCTCTCGACGGTGACCCCGGCGATCTATTTCGACGTGCTGCTCGTGCTCGTCGCGCCGATCGCCCGCCGGGTCGCCCGGATCACGGGACGTCCGGTCGCCTCCCTGGCCGGGCCGGTGTCCATGGGTCTTGCCGCCGGCAACGCCCTGGTGATCCCGGGTGCCGCGATGCTCGCCTACCTCGGCACGCTCTCCCTCTCGCCGAGCGACCTGCTCGTCCCCGGCTTCCTCGTCGCCGTCCCCTCCGTGGCGCTGTCGATCTTCCTCTACGTCGGGGCGATGGAGCGCCTGCGGTGGTGGAACCCGGCCCGGGACGAGGAGGCCGTGGACGAGCAGGTCCTGGTCGAGGCCGAGCCGGACGAGACCCGCCTGCCGTCCATGCCGGTCGCGCTGGCGCCGGTGCTCGTGGTGCTCGTGCTCATCGTCGCCGCGATCGTCGCGCCGCTCGTCGGGGTGGACAACGCCGTGGTGCAGTTCATCGGGAGCCCCGTGATCGCGCTGCTCGCCGGCGCCCTGACCGCCCTGGTCATCACGGCGCTCAGGTCGGGGCTGGCGGGTCAGGCCGACGTGGTGAACAAGGCGCTCGAGACCGTCGGCACCATCCTTGTTGTCACCGCCGTGTCGGGCTCGCTCGGCCAGATCATCGCGGGCACCGGCATGCAGGACGTGCTGGCCAACCTCTTCGAGGCGAACTCGGCGCTCCCGCTGCTGGCCGTGTGGTTCATCGCCGCCGTCATGCGGATGGCCATCGGAGGTCAGACCGTCGCAGGAATCACGGCGATCAGCATCATCGCCCCGCTGGTCGACGGGCTCGGCCTGAGCCCCGTGCTCGTGGTCCTCGCCGCCGGCGCGGGCGGGATCTTCGGCGGTCAGTTCAGCGACAACGCGTTCTGGATGCTGCGCAGCCTCTTCGGGCTGTCCACCCGCGGCACCCTCAAGACGTACACGCTGGGCCAGTCGATCCTCTCCGTCGTGGCGCTGGTCGCGGTCCTGGCCGCCGACATCTTCGTCTGAGGCGGCCGGTCCCGCCGGGCCGACGTGACTCAGCTCAGGGTCACCGTCACCTGGCGGGACCGCCCGTCCCGCAAGACCTCCACCTCCACCTCGTCGCCGTCGGCGGCGTGCACGACGACCCGCGCCAGCGTCGCGTCGGTCGGACCGGCCTGGCCGTCCAGGCTGGTGATCAGGTCGCCCACCCGGAGGCCGGCGGCCTGCGCGGCCCCGCCGTCGGTCACCGCGGTGACGACGAGCCCCGGCGGCACGCCGAACCGCGCGGCGGCGGACGCCGGGAGCTCGGAGACGGTCATCCCGAAGGACGGGTGCGCGACCCGGCCGTGCTCGATCAGCTCGTCGGTGATCGCCCGGACCGTGCCCACGGGAACCGCGAACCCGATCCCGACGCTGCCGCCCACCGGCTGCCCCGCGCTGTCGGGCACCGTAGAGATCGCGGTGTTCACCCCGACCAGGCGTCCGTCGCAGTCGACCAGCGCGCCGCCGGAGTTGCCGGGGTTGATCGAGGCGTCCGTCTGGATCGCCCCGGTCAGGACGGTGGTGCCGCCCTCGCCGGTGGGCACCGTCACCGAGCGGCCGGTCGCGCTGACGATGCCCGCCGTCACCGTGCTGGACAGCCCCAGCGGCGCACCGAGCGCGACGACGGGCTCCCCGATGGCGACGTCGTCGGAGCCGGCGAGCTCGATGGCGGGCAGCGCACGCCCGGGCTCGACGTCCAGCACGGCGAGGTCGGTCTGGGGGTCGCGTCCGACCAGCTCGGCGGGCAGGCGCTCGCCGTCGGCCAGGATCACCTCGATCCGGCCGTCGGGGACGGCCGGCGTGATGACGTGGTCGTTGGTGACCACGGCGCCGTCCGCGGTGAGGATCGCGCCGCTGCCCGTGCCGGACTCCGCGCCCGTCGCGCTGATCGTGACGATCGTCGGCAGGACGCGCGGGGCCACCTCGGCCACGTCGCAGCTACCCACCGGCTCGGACGCGTCCGGGTCCGCCGCGAGCCGGGCGCCGAGCACGCCTCCGGCCAGGCCCAGCGCCAGGGCCCCGAGGGCCGCGCCGGTCGCCAGGGCCGGGCCACGCCACCGGCGACGCCGGCGCTCGGGGGACGGCTGCGCGCACATCGTTCCTCCCCGGGAGTGGCCGCGCACGGGCGTGCGGTGCCGGGCGCTGGACCGCCTTCAGGCTCGCACGGGAACGGCGTGGCGGCGACGGCACGGGGCGACGGCACGGCGGCCCGTCGTCAGCCCGCGGGGCGCAGCCGCCGTCCCGCCCGGAGCACCGTCGCGCGGGCCAGCTCGTCGAGGGCGTCCACGAGCACGACGCCGGGCAGGCGGTCCGGCGGGGTCGCCTCCGCCGCGACCGACAGCTCGGTGCACCCGAGCACGACCGCGCCGGCGCCGCGCGATCGCAGGTCGGCGACCACGCCCGCCAGCGCCGTCAGGTCGCCGCCGCGGCCCGCCTTGATGCCGTCGTAGATCAGGGCGGTCACGGCCGCCTGTCCGGCGACGTCCGGCACGAGGGTCTTGACGCCGTGGGCGCTGAAGGCGTCCAGGTAGACGCCCGACGCGATCGTCCCCTCGGTCGCCAGCAGGCCGACCACCTCGGGCCGCGGCCCGCTGAAGCGAGCGGTCCAGGTGTCGCACACCGCGGACACCGCCGCATCCACGGCGGTCAGCAGCAGGGCCGGCGTCGCCGCGGCGACCGCGCCGGCGAAGGCGTGCGCCGTGTTGCACGGCAGGACGAGGAGGTCGGCCCCGAGCCCGGCGAGCCGCCGCGCGTCGGCGGCGAGCACCGGCCCGGGGTCGTCGGCGGAGCGCCCCAGCACGAACGCCGTCCGGTCCGGGACGGTCGCGTGCTGCAGCACCGCCATGTCGACGTGGTCCTGGTCGCGCGCCGCGTCGGTCAGCCGGACGACGCGCTCCATGAACAGGACCGTCGCGAGCGGCCCGACCCCGCCGAGCACGCCGACCAGCGTCCCCGCGGGGCCGGAACCCGGTCTGTCGTCGCCGGGCGACGGCGCGCCGTCGTCAGGCAACGTCGCGCTCCCCGGACGGGACGGGCTCATCGGGCCGCCCGTTCGCCTCGCCCGCCTCCGGCGCGGGGTGGTACTGCGAGAACTTGCGCACCTGGTTCAGCTCCGCGAGCCGCACCCAGGCGTCGCGCCGCGGCGACCGGTCCCGGCCGTACTTGAGCGGGTGCACCGCGCGGGCGCGGCGCACCTCGGCGCGCACCGACTTGTCCGCCAGGTACCGGTCCAGGAGGAAGCCCGGGACGATCCGGTACAGCACCTCCAGCGGTTCGGCGGCCGGCGGCCAGAACCCGGTCAGGTGGTCGCCCATCCAGTAGGCGGCGGGGTTCAGGCCGCTCGCCGTCAGGTAGTAGTTGGACCGCCCCGTGCGCGGGTTCAGCTCGAAGAAGTGCCCGACGCCGGTCCGCGGGTCCACCTTGACGTCGAAGTTCGCGAACCCCGTCCAACCCAGGTGCTCCACCAGCCGGCGGGCGTCCGCCTCGACCTGGGGGAGCGGCCCGGTGAGGATCGCGGCGGGGTTGCCCAACGTCCCGGGCGTGTGCTCCTCCAGCAACACCCGGCCGCCCCACGCCATGCGCACCGCGCCCGTGCGGTCCGAGTAGGTGGTCATGATCCGCATCTGCGAGTCGTCGCCGGGCACGTACTCCTGGATGATCATCGGCCGCCGGTAGCCCGCGTCCCCGGCCGCCGTCAGCAGCGCGGCCAGCTCCTCGCGGTCCTGCACCAGGTGCACCTTCGCCTTGCCGTGGAACGACACCTGGTGCCACGCCGTGTTGTCGCCGGGCTTGGCGATCAGCGGGTAGCGCAGGTCGAGGTCGCCGACCGGCTCGCCGCCGTCGCGCACCTCGGTGCGGGGGTGCGGCACCCCGATCTCCTGGCACAGCTCGGAGAACCGCTGCTTGTCCATCACCCGGTCGAGCAGCTCGACCGACGGGTAGGGCACGACCGCGACGTCCTCCAGGCGTTCGCGGTGCTCCGCGAGCGCCCGCACGTACCAGTCCACGCAGGTGAGCACGATGACCGGGCCCGGTCCGGCGGCGGCGATCCGGCGGATCAGCTCGACCAGGACGTCGGGCTCGTCGAGGCGCGGTTCGACGACGTTACGGATGATGCCGGAGTGCGCGACGTTCGGCGTCGGGCGGATGGACACGACGGTCGACCGGACCCCGTAGCCCTCGTGGAAGGCGCGCGCGAGGCTGTAGGCACCGGCGTCGCCACCGAGGATGACTGGGTGCACTGCTTTGTTCCTCATGTCATCTCACACGTCCGAGGCGCCTGAAACGTTGTGTCACAGAGGGGGTGAAGTGGAAAAGTCGGACATCCGGGGGCCGGGAACGGGGATGGCCCGGCCGTCGGCCGGGCCATCCGCCGTCCTTCCCCCCGTCGCCTACGGGGCGAGCTGGGTGCGGAGCGCGTCGGTGTCCATCAGGTACCACATGTGCTTGAACCGGCCGTCCTCGACCTCGTAGAACGCGGTCTCGGACAACGTGACGGTCGCGCCGGTGGGCGCCAGGCCGTTCCACTCCCGCTCGGGCGTCCCGGTGTCGACGAGCCGGGCGGCGACGTGGCCGCCGTCGACCAGGAGCTCCTTGATCTCCCAGGTCAGGTCCGGGACGGCGTCGGTGTGCCGGCGGAACTCGGCGACCATGTCGTCGCGGGCGACCGGGGTGCCGTTCATGATGACCTCGTCGTGCGCGAACTCGTCCATGCGGTCGAAGTCGCGCTTGTTCGCCAGGTCCACGTACCGCCGGTAGAAGTCGCGCAGCTCCTCCGGCGTCATGCCCGCGCTCACAGGAGGACCGCCACGGAGGGGGCGGGCACGAGGCGAGTGTTCTTCATTGCTCTTCCGATCTGTTGGTTCGTCCGTCGGTGGGTCTCACCGGCCGGGTGCTCCGAGTCTCGCCCCGCGCCGTCCGGAGCAAAATGAACCTGTCGAGCCTCGTACTGGCAGGGCTACCCTCGGCCGCACGCCCGCGTGGTACGACTGGACGCATGGTCGTGAACTCCAGCGAGCTCGCCAGCAGCCTGCGGGCGTGGCGTGACCGGGTCTCGCCCGGTGAGGCGGGCCTCGTCGCCGGGGGACGACGGCGCGTGCCCGGCCTCCGGAGGCAGGAGGTCGCCCAGCTCGCGGGGCTGTCGGTCGAGTACCTCGCCCGCCTGGAGCAGGGCCGTGCCGGTCACCCCTCGGCGTCCGTGCTGCTGTCGCTGGCCCGTGTGCTGCGGCTGTCCGACCAGGAGCGCGTGCACCTGTTCCGGCTCGGGGACCAGGCGGAGCCGCTGTCCGGGCAGGTCAAGCGGCACATCACGCCCAGCGTGCAGCGCATCCTGGACCGGCTCACCGACACGCCGGTGACCGTCGTCGACGCGTCGTGGCACTGCGTCACGTCCAACGCCCTGGCCTACGCCCTGACCGGGGACACGTCGGCCCTGCCGCTGCGGGAGCAGAACCTCGCGTGGATCATCTTCACGCACCGGTCCACCCGCTACGTGCGGACCGAGGAGGAGGAACGCCTCCTGCGGCTGGAGGTGGTCGCGGACCTGCGGGAGGCGTGGGTCCGGTACCCGGAGGACACCGAGCTGCGCGAGCTCGTCGCGGACCTGAAGGAGGCCAGCGACGACTTCGCCGACCTGTGGGAGCGGCGTCTGCCCCCGCAGCCCGCCCCGGGCCACCGGACGTTCCTCCACCCGGAGATCGGCCCGATCACCCTCGACGCCGACTTCCTCACGGTCCGGGACAGCGACCTGCGGCTCATCGTGTACACCGCCGCACCGGGCACCGAGGCCGCCGGGCAGCTCGACCTCCTCGCGACGATCGGGCTGCAGCAGTTCAGCTGATTTCCGGAGCGCGGCTGCACTTTTTGCGGTCGCTCACCTCGGCCGGTCGCAGGACAGATCGTCCGGAGCCTCGATGCTGGCCACGGAGCTCCACTCCGCGGGCGAGGGTTGGCGGCCGGCCGCCCGACACGCCGCCCTGACCACATCCTCTGGTTTCAGCGACCAGCGTGAGACAGCGGTGTTGGCGGCGACGGAGTAGATCGAGTCCTGTGTGGTGAGCAGGGAGGCAGTCTCCCACTGCACGTTCGCGATCGATGCGTTCCGGCGCTCCAAGGGGTACTCCCCGAGCGACGCGCCCGTCGACATGTCGAACAGCTCGACCGTTCCGGTGAACTTCACCCGGGCGATGGCGTCTGTGCCTGGAATCGTGGCGACCGCCATGCCGTAGTCCCCGTGCATGGTGATCGACGATGCCACCTTGAGCGCGCGTCCGTCGACGACATCGATCCCGTCGCCGTGCACGACGGCGATCTCCTCACCGAGATGAAGGACGCCGGAGGGCCCCTCGACGGGAAGTCGGGGGCCTGTGCCGCCGGACCTCATGTCGACCACGTAGGCACCGCTCGCGTCGTCGGCCACGAGCGCCATGGACTGTCCGTCGGGGCTCAAGGACGCAAGGCTGGGCCCGGTGGGGAGACCTGGGAACTCGGACTCGGGTGTGGCCGGGATCTCCGGTTCGATCTCACGTACGAGCCTTCCCGTGGCCCAGTCGCGGATGGCGATCTCGCGGTCAGCTCCGACGACGATGACGGAGCTGCCGTCGATCCATGCTCCCAGCGTGTCGTCCCCGTTCAGCTTCTGCGGCGGAGAGGGTCTGCTCCACACTTTCTCGACGGTGTCGTCCGGGTTGAGGATCCAGCCCTGGTCGACCGAGACAAGGAGAAGCTCTCGGTTCGGGAGCCAGATCGGCCGCAGCTCTGTCTGGCCCTGTTGTTGAGCCCCATCGGCGCGCCGAACCATGAGCTGCCCCGCGCCGGCGACCGCCATCGACCTCTCGTCCGGCGAGACCGCGAGCATCGCGCTGAATCCGGCCGTGCCCCCGTCTGGGGCGACCAGATCGAGGTCCTCGCGGAGCGCAGGCTTCGGTGGCGATATGTCCCAGAAGGTCAGCTCCGACTGATCTGCGGTGACGACCTCGTGATCGGAGAGAAAGATCGCCGCATCGGGCTGGCCTGCCCCGGTGAGCTTCCATGCATTCGGTTCGTCGTAGGGCTCGTCCAGCGAGGTCACCCACGTCTCGTCGCCCCCCGCGACCAGGTAGCGCGTCCCGGAGTCGCTGATCGCGAAGACGGTCGTCCTGTCGGCGCTGGAACGTATCGGGTTGTTGACATGGGCGCCAGGCAGGGCGCCAGGGTTGAGATCGTTCTCGATCGTCATCCGCACGGGTTCGGTGTAGTGGAACCCGTCGCCAGGCTCGGTGCGGGCACCCGTGAAGTTGGGGTACACGGACAGGTCGAACCACGCGTGGCCGTAATACCTTGCGTTCGGTGACAGCGCGAGCTCGGCGCCGTTCATCGGGGCGAGTCCCTGTTCGCTCGAGGCGAGGACACTCAGGTCATTCCGCCTGAGACGGTGCCAGTTCCCTTCCATCCCGGCGAGAGTGATGACGTCGTCGTCCATCGCGATCTTGTCGACGCTCGAGGTCCAGGGCAGTTTCTTCCGGACCAGCGATTCGCCTCCGTCCGTGCTGAAGGACTGGATACGCCAGGCTGGATCGTCTTCCCAGAAATATGCGAGACGGGTCGCGGTCGTCAGCGAGGAGCCGTCGGGGGACAAGCCGACCGCCTGAGCCCCAGGGAATCGTGTGGACGTGCGGTGTCCGTCCACCCAGAGGACGGTTCTGTCCTTCGTCGAGACAGCGACAACGGTCCCGTCCTTGCTTGTCGCGATGTCCGTCGGTGCATTTCCGTCGTCAGCGGCCGGGCCTTGCCCGATCGGGCCGAGATCGGTGAGGTGTTCCTTCGGAACCGACCACCGGAAGACACGGTCACCGGCGACACCGACGACTGAGTGTGGTGCTGCGGTGAGCAGTGTCCGCCCCACGTCGTTCGTCGTGACCTCGGAGGGGATCGTCACCTCGGCCCGACGGAGCGGGTTGGCGCTGGTGGCCTGGTACAGGGCACTCCTCGTCGCGGGGTCGAGGCGGTACGCCTCGACCGCCAGGAGCTTCGCCAGGTCGTCGTCTGTGGCGGACAGCTCGAGTGCCGCGTTCGCGAACGACCTCGCGTTCGCGACGGTGTTGCGTGCTTCGGACCTCTGCCACTGGTCGAAGGCGACTCCGGCCGCCACCGTGACCACGACGACCGCCGCGACGAGAGCTGCGCGGATCCGGGCCCCACGACGGTTCTCCGCCTGCAGCCATTCCATCCGGTAGTTGACCAACAGATCCTTCTCGACGCCGCGGATGGGGCCGGCGAAGCTGGCGAGGAGGCGGGAGAGCTCGGGTCCGTGCGTCCTGCGAGGCCGTTCGGTCTGCGTGAGCAGGTGCAGGTTCTCGTACTTCGGCTCGGTCGAGGTGGTCTCGAGGAGGAACCCCGGGAGAGCGAGCTCCTGACCCCGTTCGGCAACGAGGTCGGCCGCCTCCGGCGTCCACGCCACCTGGCCCCGTGCCACACCGATCAGCAGCCGGTCCCAGGACTGATGCTTGGCCCACCACCACCGCAGCTCGAGCGCCACGTACTCGGACGTGGCCGCGTCCGGCGACGCGATCAGGATCAACCATTCAGAGTTCTCCAGCGCCGCCTGGATCGTCGCGTCGAGAGCGCCGCCCGCCGCGAGGTTCGCCTCGTCGCGGTAGATCCGCAGCGACCGCTCCCGCTGCACCCAGGCGAACGACTCGAGCTGACGGTGCAGTTCGCGTGCCACTCCGATGTCCTTGTGGCTGTAGCTGATGAAGGCGTCGTATGTGGAGCTGTGAGGGGTGTCTTGGCCACGGTCGGCGCTCGATCCACGAGCGGGTCGGAACCTCACTCGGTGCCACACGACGGGAGCAGCGGTGTGCGCGAGATGGGCAGCATGGCACTCCAAGGTCCGTTGACCTGCAAGAACGGGTGACGTGGATCTCGACGCGATGGTATGTGCCGTGGTGCGGGCCTTCAATCATCCCTGGGTGATACGGCCCGGAAACTGCACAGAACCCCACCCGCCCCGGGCTGCGTCTATGGTGCATGACGCCAACCAAGCGGGGTCCACGACGCCGCGAACCATCCCCGACACCGCCTCCTGACCGCTCACTTCGGGGACGGTGGAGCGGATGAGCGGGACCGCCGTGGGTGTGGTCCCCGAGACGGTCACCACGGAGGTGCCGGTCGTCCGGAGCGGCGCCGACCCGGTCGCGCAGTTCACGGTCTTCGCCCACGCAAAGACCCCGGCGCTGTACCGCATCGCCTACATGCTGTGCGGTGACGAGCACCGCGCGAAGGACCTGGTGCAGATCGCCCTCGAGCGCACGTTCAACGCCTGGAAGAAGGTGGGCGACGGCGACCCGTTCGCCTACGCGCGCCGCGTCCTGGCGACGGCCCGCATCGACACCTGGCGCCGCACCCGCCGCGAGGTGCTCACCGACGACCCCGCCGCCAGCGTGCGCAGTCCTGGCGTGCTGGTGTTCGAGGGGGAGGTGGTCGACCGCGACCGCCTGGTCCGCGCGCTCATGCAGCTCACCGTGAAGCAGCGGCGCGTGGTGGTGCTCCGGTTCATGCTCGACCGCTCGGTCGCGGAGACGGCCGCCGAGCTCCGCATCTCCGAGGGCACCGTCAAGTCCACCGCCGCACACGGCCTACGACGCCTGCGCACCGTGCTGGTGCCCAACGGGGGAGAACGATGATGACCATGTACGACACCCACCCCACGAAGGACGCGGCGCTCGCGGCCGGCATCCGCACGGCGGGGTCGATGATCGAGACGCCGGGGGACCTCGACCCGGCGCTGCTGGTGGCGACCGCCGTGCGGAACGTGCGGCGCCGCCGGGTGGCCAGGACGGCGGGAGCCTGCGTCGCGGCGCTCGCGCTCGCCGGCGCGGGTCTCGGGGTGCTCGGCGCGGCCGGTGCCCACCGCGGTGACCTGCTGCCGGGCAGCGACCACGCGGCGGCGGACGCGACCGCGTCGACCGGTCCGTCGGACGGCGCACAGGCCGATCCGGACCCGAGCGGCCGGCCGGTCGGTGGCATCGAGTACCCCGTGCTCGAACCGCTCGACCACGTGGTCCCGGCGGGCTGGAAGCAGGTGGAGCTCAACGGCCTGTCGTTCGCCGTGCCGCAGTCTTGGACCTCCGAGGCGACCGACGGGCAGTTCACGCCCGGCGTCGAGTGGACGGGCCCGACGGTGACGCACGTGAACGGGGGCGTGGATCCCGAGGAGCTGAAGGACCTCTACGCGCAGCTGCCGGGGGCGCCCGACCTCACCGCGGAGGAGCTGGAGGCGGCGACCAAGGAGCACCCGGAGTACGAGCGGGTGTACGTGCAGGGCGGCAAGCCCGGCGGGAACTGGTGGACGCAGACCGACCCCGCGCCCTGGTCCCAGCTGATCACCGTCCCCGGTGCGGACTACGCCGAGGTCCAGCCGTCGTTGCACACGCTGGACGGTGAGCCGGAGGCCTACAGCGCGCAGATCTACCTCCACCAGAGCGACCGCGGCGAGAACCTCTTCCTCGTGGTCGATTTCGACGGCACCGAGCAGGGCTGGAAGGACCTGCACGCCTTCCTGGGCACCCTGGACTTCCGGCGCTGACCCGCCTCAGGCGCCGACCCGCCTCAGGCGCTGACCCGCCTCAGACCAGCTCCAGCAGGATCCCGTCCGCCGACTCCCGGCCGCCGGGTCCGTGGTCGCGGACGATGGCGACGATCTCGTCGAACAGCGTTGGACCCTCGCCGCGGCGCGCGGCGTCGAGCCGCGCGGTGAAGGCCGCGCGGTTCGACGGGTCGACGCCGGGCAGGATCCGTTCCAGCCGGCGGGCCGTCTCCGGGTGGCCGAGCGCCACGCGGGACGTCTCCGAGCTGGTCCACCGCAGGATCCAGCCGTCCGCCGGGGTCCCGAACCCGCCGCGGAGCACGTCGTCGAGGGCGTCGAGGTTTCCGTGCCAGGTGTAGCCGCTCAGCAGCCGGGAGAACTCGCGGGCGAAGCCGTCGAGGTCGCCGAACCGCGTTCCGTCGACGACGAGCACGGGGAGGTCACGAGTCATGGTTCGAGGCTATCCGTCCCGCTCGGGGCCGGGCCCGTGCGCGGCGTCCGGCCCCGAGGGGGACGGGCACCGCGCACGGACCGGTCACATCCGGTAGAAGTCGCCGTAGTGGTTGGGCGAGAAGTAGGTCACCCCGGTGGTGCGGTCCAGGATGAGCCGGTAGGACTGGCGCGCGGCTCCGCAGGCACGCGGCGTCACGTCGAACTCGAGGTAGGAGTGGCCGGCCGGGAGCTGACCCTCGCGGTTCTCGTGCGTGCCGCCCGCATAGTTGCACTGGCCGTTCGGCCAGCTGACCCAGCCTCGGGTGCTCGGGTAGCCCTTGGAGCTCCAGATCGACTTCGAGGAGTACGCCTCCGTGCAGCCGCTGTGCGTGCAGGAGCCGTAGACGGTCGCGCTCGCGGCCGGGGCGACGGTGACGCCGCCGGCGACGAGGCTGACCATGGCGGACAGGACGACGAGCATTCTGATCAGGCTGGACACTGTGCTGGTCTTGGTGCCGGTCTTGGTGCTGGTCTGCTCGGACACGCTGATCTCCCGCTCGGTGGGGGAACTGGTCGGGGTGAATCCTCGCCCACCCGGCCGACGCGGACCCGACGACGCACCGACCGGCGGGTGAATTTTTCCTTTCTGTCCCGTCCGGCGGAGATTCCAGGCCGTTCGTCCCTGGTGCGGCGGACGGCGCACGAGGGACGCTGACCGGGTAGACGCGCCCGCACACGGAGCGCGGGTGCACCGAGCGCCTGCCCACGGAGCCGTCATGACCACCCACACCAACAGCCGCGCCGGAGCCGCCACCGAGAACGCGTCGGCGCGGGCGCCGGGCGCGCGGTACGTCTACGACCTGTCCGAGGGGGACGCCGGGATGCGCGCGCTGCTCGGCGGCAAGGGCGCCGGCGTCGCGGAGATGCGGCGCATCGGCCTGCCCGTCCCGGACGGTTTCACCGTCACCACGGCGGCGTGCGTCGCCGCGATGGAGGACGACGGCGCGTGGCCCGGGGGACTGTGGGACGAGATCCGGACGCACCTGGCGGCCCTGGAGCGCCGCACGGGACGCATCCTCGGGGCGGCCGAGCGGCCGCTGCTGGTCTCCGTGCGGTCGGGGGCGGTGGTCTCGATGCCGGGGATGATGGACACGGTCCTCAACCTGGGCATGTCGGACCAGGCGGCCCGCGGCCTGGCCGCCGAGTCGGACGACCCGCGCTTCGCCTGGGACACCTACCGCCGGTTCGTGCAGATGTACGGCACGGTGGTCGAGGGCGTGCCGGGGCAGGCCTTCGAGGACGAGCTGACTGCCCTGAAGGACCGCCGGGGGGTGCGGCGGGACGCCGAGCTGACGGCGGACGACCTGCGGGAGCTGGTCGCGACGTTCCGCGGCGTCGTCCGCCGGAACACGGGCCACGACCTGCCGACCGAGCCGCACGAGCAGCTCCGCCGGGCGGTGGACGCCGTGTTCGGGTCCTGGAACAGCCCGCGGGCGCGCGTGTACCGCGAGCTGAACGACATCCCGGACGACCTCGGCACCGCCGTGAACGTGATGCAGATGGTGTTCGGCAACAAGGGCGACACCTCCGCGACCGGCGTGTGCTTCACGCGCAACCCGGCCACGGGCGCCCGGGAGCGGTACGGGGAGTTCCTCCTGGACGCCCAGGGGGAGGACGTCGTCGCGGGCATCCGCACCCCGCTGCGTCTCCCGGAGCTGGAGTCGGTGCTGCCCGGGGTGTACACGCAGCTCCTGGAGACGATGGACCGCCTGGAGCAGCACTACCAGGACATGCAGGACATCGAGTTCACGATCGACGACGGCACGCTGTACCTGCTCCAGGTGCGGACCGGCAAGCGCACCGCGGCGGCGGCCCTGAAGGTGGCGCGCGACCTGGTCGCCGAGGGCGCGATCGACCGCCGGACCGCGCTACGGCGGATCGACCCCGCCCAGCTCGACCAGCTCCTGCACCCGACGCTCGACCCCGACCAGGCCCCGGCCCCGCTCACGCACGGCCTCAACGCGTCCCCGGGCGCCGCGGTGGGCGCCCTCGTGTTCGACGCCGACACCGCGGCCGAGCGCGGCGGGGCCGGCGAGGACGTCGTGCTCGTGCGGTGGGAGACGACGCCCGACGACATCCACGGCGTCGCCGCGGCCCAGGGCGTCCTCACCGCCCACGGCGGCATGACGTCGCACGCCGCGGTGGTCGCGCGCGGCATGGGCAAACCCTGCGTGGCCGGCGCGGGCGAGCTGCGCATCGACGCCGCGGCGCGCACCGTCACCGTCGGCGACACCGTGCTCACCGAGGCGGACACCGTCACCGTGGACGGCACCACCGGGTACGTCTACCCGGGCGCGCTCCCGCTCGTGCCCCCGCAGGTCACCGACGACTTCTCCACCGTGCTCGGCTGGGCCGACGACGTGCGCCGTCTCGGCGTGCGCGCCAACGCCGACACCGGCGAGGACGCCGCCCGCGCCCGCGAGCTGGGCGCCGAGGGCGTCGGCCTGTGCCGCACCGAGCACATGTTCCTGGCCGCCGACCGGCTCCCCGTGGTGCGCCGCATGATCATGGCCGACGACGCCGCCGAGCGGCAGGCCGCCCTCGACGAGCTGCTGCCCGTGCAGCAGGCCGACTTCGAGGAGATCTTCAGGGCCATGACCGGCCTGCCCGTCGCCGTCCGGCTCATCGACCCGCCGCTGCACGAGTTCCTGCCCGACCTGGTCGAGCAGTCCCTCCTGGTGCAGCGTCTGGAGACGGACGGCGAGGCGGACGGCGCGCCCGGGGAGCTGGAGCGGGCCCGCACCCTCCTGGCCCACGTGCGACGCCTGTCCGAGGCCAACCCCATGCTCGGCACCCGCGGCGTGCGCCTGTCGCTGCTGTACCCCGAGATCGGCGTCATGCAGACCCGCGCGATCGTCCGCGCGGCGCTCGCGGTGCGGGGGCGGGGCCTGGACCCGCGCGTGGAGATCATGGTGCCGCTCGTCGGGTACGCCGAGGAGCTACGGCGGATGCGCGAGATCGTCGTCGCCACCGCGGACGAGGAGCTCGCCGCCGCCGGGGCGGCGGACCTGGACTACCGGGTCGGCACGATGATCGAGCTGCCCCGCGCCGCCCTGACCGCGGGCGAGATCGCCGAGCACGCCGACTTCTTCTCGTTCGGCACCAACGACCTGACGCAGACGACGGTGGGCATCTCGCGCGACGACGCCGAGGGCTCCTTCCTCGCCGCCTACCTGGAGGCGGGCGTCGTGCGGACCAACCCGTTCGCCTCCCTGGACGCCGACGGCGTGGGCGAGCTCGTCCGGATCGGCGTCGAGCGCGGGCTGCGGACCCGGCCCGGGCTGGAGACGGGGGTGTGCGGCGAGCACGGCGGCGACCCGGCGTCGATCGCCCTGCTCGACGAGCTCGGCGTCGACTACGTGTCCTGCTCGCCCTACCGCGTGCCGGTCGCGCGGCTGGCCGCCGCGCAGGCGCGGCTCGACGGCACGCCGGGCAGGGAGTGACGGCGGGCAGTTACGACGCCGGGCTGGGAATGACGCCGCGGCCCTACGACGCCGTCGTGCCCAGCGGGCGGCGCGGCGCGTGCTCCGGCCACGGGATGTTGCCGAGCCGCAGCAGCATCTGCGGGTATCCGCCCAGGCCGAGGGCGCGGCGCAGGTCGTGGCGGGTCGTCGGGTTCTCCAGCACGGTGGTGGCGAACGACGCGTGGACGAAGTAGGTGGCGGCGACCAGCAGCGCGTGCTCCAGCGCCTGGCCGGCCATGACCCAGTCGCGGGGCGAGTCGCCGGGCGTGCTCAGGACGGCGAGCGTCGAGTCGCGCTCGAACGGCTCCCGGCCAGCGCTCTCGTGGAACCGGCGGGCCGGTGCGTCGGCGTTGCTCGGCGCGCGGCCGAGGTACGGCGTCGGGATGCCGTCGTCGCGTCCCGGCCCGGCGGTGGTCCACGCGGCCTCCTCGTCGCGGCCGGCCAGGTCCTCGGCCGCGATGGCCTCGGCCCGCCGCACGAGCTCCAGCACCTTCGGCCGGTCGGGGTCCGTGGGCTGGATGGTGCGCAGCCCGGCCCCCTCGCGGTCGGCGGCGCGCTGGACGGCGACCAGCACGTCGGAGCGCACCGGCTGGTCGTCGAAGGGGACGCGCGCCGTCACGCGGTGCCCGATCGCGACGGACAGCTCGAGCTCGTCCTCGCTGGGGTCGTCGCCCGGCTCCAGCGTGAGCTCGGCGACGAGCAGCTCGTCGTCCGGGTCGGGCAGGAGCGTGGCGACCGTGTTCAGCGACTCGCGGCGGGCGGCCGCCCGGGCGTTGAACAGGAAGGCCCCGCAGCTGATCAGCATCTCCCGGCCGTGCGGGTCGGCGTGCCGCAGCTGCCTCGACCGGTCGGCACGGATCCGGACCGTGCCGTCCGCGACCTCCACCTGCCACGGCTGCGTGTTCAGGACGCTCGGGGCGTCTCCGGCCGCGCTCAGAATTCTCTCCAGCCGGGTGTCGACGACGTCCATGGCCGGTCTCCTCTCGCTCTGAGCCCAGCGCACCACCGCCCCGGCCCGGCTGGAAGGGAAGGTGGTCCCGTCTTCACCTGGCCTTGGTCCCTCGTGGACGGGCGCGGGGCGCGGCACCGTGGAGTACATGGGGAGCTCGCCGCCCGAGGTGCTGGACCTCGGGGTCGTCGACGCCGTGGTGCTCGACACGGACGGCGTCATCACGGACACCTCCCGCACCCACGCCGCCGCCTGGAAGCGCGCGTTCGACGAGCTGCTCCGGGAGCGGGGCCGGCGGACCGGCGTCGTCCTGCCGCCGTTCGACGCCGTGGACGACTACCTGCGCTACGTGGACGGCAGGGCGCGGGCGGACGGCGCCCGGGCGTTCCTCGACTCCCGCGGGATCACGCTCGACGCGGGCGGAGCCGGCGACGAGCAGGGCGACGGCACGCTGGAGGCCCTGCTCGACCGGAAGACGCGGTACTTCCTGGACGAGGTGCGCAAGCACGGGGTCCGGGTGTTCGCCTCCACCGTGACCCTCCTGCGCGAGCTGCGGCGGCGTGGCGCCGGCATCGCGGCGGCGTCGGCGAGCCGCAGCTGCGGGCCGGTCCTGGAGGCGGCCGGCGTGGCCGGCGACGTCGACGTGCGGGTGGACGGCCTCGACGCCGCCCGGCTCGGGCTGCCCGGCAAACCCGACCCGGCGCTGTTCCTGGAGGCCGCCCGGCGCCTCGGCGTGCCGCCCGGCCGCTGCGCCCTGGTCGAGGACGCGCTGGTCGGGGTGGAGGCGGGCCGGCGCGGCGGGTTCGCCACGGTCGTCGGCGTCGACCGGCAGGCGCGGCTCCGCGGGGCGATGCTGGAGCGGGGCGCGCACGTCGTGGTGCGCGACCTGGCCGACGTCGCCGTGGTCGGGAGACGCAGTGGAACCCGGGATCCTGTCGTATGAGGGCTTCGACCCCGCCGCCGAGGGGCTGCGCGAGGCGCTGTGCACCCTGGGCAACGGGTACGTCGCCACGCGCGGCGCCGCCCCGGAGTCGGCGGCGGACGGCGTGCACTACCCGGGCACCTACGTCGCGGGCTGCTACGACCGCCTGACGTCGGTGGTGGCGGGCCGGGAGGTGGAGAACGAGGACCTGGTCAACACGCCGAACTGGCTGCCGCTCCGCTTCCGCACCCCCGGGCAGGACTGGCTCACGCTCGCCGGGGGACAGGTGCTGGACCACCGGCAGGACCTGGACACCCGGCGCGGGGTGCTGACCCGGTCCACCCGGTTCCGCGACCCGGAAGGCCGGATCCTCGCCGTCACCCAACGCAGGATCGTGTCGATGCACGACCCGCACGTGGCCGCGCTGGAGACGACCTTCCTCGCGGAGAACTGGTCCGGGCCGCTCGACGTGTGGGCGGGGCTCGACGGCCGCGTCGTCAATGCCGGCGTGGCCCGCTACCGGGACCTCGACGGCCGGCACCTCGTCCCCGTCGCCGAGGGGTACGACGAGCGTGACGGCGTCGTCTGGCTCCAGGTGCGCACCGCGTCGTCGCAGATCCGGATCGCCCAGGCGGCGCGGCTGGTCGTCGGGGGCGAGGGCGACGGCGGGGCGGGGCCGGTGCCCGCCGACGCCGAGCGCACGCCGGGCCGGTCGGCAGTCCGGGTCCGGCCGGAGCTGGTGCGGGGCGTGCCGCTGAGTGTCGAGAAGCGCGTCGCGCTGTACACGTCGCAGGACCGGGCGATCTCCGAGTCGCTGGCCGCTGCGCGCGAGCACGCCGCCTGTCTCCCGTCCTTCGCGGACCTCCTCGCCGACCACGTCGCCGCTTGGGACCGGCTGTGGCGGACGAGCGCGATCGTCGTCCCCGGCGAGCCCCAGCAGGCCCTGGACCTGTACGTCTTCCACCTGTTGCAGACCCTGTCCGAGCACACGGCCCACCTCGACGTCGGCATGCCGGCCCGCGGGCTGCACGGCGAGGCCTACCGCGGCCACGTCTTCTGGGACGAGCTGTTCGTGTTCCCGTTCCTGCTGCTGAGCTTCCCGAGGGTCGCCCGGTCGCTGCTGATGTACCGGTGGCGCCGGCTCCCGCGGGCGCGGCAGGCGGCCGCGGACGCCGGCTACCGCGGCGCGATGTACCCGTGGCAGAGCGGCAGCGACGGCCGCGACGAGACGCAGCGGGTACACCTCAACCCGGCGTCCGGCCGGTGGGTCGAGGACCACTCGCACCTGCAGCGGCACGTGGGGATCGCGGTGGCGCACAACGTGTGGCAGTACTACCAGGCCACCGGCGACGTCGCGTTCCTGCAGGGGTACGGCGCCGAGATGCTCGTGGAGATCGCCCGCTTCTGGTGCAGCCTGGTCACCTACGACGCCGCCACCGACCGGTACGACCTGCGCGGTGTCATGGGGCCCGACGAGTACCACGACGCCTACCCGGGCGCCGAGCACCCCGGGATCGACAACAACGCGTACACGAACGTCATGGTCACGCGGCTGCTGCGGTACACCCTGGACGCCCTGGCGCTGCTGCCCGAGCCCGAGCGCGCCGCCCTGCGCGAGAGGCTCGCGCTGGGGGACGACGAGACCGACCTCTTCGAGCGGGTCGGCCGGCGCATGCGGGTGCTCTTCCACGGCGACGGCGTGATCAGCCAGTTCGAGGGGTACGACCGGCTCGCGGAGCTGGACTGGGCCGCCTACCGGGCCCGCTACCCGGCGATCCGCCGGCTCGACCGGATCCTGGAGGCCGAGGGCGACTCGGTCGACCGGTACCAGGCGTCCAAGCAGGCGGACGTGCTGATGCTGGTCTTCCTCCTGGGCGAGCGCGGGCTGGTCGACGCGCTCGCGGCGCTCGGCTACCCGTTCGACCGCGCGGCCCTGGACCGCACCGTGGACCACTACCTGGCGCGGACCAGCCACGGGTCGACGCTCAGCGCGGTGGTCCACGCCTGGGTGCTGGCCAGCCGCGACCCGCAGGCCTCCTGGCGCTTCTTCCGCGAGGCCCTCGACAGCGACCTCGCCGACGTCCAGGGCGGGACCACCGCGGAGGGCGTGCACCTGGGCGCGATGGCCGGCGCCGTCGACCTGGTCCAGCGCTGCTACACCGGCCTGGACCTCACCGACGGCGTGCTCCGGCTCGCGCCCCGGCTGCCGCCCGGGCTGGCCGAGCTGCGGTTCCGGCTGCGCTACCGCGACCACTGGGGGATCGAGGTGCGGTGCGCCGACGACGCCGTCCGCATCGGCCTGGCGCGCTCGCGGCAGCCGCCCGTCACCGTGGCCGTGGACGGCGAGGAGCGCGTGCTGGCGCCGGGGGAGACCTGGCGGGTGAGCCGGGCCGGCACACCCCGGTCCTAGAGCACGGTGAGGTAGTCGCGCGGCTCGTCGGCCCCTGCCGGCGCCGCGCACGGATCGCCCGGCCCGGGAGCCTCGTGGCAGGCGATCGCGGCACGCTGCTTGGCGCGGTCACAGTCCACGGGGAGCACGTTCGCGGGCGGATCGTCCGGGCCCCAGGTGCGGGGCACCCAGGCGTAGAGCGGGCAGCGCAGCCGGGCCGCAACGCGGCGGGCCGCCCGCATGGCGCGCACCAGGTCCGGGTGGCTGCCCGGGGCGCTCGCGTCGATCGTCAGCACCCCGTCGACGGGGCCGGAGACCGACCGCAGCTCGGCGGCGAGCACCTCCGGCGGGTTCCACTGGAGGTGCGCCGCGCGGTGCTCCAGCAGCGTCGCCTCCCGGGCGCCCAGCAGGCCGGCGGCCCGCAGCAGCTCGGCCGCCCGGACGGGCCGGCGCCCTTCGCCAGCGGCGGCGCACTGGTCGTGGGTCAGGCAGATCACCTGCACGGCGGTGCCGGTGTCGGCGAAGGCGGCGATGACGCCGCCGAGCGTCACCGTGACGTCGAACGGGTGCGCGCACACCACGAGCAGCCGCCGCGTCTCCGGCAGGGGCGAGCGCGGGTGGGCCGGCTCCGCGGCGGTCCGCGCGACGTGCGGCGCGATGTCGACGACGACCTCGGGTCTCATGGCTGTCCTCCTCGGTTCAGGTCTAGCGCTGCAGGTGCACCGGGCGGTGCTCGATCTCGGCGATGTCGTCCGACGTGGCCCGCAGGAGCCGGTCGGCCAGCTCCCGCAGCGCCCGGGCGGCGGCGAGCTCCTCGCCGATCTCGGGGACGGCGGCGTCCTCGGGGTTGCGCCGGGCGCGCCCGTAGCCCTCGAGGGAGGTCCCGGCCGACGTCGTCAGGACGGCGTGCGCCCCGGTCAGGCGGCCCTCGCGCACGAGGTCGTCCGCGTCGAACAGGTGGATGACGACGTTCCAGGTGTGGGTCATGGCTCTGCTCCCGTCGGTCCGCGACGCCGGCCCGCGCCCTTGCCGCCGGCGTCCATCCCAGCCTCTCGCCACGCCGGGCCGTCCGGCCAGGGACCAACGGCCCTGCGCACCGGGACGGAAGCCCGGGAGGCGGCGCCCGCCGTCCCGGGACAGACTGCGGACATGCGGCCGTTGCGCGCGGTGACGCGCTACCCGGCGATCACGGCGACCGCCGTGGTGCTCGCGGTGGTGCTCGTGCTCCTGGCGAACACCGAGCCCGTCGCGGCACGGTGGGTCGCGACGGCCTGGGTGGCCGGGTTCGTCGTGTGGACCCTCGTCGGCATGGTGCGTGACGTGCTGCGGGGGCACGTCGGGCTGGACGTCCTCGCGGTGGTGGCCATGGTCGCGACGCTCGCGGTCCAGGAGTACGTCGCCTCCCTCGTCATCGTGCTGATGCTCGCGGGCGGCGAGGCGCTCGAGGACTTCGCCGCGCGGCGGGCGCGGCGGGACCTGACCGCTCTGTTGGACCGGTCGCCGCGCACCGCGCACGTGATCGACGACCCGCGCTCCGCGGGCTTCGACGGCGTGCGGGACACGGAGGTCGACGACGTCGTGGTCGGCGACGTCCTCCTGGTCCGCCCGGGTGAGATCGTGCCGGTCGACGGTGTGCTGCTCGACGGCGGGGGCACGTTCGACGAGTCGTCGCTGACCGGGGAGAGCCTCCCGGTGGGCCGGGAGGCCGGCGACGAGGTGCTCTCGGGTGCCGTGAACGGGACCCGGGCCGTGCGGCTGCGGGCGGCGCGGCGCAGCGGGGACAGCCAGTACCAGCAGATCGTCGCCCTGGTCCAGCAGGCGCAGGAGTCCCGCGCCCCGGTCGTGCGGCTCGCCGACCGGTTCGCCGTGCCCTTCACCGCCGTCTCGCTGGTGCTGGCCGGCACGGCCTGGACGCTCTCGGGCGACTCCACGCGGTTCGCCGAGGTGCTCGTGCTGGCCACCCCGTGCCCGCTGCTCATCGCGGCGCCGGTGGCGTTCCTCAGCGGGCTGTCCCGGGCCGCCAAGCTCGGCGTGATCATGAAGGGCGGGACCGTGGTCGAGCAGCTCGCGCGCCTGCGGTCCGCCGCGTTCGACAAGACGGGCACGCTCACCCAGGGCCGGCCCGACCTCGTCGCCGCGCGCCCCGCCGAAGGGTTCGCCGCCGACGAGCTGCTCCTCCTCGCCGCCTCCGCCGAGCAGTACTCGTCCCACGTCTTCGCCGACAGCGTCCGCCGGGCCGCCGCCGCGCGCGGCCTCGACCTCCTCGCGGCCGACGACGCCGAGGAGGTGGCCACGAACGGCGTGGTCGCCACAGTCAAGGGGCGCCGGGTCGTCGTCGGCAAGCCGGGCTACGTGCGCTCCGTCGCGCCGGACACCGTCGTCGCCGAGCTCGGCCCCGGACAGGCCGCGGCGTATGTCGCGGTCGACGGTCGGTTCGCCGGGACCCTCGTCCTCGCGGACGACCCCCGGCCCGAGTCCGCCGCCGTCGTGTCCTGGCTGCGGGCGAACGGCGTCGAGCACGTCACGATGCTGACCGGGGACGCGCGCGGCACGGCCGAGTCGGTCGCGCGGCAGGTCGGCGTCGACGACGTGCGGGCCGAGCTCCTGCCCGGCGAGAAGGTGCTGATCGCGGCCGGGCTGACCCCGCGACCGCTGATGATGGTCGGCGACGGCGTCAACGACGCGCCGGTGCTGGCGGCGTCCGACGTCGGCGTCGCGATGGGCGCGCGGGGCGCGACCGCCGCCGGGGACGCCGCCGACGTGGTGCTGCTCGTCGACTCGCTCGGCGGGCTCGTGGACGCGGTGTCCGTCGGCCGGCACACCCTGCGCACCGCCCTGGCCGCGATCTGGCTCGGCATCGGGCTGAGCCTCGCCCTCATGGTCGTCGCGATGACCGGCGTCATCCCCGCCGTGACCGGTGCCCTCGTCCAGGAGCTCGTCGACCTGGCCACGATCCTGTACGCGCTGCGCGCGCTCGGCGGGCCGCCCACGGGCCTCGCGCCCCGGGCGGCGCACGACGGTGGCGTACCGGTGGGAGGCGAGGATCCTGGCAGAGCGGCTGACGGCGGCTGACGCCTTCAACTTCGAGCTGGACGCGCGCGACCACGTCAACGCGTTCCTGATGGCGGGCGTGCTCGCCTCCGGCGGGTGCGTCGGGCTTGACGGCGAGGTCGATCTCGACACCCTGCGGCGCGCGCTCGCCGAGCGGGTCCCCGCGGTGCCCCGGCTCGCCCAGCGGGTGCGACGTGCCGGACGGGTCCTCGTGTGGGAACCGGTGCGCCTCGACCTGGCGGCCCACGTGCGACAGGTTGCCGCCGTCGAGGGCCGGGCAGGGTTCGAGGCGCTGTGCGCGCGGCTCGTCGTCACCCCGCTCCCGCTCCACCGCCCGCTCTGGGAGCTGCTGGTCGTCCCGGGGGTCGCCCCGGCGCGGGCCGGGATCGTGCTCCGGGTGCACCACACGATGGCCGACGGCGTCGCGACGGTCCGGCTCGCGCAGGCTCTGATGGATCCGGTGGCGTCGGACTTGGCGTTGGACCAGGTAGCTGACTCGGCGGACCCGGCGTCGGACCGGGTGACTGACTCGGCGGATCTTGTGGGCGGGGACGTTGAGAGTCGGGGGGTGTGCGGTCGGGGTCGGGCGGTGGTGTCCGGGGTCTCGCGGACGATCGCTTTCCTCCGGCGGGCGGTGCCGCCCACCGTGCTGCTCGGTCGGGTCGGCCGGCGGCGGGCGGTGGCGTTCGTCGACGTCGACCTCGGGCGCCTCGCCGCCGGTGCCCGGACCGCGGGGGCGACCGTGAACGACGCCCTGCTCGTCGCGGCCGGCGCAGCGGCGCGCTCCGCGCTGCTCGCCCGCGGGGAGGAGGTGCCGGACGTCCTGCCCGCGAGCGTGCCGGTCGCGCTGCCGCACCGCGGGCGGTCGGGGAACGCGACCGGCGTGATGCTCGTGCCGATGCCCGCCCACGAGGCGGACCTCGCACGCCGCCTGCGCAGCGTCGCCGGGCTGACCCGCGCCGCCAAGGACGACGCCCGTTCGCGCGGCACGTACGAGCTGACGCGCACACGCCTCGGGACCTGGGTCTTCCCCCGGCTCGCGCGGCGGCAGCGGCTCATCGTCATGTTCGTGACGAACGTGCGCGGCCCCCGGCGTCCGCTCGCCCTTGCGGGCGCGCGGGTCGAGCGGATCTGGCCCGTGGCCGCGCTCGGGGGCAACGTGCGGCTGGGCGTCGCGGCGATCTCGTACGACGGCGTGTTGCGGTGCGCCGTGCACTGCGACGCGGACGCGCTTCCGGCCGCCGTCGTCGCCCGGGCCCTCGGGGACGAGCTCGCGGAGATCGCCGCGCTCGGCTGACGCACCTGGATCACCGTGCCGCGGCGACGTGCCTCAGGCGCCGCCGTCCGCGTCGAGCGCCTCGGTGAGCAGCGCGACGAGCGCCTCGAGCTGGACGTCGGTGGACGACGCGGCGTCCTCGTCGCCCGCACCGTCCAGGGCGCGGGCGGCGAGGTCGGACTTGCTGTCGATGAGCGCGGCGATCGTGGAGTCGATGGTCTGGGCGGCGATGATCCGCCAGGCGGTGACGGGCTCGGACTGGCCGATCCGGTGGATCCGGTCGATGGCCTGGGTCTGCTCGGCGTAGGTCCAGGACAGCTCGGCCAGCACCAGGTTGGACGCCACCTGGAGGTTCAGCCCGACCCCGGCCGCCGTCAGCGAGCACACCACGATCGACACGTCGGGGTCCTCCGTGAAGGCGGTGATGGCCTTCTCGCGCGCCCGGGGCGTCTGGTCGCCGCGGATCGAGGCGTAGCCGATGCCGCGGTCGGCGAAGATCTGCTCGGCCTGGTCCATCACGTCGACGTGCTTGGCGAAGAACACCACCTTGCCCACGTTGCGGGCGAGCTGCGCGGCGTAGTCGGCGGCCAGCGCGGCCTTCGCCTGGCCGATCCGGCGGACCATGGTGAACACGTTCTCGCCCTTGGCCTTCGAGCTCGAGTCCTTCAGCTCGGCCGCCGCCACGCGGCGGGCGAGGTCGAGGTCGACGCCGTCCACGTCGACGTCCTCGACGACGGAGCTCTCGGCGCGCGCCGCCAGGGCGGACCGGTACCGGCTGACCAGGCGGAGGGCGAGCGCTTCCTCGGCAGCCCGGATCGAGCGGCCGGCCGCGCCGTCGAGCTCGACCGGCATGTCCGCCACGCGGCGGGCCGGGATGTCGGCGACGACGTCGGCCTTGCGGCGGCGCACGATCCCCATGTCGATCACGCTGGTCCGGGCGGCCGCGTAGAACCCCGGGTCGGCCGGGGTGAGCCCGGTCTCCTCGAGGGCGCCCAGCAGCGGGCCGAGCGGCTTGGCGTCGTCGATCCAGCCGAGGTACTGCCAGATCGCCCGGAAGTCCTCGATGTCGTTGATCAGCGGGGTGCCGGTCAGCGCCATCAGGAGCGGCCGGCCGGCGCGGGCACGGATGCGTTCCGAGAGGGCGAGCACGTGCTGGGAGCGCTGGCTGCCCTTGTTCTTGATGAAGTGGGCCTCGTCCACGACCATGCCGCGGAAGCCGAGGTCGCCGAGCCAGCCGACGTGCCGGTCGAGAAGCTCGTAGTTCACGATCACCACGTCGGCGAACCCGTCGACCCGCTCGCCGTCGCCGTGGACCACGGTGGACCGGCGCCGCGGCGTCCACAGCTCGACCTCGTGCGCCCAGTTGGTCTTGACCACGTTGGGCGCCACGACCAGCAGCGGGTAGGCGTCGGCGGCCTGGGCGGCGAGCAGCGCCTGGGCGGACTTGCCCAGGCCGGGCTCGTCGGCGAGCAGGAAGGTGCGGTGCCCGCGGGCCGTGGCCTCGACGACCTGGGCCTGGTGCGGCATCAGCTTCCGGCCCTGGGGGGCGGCCACCGAGCGGGGCTCGGGCAGGGGCATGCAGGCGGCAGCGCCGGGGCCGGCGTACTCGAAGGACCGGAAGAGCGGTTCGAGCAGTTCCCAGCCCGCCAGCCGCAGCACCCGCGGGGCCTGCCGCTCGGCCGCGGCCGCGAAGTCCGGGGCGAGGAACGGGTTCGCGAGCTGGCGCGAGATCACCGAACGGGGCACCACCCGCTTCTCGGCGCCGGGCGCCGGCGCGGCGGGCGGGGGCGGCGGGGGCTCGTCGGGCGGCTCCAGACCACCGGCACGCATCATGTTCGCCTTGAACTCGCGCGCCGCGTCGGAGACGCGGGCGTCCTCGGCGAGCAGCTCGAGCAGCGAGGTGTCGCGGGCCGCGATCTTCGCCAGCAGGGTCCCCACGGCGTCGAGCTGCTTGAGCTGCTTGGCCCGCTGCGGCTCGGTCAGGGTGGCGTCCTCCCGGACCCGGGTCCGCTCCTCCCGCATGAGCAGCGCGACGACCTGGAACTTCGTCCGCGTCGCCGGGCGCGTCGGCGGTCTCCGGACGGCGCCGTCGACCTCGCGGGCGGCCTCGGCCAGCACCGGGATCATCCCTTGCTCGGCGGGACGCGGGGCGCGGCGTCGCTGCTGCGTGCCGGACCCGCTCCGTGCGCCGGACCCGCTCCGCGCGCGGCCGGACCGGCGTTGGCCTGCTCGAGCCACATCTTCTCCTTCGCTGCATGCGTACTACGACGGCGGCGATACCGCGCCACGCCCGCACGCCCAGAGCCGGCCAGGGGCCGGCTGTTCGGGCCGCGGGGCGGGTGGCCCCGGCCGGAGCGTTCCGGTCGGCCGCGGGGTCACCGCGGCGTCCCCCGCCCGCGGCCCCGTGCTCACGACGGCCACGTGCTCATCATGATGGTGACACGCCGCCGGACGTCTCCGCGAACCACCGCGGGCGGTGGCCATGTCTCTGCATGATCACCGGAGGACACGCAGTCTACCGTCGCGCACGCCCCCGTCCGGACCGGCGGCGGCGCTCCGGTACGGCTACGCGATGGTGGCGGCGCAGCTCATCGGCGTGTCCGGCGCCGCGATGGCGCCGGTGCGCCGCAGGTGCGTCTCGCCCCACACCCGGACCCCCTCGACGACGGGCAGGACCGTGGCCCCGTAGGGGGTGAGCCGGTAGATCACGGGCGCCGGGACCGGACCGGTCACGTCGCGCTCCACTAGCCCGTCGGCCTCGAGCTCGCGCAGCTGCTCGGCCAGCACCTTGGGCGTGATGGGCGCGGCCCTGCGGCGCAGGCCGGCGAAGTGGGACTCGCCGTGGGCGAGCCAGTAGAGAAGGGTCAGCTTCCACTTGCCGCCGATCGCGGTGAACGCCGCGGCCATCGGGCAGCCCGGCAGCGGGTTGGGGCGGGAGGGGTTACCCGCAGGTGCCTTCTTGTTCACGGCCGCGCTCCGCTCGATAGTCGAAATATGACCATTTCACACCGAAGAATCCTCACCGCAAGCCTTTCCGCCGTCCTCCTGCTGCTCGCGACGGCGGCCTCCGGCGCCGCCGCGCCGGCTGTCGGCACCCCGACTCCCGTCGCACCCGCTCCCGCGTCGTCGACGACCGCCGACGGCCAACGGGACTTCGACTGGGAGATCGGCACCTGGCGCACCAGCGTGCGGGTCCTCGCCGACCCGCTCTCGGAGTCCCCGGACGAGTGGCTGGAGTTCTCCGGGACCAGCACGGTGCGTCCGCTCGCGGACCGGCGGGCCAACGTCGTCGAGCTCGCCGTGTCGGGGCCGGCCGGCAGCATCGACGCGATGAACCTGCGGCTGTACGAGCCACAGGCGCAGCGGTGGAGCCTGACCTTCGTCAACCTGCGCGACGGCCTGCTGACCCCGGCGGTGTACGGCGGGTTCCACGACGGCGTCGGCGAGTTCTACGGTGACGACCGGCTCGGCGACCGGCCGATCAAGGTGCGGTTCCTCGTCACCCGCGTGGGCCGGGACGAGGCACGGTTCGAGCAGGCGTTCTCCGCCGACGGCGGGGAGACCTGGGAGACGAACTGGGTCGCCGTGGACCAGCGCGTCCGACGCTGAGGGACCGGGCTCCCGTTCCCAGCGTTCGCGCAGGTGCGCGGCCCGCGCCACCATGTTCGCGGGGACAGGAGCAGCATGACCGGAACAGTCTCGGCTTGGCCTTCGGCGGCGTGGTGGCGACCGGCGGTGCGGGTGGTGGCCGTGCTGGCGCCGCTGGTCGTCTGCGCGATCCTGTACACGGTGCGGGACGACGTCGCCGCCGCGACCGACGTGCTGGTCCTTGTCCTGATCGTCGTCGCCGCCGCGGCCACGGGGGACCGGCCGGCGGCGCTGCTCGCCGCCTTCTCGGCCGGGGTGTGGTTCGACTTCTTCCTCACCGAGCCCTACCTGCGCTTCGTCATCTCCGACGCGGAGGACATCGAGGCCACCACGCTGCTCGTCGTGATCAGCCTCGCGGTCACCGAGATCGCCCTGTGGGGCTACCGCCAGCAGGGGCGGGAGGCCCGCCGCTCGGGCTACCTCGAGGGGGTGCTCGGCGCCGCCCGCGCGGTCGCGGAGGGCACCACGCCCGCCAAGACGGTGGTCGACGTCGTGGCGCGGGAGATCACCGACGTGCTGGAGGCCGACGACGCCCGCTGGGTCGAGGGGCCGGTGGGGGACGTGCGGTTCGCCGTGCTGGACCACGACGGGGCGCTGACCCGCAACGGCCGGCCGGTCGACGTCGACCGGATCGGCCTGCCCGTCGACGAGTACGTCGCGATCCCGGTCCGCCGGGGCGCGGAGGTCGTCGGCTACTTCCTGGTCACCGCCGTGTCGCACGCGGTCTTTCCGACGCGCGAGCAACGCCGGTTCGCCGTGCTCATGGCGCACCAGGTCGCCGCGCTGTAGGTCCCGGCCCGGGCCGGTCCCGTTCATGCGACGACGGTCCCGCGCGGTGATAGTCCATCAGTTTGATTTACACTGGCGTCGCGCGGTGCGCGCCGTCTCGTGACCCGGCGAGGCGTGACGACTGGAGGACGTGTGGCCGAGCCGATCAACCTGCGGGCGACCGCGACCGGACCGGGGCGCCCGCTGCGCCACTTCTGGAGCACCGTGGTCGGTGCGGGGCGCGCGAACGAGGGCCTCCGGGCCGACTGGCAGCGCCACCTCGCCACGGTGCGCGAGGCGTGCGGGTTCGACTACGTCCGCTTCCACGGCCTGCTGCACGACGACATGTTCGTGTACACCGAGCGCGCCGACGGCACACCCGTCCTGAACTTCCAGTACGTCGACGCGCTGTTCGACGCCCTGCTCGACGCCGGCGTCCGCCCGTTCGTCGAGCTCGGTTTCAGCCCGCGGGCGCTCGCCCGCGAGACGGAGACCGTGTTCTGGTGGGGGGCGCACGGCGCCCCGCCGACCGACCTCGACCGGTGGTCCTGGCTGGTCCGGTCGCTGGTCCAGCACTGGGTCGACCGGTACGGCCCGGCCGAGGTGCGCGAGTGGTACTTCGAGGTCTGGAACGAGGCGAACCTGCGCGGCTTCTTCCGCGGCACGCGCAGCGAGTACTTCGCGCTCTACGCGGCGTCGGCCCGCGCCGTGAAGGAGGTCGACGGCGCCCTGCGCGTCGGCGGTCCCGCCACGTCCAACTTCGTGCCGGACGCCCGGTTCGACGGCGAGACCGAGGACTTCCAGGTGCACGAGGCGACGCTGGGCGCCGACCTGGACGCGCTCGACTGGAAGCCCGTGTGGCTGGAGGCCTTCCTCGCGTTCTGCGCGGAGGAGGGCCTGCCCGTCGACTTCGTCTCGACGCACCCGTACCCGACCGACTGGGCGCTCGACGAGCACGGCCAGGGCCAGCGGCTGACGCGCGAGGCCGACGCGACGCCGAAGGACCTCGCGCTGCTGCGCCGCCTGGTCGACGCGAGCCCGTTCCCCGACGCGGAGATCCACCTGACCGAGTGGAACTCGTCCTCCTCGCCCCGCGACTTCACGCACGACACCGTCCCGGCGGCGGTCTACGTCGTCCGCTCGGTGCTGCGCTCGATCGGCACGGTCGACTCCCTGGCCTACTGGACGTTCACGGACGTCTTCGAGGAGGGCGGCGCCGGCGACGAGATGTTCCACGGCGGGTTCGGGATGCTCACCCTCCAGGGCGTGCCCAAGCCGACGTTCCACGCCTACCGCATGCTGAACGCCCTGGGCGGGACGCTGCTCGCGGCCGGCGACGACGGCGTGGTCACGCGGGACGAGGCGACCGGCCGGATCGCCGCGCTCGTGCACCACTACCCGCACCAGGTCACGCGCTCCGTGCCGGCCTCGTTCGACGACCGGACCGTCGCCGACGCGACCGAGGCGGCCGGCTCGGTCCGCGACACCGAGATCACCGTCGACGGGCTGACGCCGGGCGCGGTGGTCGAGCTGGAGACGCTCGACCCGTCGAACGCCAACCCCGTGGCCGCGTGGCGCGCGATGGGGGCGCCGTCGTCGCCCACGCGCGAGCAGACCGCGGCGCTGGACGCCGCCGCCCGCGCGACCCGCCGCGAGTCGCTCGTCGTCCCCGCCGACGGCGTGCTGCGGGTCGAGCGCTCGCTCGCGCCCTGGTCGCTCCTGCTCGTGCGTCAGGTCGCCTGAGTGCGCCCGGCAGCGCGGTCCACAGCGCGCCCGGCGCTGCGCCCGAACGGGACCCGGGGTGCGAAGATGTGCGGGAGCGGGCATCCGGGCCGCCCGCCGGCCGGTCATCGAGCAGGAGGTATGGCGTGACGATCGACCAGTCGGCCACGACGGCGACCGCCCGGCGGGGCACCAACCTCCCGCGCATGGGTGACTTCAACGAGTCCGTCATCCTCGACGCGGTGCGCCGCGCGCCCGACGGGCTGAGCCGCGTCGAGCTCGCGGGCGCGACGGGCCTGTCGGCGCAGACGGTCTCCAACATCTGCCGGCGCCTGCTCGACGCGGGCCTCCTGGCCGAGACCGGCAAGAAGGGCGGGCGCGCGGGCAAGCCGCGCACCGTCCTGCAGGTGGTGCCCGGCGGCCGGTACGCCCTCGGCGTGCACCTCGACCCGGCGGTCATCACGTACGTCGTCCTCGACCTCGCGGGCCGGGTGGTGCACAGCATGCACCGGCCCACGCCCGCCGTCGTGGACCAGGAGTCGACGATCGCCGAGATGAGCGACACCATCGAGACCGTCATCGAGGAGTCGGGGGCGGCCCGCGACCGGATCCTCGGTCTCGGCCTCGCGGTGCCCGGCCCCGTCGACTTCTCGACCGGTTCCGTCGTCGACCCGCCGCAGCTCAAGGGCTGGGGCCGGGTGCCGTTGCGGGACCGGCTCGTCGAGGCCACGGGGCTGCCCGTGCTGATGGACAAGGATGTCATCGCGGCCGCGGTGGCCGAGCGCTGGGCGGGCGCGGCGACGCACTCGGGCAACTTCCTCTTCTTCTACCTCGGCACCGGCTCCGGCATGGGCGTGGTCGCGGACGACGTCGTGCTGCGCGGGGCGTCCGGGAACGCCGGCGAGGTGGGCGGGCTCGACGCCAACTGCACCACGCGCGCGCTCGTCGACGAGGCCGTGGCGGCGGGAGTCCTGGAGGTCGCCCCGGCGCCCGGGCCGCAGGCCGTGGCCGAGCAGCTCGGCCGGCTCGCCGACCTCGCGGCCGAGGGGGAGCGGGGCGCCCAGGTGATCATCGACCGCTGGGCGCGGCGCGTGGGCACCGGGGTCGCGGCGGCGGCGACGCTGCTCGACTCCGAGCTCGTGGTGTTCGGCGGGCCCATCTGGCCCATGCTGTCCGAGCGCTTCCTGGCGGTCGTCGAACCGGTGATCACCAGCTGGCCGTACGTCGAGAAGATGCACGAGATCCAGGTGGTCAACACCCGCCTCGGCGAGGACGTCGGCGCGGTCGGCGCGGCCTGCCTGGTGCTCGACCAGACGCTGTCCCCGCAGCCCCACGCGCTCCTGATCGGCTGACCGCCCGCCCCGGCCCGGCGCGGCCCGGCCCGGTGTCAGGCGCTCAGGTCACCCGGGTGACCTGAGCGCCTGACACCGGAGGGGTCACGCGCGGTGCGCGCTGCCGTCCGTGGCGCGCAGCAGCGCCCAGCGGTCGTGCTCCAGCGGGGCGCCCACGGGGTAGTGGCGCGCGGCCCGCTCGTCGAAGTCGACGCCGAGCCCCGGCGCCTCGGAGGCGAGCAGGTGCCCGCCGGCCGGGACCGGGGCGCCCGGGAACACCTCCAGCGTGGCGTCGCGGAACGTCGCCGCCTCCTGGACGCCGAACGCGGGGGAGGAGATGTTGAGCGCCATGTTGGCCGCCATGCCCACCGGCGTCACGTCGCCCGGCCCGTGGGGCGCCGTGCGGACGCCGAACATCTCGCACACGGCCACGAGCTTGCGCGCCGGGGTGAGCCCGCCCAGCGTGGGGATGCGCAGGCGCACGAAGTCGATCGAGCGGCCGGCCAGCAGGGGCAGGTACGCGCGCGGGTCGTGGTAGAGCTCGCCGACGGCCAGCGGCGTCGTGCCGGCGGCCCGGAGCTCCGGGAAGTGCGCGGCGTCCTCGGGGGCGAGGGCGTCCTCCAGGAAGTACAGCCGGGCGTCCTCGACGGCGCGGACGAACTGCCGGGCCTCGGCCGGGGTCATGCGCTCGTGGGCGTCGTGCAGCAGCTCGACGTCGGGGCCGACCCGGTCGCGGACGTCCGCGAGGATCCCGGGCACGTGCCGCAGGTAGGCCAGCGTGTCCCAGCGGTCGGTGCGGGCCCGGCGGCGGGCGGCCTCCGCGGCGTCGCGCGGGGCGGTGCCGTAGGTGTCCCGGCCGGGCACGGCGACCTGGACGCGCACGTGCCGGTAGCCGCGGCCGGCCGCCTCGAGCACCTTCTCGGCCACCTCGGCCGCGTCGGCGCCGTCGACGTGGGTGTACGCGTCGGCGTGCTCCCGCGCCCGGCCCCCGAGGAGCTGGTGGACCGGCAGCCCCGCGACCTTGCCCTTGAGGTCCCACAGGGCCACGTCGAGGGACGCGAGCGCGTTGTGCTCGATCGACCCGCCGCGCCAGTACCCGCTGTTGAGCAGCAGGCGGTGCAGGTCCTCGATGTCCGCGGGGTCCCGGCCGACGAGCAGCGGCCCGAGGTACTCGTCGATCAGCGTGCGGGTGGCCAGCGGGCGCTGCGGGTCGCTCGCGTCGCCGAGCCCGTAGAGCCCGGGCTGGTTGGTCTCGACGCGGGTGACCACGTAGGGGCAGCCCTGCGGGCCGGTGAGGAAGGTGCGCACCGCGGTGACCCGGACGCCGTCGGCGTCGGCACCGACGGAGGTCCAGGGCGCCGGGGCGAGCACGCCGGTACGGCGGGTGTCGCGGGCGTCGGCGTCGGCTGCCTGCAGGGGTGTCATCGGTGACCTCGATCCGGGACGAGCGGTGCGCGCGGGGGCGTTCCCACGCGCCGTGCGGGCACCGGCGGTGGCGCCCGTTGACACTGTACATCGAATTGATTTATCTTCCGATGGTCCGCGACACCGCCCGGTGCCGCCTGATGACCGAGAGGCAAGCCCGTGATACGACACCGACGTCGTCCGTCCTCTGCACGACTGACCATCGCCGCCACCTCCGCCCTGCTCGTCGGCGCGCTCGCCGCCTGCAGCGGGCCGGTCGGCGGTGCCGGCGGGGGCTCGCAGGAGAGCGACCCCGACACCCTGACCATGTGGACCTTCAAGCAGTCGCACGTCGAGCCGCTGCAGAACGCCGCGAAGTCCTTCGAGGAGAAGACGGGCATCGCCGTCGACGTCCAGGCCTACACGCCGGACGACGCCTTCATCACCAAGGTGCAGGCCGCGGCGCAGACCGGCGACCTGCCCGACGTCATGGAGGTGCACACCCACGGCGACGACTTCACGTTCGGCGGCGCGGGCCTGCTCGAGGACCTCTCCGACGACGTGGACGACGAGTGGACCTCGCGGTTCCTGCCCGCCGTCGCCAACGACGGCACCGTCACCGACGCCTACTACGAGCAGTCGCTCGCGGAGGGCTCCAAGACCGCTGGGATCGAGAAGGGCCAGCGGTACTCCGTGCCGCTGACCATCGGCACGTTCGGCATCGTCTACGCGAACAAGGAGCGGCTGGAGGAGGCCGGGATCACGAAGGCCCCGACCACCTGGGAGGAGTTCGTCGCCGCGCTCGACGCCGTCCAGGCCGCCCGGCCCGACGACGGCGGCGTGAGCATCGGCTTCCAGTCCTCCACGACGGGGCTGGAGTGGCTCATGCAGCCCATGGCCTACGGCCAGCTCGGCAAGGAGGACTTCGGCGCCCTGTTCGGGCAGGACCCCGCGAAGAACTTCTCGTCGGACAACGGTACGAAGGTGCTGGAGGCCTACAACCAGGTCCAGCCCTACTGGATGCCCGGCACGCAGTCCCTCACGATCGACGACGCCGACATCGCGTTCGCGCAGGGCAAGTCGTCCTTCGACATCGGCGGCACGTTCACCCTGGCCTTCCTCGACCAGAACGGGATGGACCCCGAGAACATCGTCACCTTCCCCGTGCCGGCGCCCGAGGACGGCGCGATCAAGGACCTGGAGCTGGCACCCTTCGGCCTGACCGGGCTCTCGGTCTCGGTCTCGACGGGCAACAAGGACGGCGCCCTGCAGTGGATCGAGTACCTCTCGGAGACGGACGTCGCCGCCGCCTTCGCGCAGGACGCGCTCGACGTGCCGCCGGTCGACCTGGGCGACGACCCGACCGCCACGGTCGGCCCGGTGCTCGGCGCCATGATCGGCGCCTTCGGCGAGGGGGAGAACGCGTACAACCCCGGCGACACGTCGTACCGCCCGGCGGCGTACGACGCGGCGCAGATCGGTGACGCCGTGATGGAGCTGACCCCGCTGGAGACGAAGGACGTCACAGCAGTGGGCAAGGACGTCGCGACGCTCGTCGACACGTTCTGGTCCCAGTCGAAGTGACGACGTCGACCGCGCTCGCCGCCGTCGTCCCCACCGGGGACGGCGGCGGCGGCCGGCGGGGCCGCCGCCGGCACCCGGTGCACCACCGCGGCCAGGAGGTGGCGTGGGGCTACGTGTTCATCGCCCCCGCGCTCCTGCTCTTCCTCGTCATGGGCGTCTACACGCTCTTCTTCAGCGCCCAGCTCTCGTTCGTCCGCTGGAACGGGCTCACCCCCACCTGGGAGTGGGTCGGGCTGAAGAACTACGCCGACCTGCTGTGGGCGAGCCCGGTGTACGCGCCGGTCGTCCACCGGGCCGCCCTGAACACGCTCGGTGTGATGGTCGCCGTGCCGCTGCTGACCGTCCTGGTGTCCTTCCCGCTCGCGGTGGTGCTCAACCAGGCGCGCCGGTTCGCGGGCGTGCTGCGCTCGGTGTACTTCGTGCCCTACGTGACCGCGGGCATCGCGGTGTACATGGCCTGGCAGTACGTGCTGGAGCCGAACGGCGCCGTCAACCTGCTGCTGCGCACCGTCGGGCTGGGCAGCCTCGAACAGCCGCAGGGCTGGCTCGGCAACCCCGCCACCGCGATGCCGACGCTCGTCGTCATCATGGTCTGGTCGGGCGTGCCCGTGGCGATGCTGCTGTACCTGACGGGGCTGCAGTCCATCGACCCCTCGCTCCTGGAGGCCGCGCAGCTCGACGGCGCCGGCTGGTGGCGCACCAACCTCTCGGTGGTGCGGCCGCTCCTGGCCGGGACCACCGCGGTGATCACGCTGCTGAACGTGCGCGAGGCCCTCCAGGGCTTCCAGATCTTCCTGATCATGACCAACGGCGGACCGGCCGGCCGCACCAACGTGCTCGGCCTGGAGACCTACGACCTGGCCTTCCAGCAGGAGCTCGCGCCCACGCTCGGCCTCGCCAGCGCGCTGGGCTGGCTCCTGTTCTTCGCCGCCCTCGCCGTCGCGATCGTCAACCAGCGCGTCACCCGGGAGAAGCCATGACGACCGTCACCGACCGCACGGTCCCGGACGCGCCGGACGCGCCGCCCGTCCCGCGGACGCCGCGCCGCCGTCGTACCCCCGCGAAGGTGGTCGTCGCCCGCGGCGTCGTGGCGGTGCTGCTCGCGGGCTACGCCGTCGTGAGCCTGTACCCGTTCCTCTGGATGGTCTCGGCGGCGTTCAAGACGCAGCAGGAGGTCATCCAGGGCGGGCACCTGATCCCGCACGACCCCACGTTCACCACGATCGTGGACACCTGGGCGCAGCTGCACTTCTTCGACTACTTCCTCAACAGCCTCAAGGTCACCGGGCTGACGACGCTCGGCGTGGTCGTCGTCTACTCCGCCGCCTCGTACGCGTTCGCGGTGCTCCGGTTCCCGGGCCGGCAGGCGTTCTTCCGGCTGTTCCTGGTGCTGCTGTTCGTGCCCGGCGTGGTCACCCTCCTGCCGATCGTGCTGCTCGAGAACCAGATGGGGATCCTCGGCACGCACCTGGGCCTGATCCTCCCGTTCGTCAACGGCACCGCGCCGCTGTCGATCCTGCTGCTCACCAACTCGTTCCGGTCCCTGCCGGACGAGCTGCGCGACGCCGCGCGGGTCGACGGCGCGGGCGAGCTGCGGATCTTCACGCGGATCTACCTCCCGCTCGCCCGGCCGGCCCTCATCACGGTCGCGCTGCTCACCGCCATCCCGACGTGGAACGAGTACCTGCTGTCCCGGGTCTCGCTCAACGACCCGGCCACGTTCACGCTGCCCATCGCGCTGCAGCAGCTCCAGTCGTCCAACGTCGTCCAGTACAACCAGCTCATGGCCGGCGCCCTGATCGTGGTGATCCCCGTGATCATCCTGTTCCTGGCCACCCAGCGGTACTTCGTCAACGGGCTCGCCGGCGCGGTCAAGGGATGACCCACCACCCGCCGGCCCCCGCCGCACCACAGATCGGAACCCACCCCGTCATGAACCACACCCTGCCCCTGCCCCCGACCGGTCGCGCCGGTGCGCTCCGCCCCGGCGACACCGTGCTGGTGACCGGCGCAGCCGGCGGCATCGGCCGGGTCGTCGTCCCGGCGCTCGCCGCGGCCGGCTACCGCGTCGTGGCGACCGACCGCGTCCCGTTCGACGCGCCGTCCGCGCAGGCCGTGCTGGTGGGGGACTCGCGGGACCCGGAGTTCGTGGGGTCGGCGCTGCGGGCGGGGGCCGGCGCAGGGTCCGGGGCGGTGGCGGTCGACGGCGTCGTGCACCTGGCGGCGATCGCGTCACCGGGGCAGGTGCCCGACGACCAGACGTTCACGCAGAACGCGCAGGGCACCTTCTGCGTGCTCGACGGCGCGGGCCGGGCGGGCGTGCGCGTCGCCGTGGCGGCGTCGTCCTTCTCCGCGTACGGCTACCCGTGGGCGGGGCGGCACCTGTCGCCCGCGTACGTGCCGGTCGACGAGGCGCAGGAGCCGGTCGCGATGGACGCCTACGCGCTGTCCAAGCTGGCCTCCGAGCAGGTCGGCGCGTACGCCGCGCGCCGGTACGGCATGGCGACCACCCTGCTGCGCATCCCGTTCGTGGGCACGGGCGACCGGCTCCGGGAGATGGTCGAGCTCGCCCGCCGCGACCCGGGGGCGATGCGGCAGGAGCTGTGGACCTGGCTCGACACGCGCGACGCCGCGGGCGTGGTGCGCGCCGTGCTGGAGTCCGGCGTCGACGGCTACCACGTGGTCAACGTGGCGGCGCCGGACACGACCAGCGAGGTGCCGACGGCGGAGCTGCTCGCCCGCTTCCACCCGGAGACCCGCGTGGCGCGCCCCCTGGAGGGCACCGCGACCGTCATCGACACGACGGCCGCGCGCAAGCTCTTCGGCTTCGTGCCCGTGCACTCGTGGCGCACGGGCGACGCGCTCGACCCCGGCGTCACGGCGGCCGCAGAGGGCCTGACCGTCTGACCGGCCGCAGCACGTCCCGCACGACCCGCACGTCCCGCACGTCCCATTCACGTCAGTCCGAACAAAGGTGTTGAGGATGAACATGAACGCAGGAAGAGCCCGGGTGCTGGCCACGGCCGCGGCCGTGGCGCTGACGACGGCGGGGCTGGTGGCCCCGGCCGCCGCGGCTCCCGCCGCCGGGCCGCTGGTCGACGTCGACCGGTACCCGGTGGGGGTCGGCGCCGACCTGTCGGCGACCCCGCTGACCCACGGGATCGCCGTCGCCACGGCGCCCACCGCGGGCGGCCAGGTGACGGGCGAGCACGCCGGGCGCGCCTACTGGCGCACCGACGGGGCGGCGGGCGCGGGGCGCCTCGCCCTGGACCTCGCCGACGAGTACGTGGGCCGGCTGGACGGCACGCCGGGTTATCTCGTCGTGGACCACCGGGCCGGCGAGGCGGTGGTCGCCACGGCCGGCGGCGAGCCGACGCCGTCCGGCGCGCCGGAGGCGGACGCCGACGGCGACGGCTGGACCACCACCGTCGTGGTGCTGCCCGCCGGGACCCTGTCCGCGGGCGCGGCGGGCGAGGCAGCGGGGGCCGAGGTCGAGCTCGCGGGCGCCGACGGCGAGCTGACCGTCGCGGCCGTGCGCGTCGTGGCGCAGGGCACGAGCGTGGACCTCGGGCCGGCCGTGGCCGAGCGCGGCATCGCCGTCCGGGCGGGGGACGACACCGCTGGCCTCGTGACCGGCACCGCCGACGGCCGCGGGTACTGGCAGACCGGCCGCGCCCAGGGCACGAACTTCGTCTACGCCAACGTCTCGGACGCGTACGCGCGCGACGTGCGCGACCGCGTGCTGGTCGACGCCACGGTGCAGCAGGGCGGCGGCTCGATGTTCCTCCAGTACGACTCGCCGGGGGACACGATCCCCGACATGTTCCGCCCGTCCGCCCGGCTGGAGCTGGCGGACGACGGCGCGTGGGCCTCGCGGTCCTGGCTCCTGGAGGACGCCCTGCTGACCAACCGCTCCAACGGGTCGGACTTCCGGCTCTCGGTCGAGGGCTCCGCGCGCGACGTGCGGCTCGACTCGCTCGCGGTGACGGTCGTGCCGCGCACGGTGGACCCCGCCGTCGGGCTGCGGCAGCTCGTGCGGCAGGCGGACGTGGCCCACTTCGCGGCGCGCGAGGGCGGGCGCGACGGGCAGTTCCCCGCCGGGTCGCGGGCCGGGCTGCGCACCGCGATCGACGCGGCGCAGGCCGTGCTGGACGACCCCGGCGCGTCCGGGCCCGAGCTCAACGCCGCGACGGACGCGCTGCAGGACGCCCTGGAGGCGTTCCTCGCCGCCGAGCGCACCACGGACCTCGCCCGCGGCGCCGCCGCGACCGCGAGCTCCACGAGCGGCGGCACGCCCGGCGCGGTGACCGACGGCACCGGCTCCGCGTGGGTGTCCGGGCGGGACGAGGCCACGGCCTGGGTGCAGGTCGACCTGGGCGGGCCGACGACGCTGGACGAGGTCCTGGTGGACTGGACCGCGGACTACGCGCACGTCTACCGCGTCCAGGTGTCGGACGACGGCAGCACGTTCCGTACCGTCGCGACCGCCGGGTCGCTGGGCGCCAACCCGCTCCGCACCCGCTTCGAGGAGACGACGGCGCGCTACGTGCGCCTCGCCCTGGACGAGCTCGCCACGCAGCGCGGCGCCTACGGGCTGACCGCGCTGGAGGTCCGCGACGTGCGCCCGGTGCGCCTGGAGCCGCGGGCCGTGTCCACGGTGTTCCCCACGGACGACGTCGTGGTGGCCGACCTCGACGCCACCGAGCTCGGCGCCGACCCCACGGGCGCCGAGGACTCCACCGCCGCGATCCAGGAGGCCCTGGCGACCTGCCGGGACGCCGGGGGCGGCACGGTGTGGCTGCCCGCCGGCACCTACCGGGTGAGCGACACCCTGGAGGTGTACGCCTACTGCACGCTGCGCGGCGACCACCGCGACCTGGACGAGCAGCCGGTCGGCGCCCCGGGGGCGCCCGCCGGGCTCGGCACCGTGCTGGAGGCGCACCTGCCCTCGGGCGACGACGGCCCGCCGCTGCTGCGCGTGGGCGGTTCGGCCGGCGTCGTCGGCCTGACGACGTACTACCCCGACCAGGACGCCGCCGACCCCGTGCCCTACGGGTGGACCGTCGAGGTGCCCGGGCTCGCGTGGATCGGCAACGAGAACTACATGCTGGGCACCGTGCAGGACCTGACGTTCCTCAACTCCTACCGCGGCATCGGCATCTCGACCATGCGCAACGACCGCGGCGAGGGGCCGGGCGCCCAGGGGCACGAGCTCGCGAACGTGCGCAACGTGTCCGGGACGGTGCTGTACGAGGGCGCCGCCGGGTACAACGGGGCCGACGTCGGCGTCTGGGAGGACGTGCGCCTCGACAACGGTTACTGGGCCTCCGCGGGCGCGGCCTACGGCGCGCCCGACCGGGCGGTGCTCGACGCGTGGACCCGCGCGCACGGGACGGGCTTCGTGCTCGCCGACCTCGAGTGGGACCAGTTCGTGGGCCTGCACGCCGCCGACTACGCGGTGGGCATCAGGCTCGTCAAGGGTCCGCGCGCGTCGTTCACCGGCGTGTTCGTGGACGCCGAGATCGTCGACACCGACATCGCCGTCCTGGCCGAGAACTCCGACCAGCGGTGGGGGTCCGCCTTCGCCTCCAGCACCCTGGAGGGCTCCGTGGCGGCCGTGCGCAACACCTCGGCGGGCTACGTCAAGCTGACGGACACCGCGGTCAGCGGCGCCCTCGAAGGGACGGTGCACACCCTCGACGGCCCGGCCGACGTGCCGCAGCCCGGACCGGCCCGCCCGGCCCCGAAGCCCGCCGACCGGCTCTGGGACGTCACGGCCGCGCCGTACGACGTGCCGCGCACCCCGAAGCAGTTCTCCGACGTCGACGCGACCGCCGGCATCCAGGCCGCGCTCGACGACGCCGGGCAGGCCGGGGGCGGCGTCGTGTACCTGCCGGCCGGCTGGTACACCGTGCGCGGGCACCTCACCGTCCCGGCCGGGGTCGAGCTGCGCGGCTCGTCCGCCGTGCCGAACCGCACCTCGCTCGTGGAGTCCTCGGGCACCGTGCTGGTCGCGTACGAGGGCCGCCAGGACGGCACCGACGACGCGTCGGTCGCCGAGGCCGCCGCCGCACCCGCCGTCGTGACCCTCGCCGGCCGGGACGCCGGCGTGCGCGGCCTGCGGGTGCTGCACCCGGAGAACAACCCGGCGTCGGACGACGGCGCCGTGCCCTACCCGTTCGCCGTGCGCGGCGACGCCCCGGGCGTCTACGTCGAGAACGTGGGCCTCGACAACGCGTGGAACGCCGTCGACCTCACCGACCGCGCCGACGGCTTCCTGGTGCGGCGGGTGCTCGGCATCTTCCTCGACGAGGGCGTCCGCGTGGGCGCGGCGTCCGACGGCGTCGTGGACGGCGTGCTGTCCAACGGCAACGTCGCCACCCGCAACGCCTACGGCCTGCCCGGCCCGGTCGAGGAGGCCAACCTCTTCGCCCAGGTCATCGACGGGATCAGCCGCGAGCGCGAGGTGCTCGTGCATGCCGTCGGCGCGCAGGACCTCCAGGTCCGCAACACCTTCGCCTACGGCTCGCACGACGGGATCGTGGCGACCGACGGCGCGACCGTGACGGCCTTCAACCTCGGGACCGACAATCTCGGCCCCGGCGGACACACGGTCGACGCCGACGCGTCCAGCGCCGTCACGGTCGTCAACCTCATGCGCTACAACGGCACGACCAGCCGCGGCGACGTCACGATCGTCAACCCGATGGCGATCAACATGGCCACCTCGGCCCTCGCCGTCACCGCGGACGGCGACGGCACTGCCCGCGTCGAGGGCAACGAGGCCGAGCCCGGCCGGTACGAGACCGGCGCCACGGTCACCGCCGTCGCCGACCCCGCGCCCGGCTCCCGGTTCGCGGGCTGGCGGGACGCCGACGGCGGCACTGTCTCGTCCGCGAGCCGCTACCCGTTCGCGCTCACGGCCGACACCCGGCTCGTGGCGACGTTCGAGCCCGCACCCGAGACCTGGGTCGAGGCCCGGGCCACGACCAGGTGCACGGGCCCCAAGGCCCAGGTGGTGGTGCGGCTGCGCAACACGGGGCCGGAGGCGCTCGCGGTCAGGCTGACGTCGCCGTTCGGGCAGCGCCAGGTCGCCGGTCTCGCACCCGGGGCGGACACCCGCCTGACCCTGCCGACGCGCGCCCGGTCGGTCGCGGCCGGCGAGGTCGCGCTGACGGTCACGGACGACGCCGGCGCGGCCGGCGTCGTGGCGCTGCCGTACGACGCGGCGGCCTGCGGCTGACGCCGGGGCCGGTGGGACACGGCGGGGAAGGGGACCAGTGGGCGGGGCGGGTCCCCGGACGGGCAGGGAGAGAGGGGGGGAACTGCGGGGGGAGGGGCCGGAAGGAGGGTCCACCTTAACTAAAGAAAAGAGGCGCAC
>NZ_JBHWLR010000002.1:168456-320962 GCF_042731755.1 Promicromonospora sp. NPDC059942
GGGTGGGGGGGGGGGGGTGGAGGGAGGGGGGGGGGGTGGGGGGGGGGGGCGGGGGCGGGGGGGGAGGGGGGGGGGCGTGGCCGGGGGGTCGGCCCCCCCCCCCGGCCGGGCAGGACGCGCGGGGGAGACCTGCGTGAGGCGGGTCCGAAGGGCGGGCCCGCCGTACCGAGAGAGAGGGGTCGAGCTGTGTCAGCACCGCGGGAGGAGCCCGGACCTGTGCGTATCGCAGGACTGACGCGGGACGAGGTCGGGCGGCGCGTGGGGTCGCTGGCGCAGGTGGCCGGTGTCGAGCAGCTCGTCGAGGCGGACGGCCCGGCCCGCGGCGCCCGCCGCCTGCGGCTCGTGACCGGCGGCGGGCTGGAGCTCGACGTCCTGCCCGACCGGGCGCTCGACCTCGGCGCCCTGACGGTGCACGGGGTGCAGCTCGCGTGGCTCGCTCCCGCCGGGTTCTCCGCCCCCGGCCTCTACCGCGCCGACGACTTCGGCACCTCGTTCGGCGGCGGGCTGCTCGTCACCTGCGGCCTCGACCACGTGGGCTCGCCGGTGGTCGACGGCGGGCGGCGGTTCCCGCAGCACGGCCGCCTGACCTCGCTGCCGGCGAGCCTGGAGCGGGCTGCGGTCGTGGGCGACGAGCTGGTCGTGGAGGGCGTCGTGCGTCAGGCCGCCCTGCACGAGGAGCACCTCGTGCTCCGCCGCCGGATCCGGGCCGGCCTGGGGTCGACGTGGGTGACGGTCGAGGACACCGTGACCAACGAGGGGTGGCGCCCGGAGCCGCACCTCGTGCTCTACCACGCCAACCTCGGCTGGCCGCTCGTGTCCGAGGCCGCCGCGCTCGACGTCTCCTCGGAGCGGGTCGAGCCCGACGGCCCGGACGCGGTGGGCGACCCGTGGCGCGAGGTCTCGGCGCCCGAGCCGGGCTACCGCCAGCGCGTGCACCGGCACGACCTGGCGCCCGGCACGGGGCGGGCCGTCGTGTCCAACCCGGCGCTCGGCCTGCGGCTGACCCTCACGTTCCCGACCGCCACCCTGCCCGTGCTCTACCAGTGGAAGATGTTCGCCCCCGGGCAGAACGTCCTCGGCCTCGAACCGGCCAACGCCCCCGCGATCCAGGGCCGCGCGGCCGCGCGCGAGGCGGGCACCCTGCCCGTGCTCGCGCCGGGGGAGTCCGTCTCGTACTCCCTGCGCTTCGACGTCGACCGGATCCAGGCCGAAGGGAGGTCACCCACCGCTCCGCCGTACCGCACGTGATCGACGTACCCGGGGCACGACGACGACGTCGTGCCCCGTCACCTCGACGAACGGACACCACATGACCCTCTCCCGACGTTCCTTCCTCAGCCTCTCCGCGGCGGTCGCGACCGCGGCCGCCGCCCCCGGCGCCGTGTCCTCCGCGGCGGCGACCCCCGCCGCGACCGCCGCGGCCGCCGCGTCGGCCGTCGCCGTCAGCCCGCCCGGCGACGTCGTCGGCAAGATCACCGCCGGCTACCAGGGCTGGTTCGCCTGCCGGGGCGACGGCGCCCCCATCGACCTGTGGTGGCACTGGGCCCGCCAGGCCGACCAGCCGCCGTCGCCCGGCAACTCCGCGATCAAGTCGTGGCCGGACGTCCGCGAGTACGCGGCCACGTACGCCACGGGGTTCCCCGCGCTGAACGACGGCCGCGCCGCCCGGCTCTTCTCCTCCTACGACCAGCAGACCGTCGACGTGCACCTGCGCTGGATGGCCGAGAACGGGATCCACACGGCGGCGCTGCAGCGGTTCAACCCGTTCGGGGCGGAGGGGCCGACGCGCGACGCCGTCGCCGGGCGGGTCCGGTCGGCCGCGGAGCGGACCGGCGTGAAGTACTACGTCATGTACGACGTGAGCGACTGGTCGCAGATGCGCACGCAGATCACGCAGGACTGGGCGGGGAAGATGTCGGCCCACACGGCGTCGTCCGCCTACGCGCGGCAGAACGGCAAGCCGGTCGTGGGCATCTGGGGCTTCGGGTTCGACGACCCCCAGCGGCCGTTCACGCCGCAGGAGTGCCAGGAGGTCGTCGACTGGTTCCAGGCGCAGGGCTGCTACGTCATGGGCGGCGTGCCCACCTGGTGGCGCACCGAGGGCGACGACTCGCGGGACGGCTTCGCGAACGTCTACCGGTCCTTCGACATGATCTCGCCGTGGCTCGTCGGGCGGATCGGCAACGCCGGCGGCGCGGACGACTTCTACACGCGCGCGACCGTCCCCGACCTGGCGGAGTGCACCCGACTCGGCATCGACTACCAGCCCTGCGTGCTGCCCGGTGACCTCCAGGAGCGGCAGCGCGCGCACGGCGACTTCATGTGGCGGCAGTTCTGGAACCACGCGCGGGCGGGGGTGGCCAGCGCGTACATCTCGATGTTCGACGAGTACAACGAGGGCAACCAGATCGCCAAGACCGCCGCGACGGCGGGCGACGTCCCGGCGGGCTCGGGCATCTGGGCGCTCGACGAGGACGGGACGGCCTGTTCCTCGGACTACTACCTGCGCCTGACGAACGACGGGGGCCGCATGCTGCGGGGCGAGCTGCCGGTGACGGCGACGCGGCCCACGCGCCCGACGCCGTAGCCGTACCCGAACCCGGGGGCCGGGGTCGGGAAGCGCCCGGGCGCCCCCGCGGTTGAGGGCTCGTGTGAGGCTCTCCCTCCTGGACCGTTCCCGCACCCGCACCGGATACTCCGACGCCGCCTCGCTCAGTCACACGATCGAGCGGGCGGTGTCGGCCGAGCGGCTGGGCTATCACCGCTTCTGGGTCGCCGAGCACCACGCCGTACCGGGGATCGCCTCGGCATCGCCGCCGGTGCTGCTCGGCGCCCTCGGGGCGCACACCTCGACCATCCGGATCGGCTCGGGCGGCGTGATGCTGCCGCACCACCAGCCGCTGGTCGTGGCGGAGCAGTTCCTCATGCTCGACGCCCTCTACCCGGACCGGGTGGACCTCGGGGTGGGGCGCACCCTCGGCTTCACGGCCCCGGTCCGCCGGGCGCTCCGGCACGGGTCCGACGCCCCGGACACGTTCCCGGCGGACATCGCGGAGCTGCGTGACCATCTCGACGGCACCGCGGCGGTCACCGCCCGGCCCGCCGCCGCGCGCGCCGTCCCGCTCTACGTGCTCGCCACCGGCCGGGGCCTCGCCGTCGCCGCCGGCCTGGGGCTGCCGGTCGTCGTGGGCGGCCCCGTGCTCCGCAGCCCGTCGCTGCCGGACGCGCTCGCGGCGTACCGGAAGGAGTTCCGGCCCTCACCTCGTGCCCCGGAGCCGTCGGTGACGGTCTCGCTCGACGTCCTCGTGGCCGACACCGACGCCGAGGCGCGCGAGCTGGCCCTCCCGGAGGCATGGGCGATGGCCCGGTCCCGGCAGACGGGCGAGTTCGGCCCCCTGGAGCCGGTCGAGGCGATCCGCGCCCAGCCCTGGACCCAGCAGCTCCGCGACCGCGTCGAGGCGCACCTCGCGCAGGGCGCCGTCGGGTCGCCCGCCACGGTGCGCGACCACCTGGACCGGCTCGCGGAGGTCACGGGGACGGGGGAGATCATGGCGTTCAGCTCGACGTACGACCGGGACGCCCAGGCGGCCTCCGACGCCGCGCTCCGCGACCTGGTGCGGGGCTAGGTCCACCCGGCGGCGGCCGCTCACGCGCCCGCGGGCAGCACGGGCCGCTGGCGGCCCACGGTCGTGACGTAGAGCAGGAGGCCGGCGGTGGTCAGGATCACGCCGGCCCAGACGGTGGACAGGGTGCCCCAGCCGGCTTCGAGGGTGATGGCGCCGCCGATGGCGCCGAGGGAGTTGGCGAGGTTGAGGGCGGCGAGGTTCAGCGCGCCCATGAGGGTCGGGGCGTCGGGGGCGAAGCCGGTCAGCCGCACCTGGATGGTGGGGATGGCGAACATCATCGTCGCGCCCGTGCCGAAGAAGCAGACGAGCAGGACGACGAGGTTTTCGCCCGCCAGCCCGATCAGGACCAGGAAGATCAGCACGCCGCCGTACCCGTACAGCAGGCCCCGGCTCTGGTACCGGTCGGCGATCCGGCCGCCCCAGCTGTTGCCGACGGCCATGCCGACGCCGAAGACGGCCAGGGCGAGCGGGATGACGGACGCGTCCTGGCCGGCGGCGTCGGTGATGAACGGCCCGATGAACGTGTAGACGGCGAAGATGCTGGAGATGCCGAGGGAGGCGACGGCGACCATCAGCCAGACGTTGCCCCGCCGCAGCGCACCCAGCTCGTTGCGCACCGAGCCGCCGTGCAGGTCGCTGGTGCGGGGCAGCCAGGACACGAGGGCCGCGCCCGCGAGCAGGCCCAGCACGACCACGGCCCAGTACATGGCGCGCCACCCCGCGTTCTGGCCGATGTACGTGGCGAGCGGCGACCCGACGATGGTCGCCACGGTCAGGCCGCCCATGACGGTCGCGAACGCCTTGCCGCCCCGGCCGGGGCCGTACACGTAGGCGGCGACGACGGCGCCGGCCCCGAAGAACGCGCCCTGCACGCAGCCCGTCACGAACCGCGCGACGACGAGCAGCCCGATGTTCGGCGCCCACGCGGAGAGCGCGTTGCCCACCAGGAAGAGCACGATCAGGCCGAGCAGCAGGGTGCGGCGGTTCATCCGCGCGGCCAGCAGTGTGATGGCGGGCGATCCGATCATCACGCCGAACGCGTAGGCGGTGATCGCGTAGGTCGCCACGGGGATGGACACGCCCAGGTCGGCGGAGAAGAGCTGGATGATCCCGTTGCTGCCGAACTCGCCGGTGCCGATCGCGAACGTGCCCAGGGCCAGGGCGATCAGCGCCAGGCGCGGGTTGCGGATCGGCGTGGTGGCGGTCTCGTGCCGCTTCTCCTCGGCTGTGCACTGACTCTCGTACGCCTGCTGGTGCATGGGTGGGTGTCTTCCGTCGGGCCGGCAGCGCTGACTGTCGCTGGCTGCGATCCTCGCGCGGGCCGATGGACGGTTACTTGATCGGCACGCCCGGTCCGTCCAGTACCGATCCAGTGGGCGTCCGGGCACAGGTCCGCGTCGCGGCGCGGCGACGTCAGCGGCCCGCCGCCTCGCCCGGCAGGTCCCGGAGGAACCGCTCGGCGCGCCGGGCGAACAGGTGGGCCTCCCGCTCCGTGGAGAGCGCCCGGGCCCGCTCGGCGGCCGCGCGGACGACGTCGTCGGGCTCGCCGGAGGCGCGCAGCAGCCGGGCGCGGACGAGCAGGAGGAAGCCCTCGGGGTAGCGCTGGCCGTAGGCCGCCAGCGCCGCGTCGGCGCGGTCGAGGGCCGCGACCGCCTCGGTCAGCCGCCCGGCCGACAGCCACATCTCGGCGAGCAGCCCGTACCAGGTCGCCAGGCCCGACCGCGGCGGGTCGAGCAGCGCGGTCGCGACGAGCTCCTCCGCCCGGCGTGCGGACCCGGCCGCGTCCCGCCCGGTCAGCGCCTGCACCCAGCACCGGGCCAGGCGCTGGTAGCTGCCGAGGAACACGAAGGAGAACTCGGGGTCCACGGCGATGCCCCGGTCCGCCGCCCGCAGGGCCCAGGCCGGGTCGCCCACGAGGGCCGCGACGGTGACGGCGAAGGCGGCCCAGACGGTGATCGCGTACGGGTCGTCCGCGGCGGCGGCCTCCAGGCCGTCGAGCTGTTCCCGGGCCGAGTCGACGTCGCCGTGCAGGGCCGTCATCAGGGCGAGCATCACGGGCGAGAGGAGCTGCAGGTCGTGCCGGAGCGGGTCCGCGCTGCCCGCGGCGTCGTCGAGCATCGTGGTGCGGGACTTGCTCAGGTACCGGAAGGCCTCGCCGATGTTGCCGACGTCCCACTGGTGGATGCCCCAGGCGTGCTGGCCGTAGGCCCGCACCACGGGGCTCGCCGACGTCTCCCCGTGGTCGAGGAGCTGCCGGGCCAGGCGGCCGGCGACGTCGAGCTCGATCCCCTGGGAGTACCCGGCCCACCGGGAGAAGAGGAAGTCGGCGGCCACCACCTCGTGCCCGAGGCCGCGGGCCAGGTGCTCGGCACGCTCCAGCACGTCGACGGCCGAGGCGACGTACCCGGAGCGCATCCCGACCACGGCCGTGAGCTGCGCCAGGGCGGACAGCTCCAGCTCGGCCAGGCCCGCCGCGCGCGCGGTGCGGGCGGCCGACCGCAGGTGTTCCGCCGCCGCCTCGAACGCGGACTTCCCGGCCGCGCACCGGCCCGCCTCCACCAGGGCGTTCGCCGTGCGGGCGGGGTCGGCCAGGGGCCCGGCGGACCACAGGTGGTGCGCGAGGCGCTCGGCGACCGGGTCGTTCTCGGGGCTCGTGCGCTCCAGCGCGTCGGCCAGCCGCAGGTGCAGCCGGCCGGCGTGCAGCGGCGTGACGGTCCCCGCGACCGACTCGCGCACGACGTCGTGCGTGAACCGGACCGCGAACGGGTTGCCCGGCATCGGCTCGATCAGGCCCGCGGCCTCCAGGGGTTCGAGCCGGTCGTGGCAGGTCGGCACGTCGAGGCCGGCGGCCCCGGCCAGGAGCGCGACGTCGACGTCCCGCCCGGCGAGGGCGGCGAGGCGCAGCAGCTCCCTGCCCTGGTCGTCCAGGGCCGCCATGCGCCCGCGGACGACGTCCACCACCGAGGACGGCACGCCGGCCCGGGCCACGGCCTCGGGGGTGAGCGCGCCGCTCTCGCCCAGCAGCCGGGACAGCTCCCGCACGAAGAACGCGTTCCCGCCGGTGCGGGCGTGGAGGTCGGCGGTGACCTCGGCGTCGGGCGTCTGCCCGGTCTCCCGGCGGACGAGCTCCGCCACGTCGGCCGGGCGCAGGGGCCCGAGCCGGATCCGGCGCTGTCCCGGCGCGCGGCTCACCGCCGCGAGCGTCCGGGCCAGCTCCGAGTCCGTCCCCGCCCGCTGGTCCCGCAGCGCGCCGACCACGACGGCGCCGTCCGGCAGCCGGGTCGCCAGGTGGGTGAGCAGCCGCAGCGAGGTGGCGTCCGCCCAGTGCAGGTCGTCGATCACCAGCACCAGCGGCCGGTCCGTCCCCGCGGCGCCGATCACGGCGACCACCTGCTCGAACAGCCGGAACTGCAGGTTGCTGTCCGGCATGATGTCCCCGGCCAGCAGGTTGTCGTGCGGCTCCAGCAGCTGGCCGAGCTCGCCGGCCATCGCCTCCTTCCGCACGTCCGCGGGCAGGCTCCCCAGCATCGCCCCGACGGCCTGGATCCAGGGCCACATCGTCGGCGCCCCCGCTCCGTCGAGGCAGTTCCCCCACACGACGAGCGCGCCGCGCCGCTCCGCCTCGGCGGCGATCTCCTTGAGCAGTCGCGTCTTGCCGACCCCCGGTTCGCCCTCCACGAGCGCGAGACCCGAGCCCGTGGCGAACGCCGGTGCCAGCACCTCGCGCAGCACGGAGAGCTCGTCCGCGCGGCCGATGATGCCGGGCGCCGCCGGCCGGCCCGTGACCTCCGCGGCGCCGCCGGCCGCGGCCGTGCCTCCCGCGGCCGTGCCTCCCGCGCCCGGGCGGAGCAGCCGTTCGCGCGCGTCGCGCAGCACGGGGCCGGGATCGATGCCGAGCTCCTGGGCGAGACGGTCCCGCGCCGCCTCGTACACCGCCATCGCCTCGGCCGTGCGTCCGGCTGCCGCCAGGCAGGTGACGAGACTCGCCTGGACCGGCTCGTGCAGGGGCTCGATCGCGGCGGCCAGGCGCAGGTGCGGCAGGACCCGCTCCGGCCGGCGCAGGTCCGCCGCGAGGTCGGCCGCCACCAGGCAGGTGTCGAAGAACTCGGAGTTCAGGCCGGCGAGGACCCCTCTTGCGACCGGTTCGGGCAGCAGACCCTCGCAGGCGGGGCCGGTCCAGAGTCCCAGCGCCTCGGCGCAGAGATCCAGGGCCGCCGCCCGCCGCCCGTCGGCGACCGCCGTCGCGGCCAGGCCCGCGAGGCGGCGGAACGCGACGAGGTCCAGCGTCTCCGGACCCGCGGTGCAGAGGTAGGAGTCGCCGCGGCGCACCAGGTACGAGCTGGCCCCACGGAGGGGACGCTCCGGCTCCAGGAGGTGCCGCAGCGCCCCGACGTACTTGTGGATCGTGTTGAGGGCGCTCGCCGGCGCCGCATCGCCCCAGATGGACTCGATCAGCTCGCTCGTCCCGGTCGGCTGCCCGACGCGGGCCAGCAGGACCGCCAGGAGGCGGGCCTGCTGTCGTGGTCCGGCGTCCAGCTCGACATCGCCCCGCCAGATCCGCAGTGGTCCGAGCACCTGCAGCCGCAGCGGCCCGGGGGTGTGCGGCCGGGGACCGTCGCCGAGGGTGCCGGGGCCGGAGGGCACGTCCATGGGCCCACCTCCCCGCTGCGCGTCTTCGGCTCGCGCGCACGGGTCAGGGCTGCCGCGCGCGACATCAGAGTCTATGACGGTGGGTGGTACCGGTCCGGGTCCCGGAGGCGGGTGATCTTTCCCGGTGCGGCGGCGCTCCGGGCGCTAGAGTCTGACCGTAGCCTGGACGGTCCGACCACCAGCTCCCGGCCGCGCTGGATGCCGGTGTCGCGCCGATCGGGGTGTGGATGGTGGAAGTCGATGTTCTGCCCGTCGTCGCTGGTGCGGAGGCACGTGCGGTCTCCGGGACCGCGTTGCGGCTCCAGCTCCTCGGGCCGCTGCGGATCTGGCGCGGCGGCGTCGAGCTGGACACCGGGCCACGGCAGCAGGCGAACCTGCTCGCGCTGCTGCTCGCGCACGACGGCGCGCCGGTCGGCCAGGGCGAGCTCGTCGACCTGATCTGGGGCGACCGGGCGCCGAGCAGCGCGGTGAACGTGGTCCACAAGTACGTCAGCGCGCTGCGGCGCCTGCTGGAGCCCGGGCTCGCACGGCGCGGCGAGAGCTCCTTCCTGCTGCGCCGCGGGGACGGCTACCTGTGGCGGTCCGGCGACGCGACCCTGGACCTCGCGACCTTCCGGGCGCTGGTCGACGCCGGACGGGGCGCCCGCGACCAGGGACGACACGACGAGGCGTTCGACCGGTACGCGCGGGCGCTCCGGCTGTGGCAGGGGCCGGCCGGCGACGGGCTGACCTACGGGCCCGAGGCCGCGCCCGTCTTCGGCGGGCTGGACCGTGAGTTCCTCGACGCGTGCACCGCAGCCGCCGACGTCGCCGTGTCCCACGGCCGGCCCGAGCTCCTGGTCCCGGCGCTGCGGCTGGCCGCCTCGACGGCCCCGCTCGACGAGCCGGTCCAGGCCGCCCTGATGACCACCCTCGCGGCCGCCGGCCGGCAGGCGGAGGCCCTGTCGGTGTTCCAGACCGTCCGCGCGCGGCTGGCGGGGGAGCTCGGTATCCGTCCGGGCCGGGTTCTCGAGACGGCGCACCACAGGGTGCTGCGCCAGGACGTCGCGCCGGCGGCACCCGGGACCGCCACGCCGCGGGCGGGCGGGGCGGCCCCCGACGGAGCGGCCCCTGACCTCGCGCCACCGCCCGCGAGCACCCTCGTGGGCAGGTCCGCCGAGCTCGCCGTCCTGCGCGCCGCGCTGGACGGCGCCCGCGCCGGCGGCACCGCGCTGGTCCTGGTCGAGGGGGAGCCGGGGGCAGGCAAGAGCCGGCTGCTGGAGGAGGCGGTGACGCGCGCCGGGCACGATGCCCTCGTCGTCCGGGGCCGGTGCACCGACGGTGAGGGCGCGCCACCCCTGTGGCCGTGGGTGCAGGTGGTCCGCACGATCCTCGACACCCTGGACGCACCGGAACGGGAACGCCGGCTGGCGGCGGGGCTCGGCCCGCTCCTCGACCCGCACGACGACGCGCCGACCGGGCAGGTCCTGTCCGGCGGCAGCGGCCAGTTCCGCCTGTTCGAGCACGTCGTCGCGCTCGTCGCCCACGCCGCGGCACGACGACCGGTCGCGCTCGTGGTCGACGACCTCCACTGGGCGGACACGGCCTCGCTGCGGCTGTTCGGCCACCTCGCGGCTCGGCAGCCGGCCGGCGTCGTGCTGCTCGGGGCGCTGCGGGACCGGGCCCCGGTGCCCGGGACGGAGCTGGCGCGGGCGCTCGCCGGCCTGAGCCGGTCCTCGGGGTACCGGCGCCTGCGCCTCGGCCCGCTCGGTGTGCACGAGGTGGTGGAGCTCCTCCGGGCCGAGACCGGCCAGGACCCCGACCCGGCCGCGGCCCGTGCCCTCCACGCCCGCGCCGCGGGCAACCCGTTCTTCGTCCAGGAGCTGGCCCGGTCGGTCGCCGGGGCCGGCCGGCTCGACGCGGACGCCGCGGCGCGGTCCGGCATCCCGTCGACGGTGCGCGACGTCGTCCGCGACCGGCTGGCCGGGCTGGACGACCACGCGCGGCACGTGCTGGAGCTCGCCGCCCTGATCGGCCGCGAGGTGGACCTGAACCTGCTGGCCCGGGCCGCCGGGCTCGACGCCACGACCTGCCTGGCCCGCCTGGAGCCGGCCGAGGACCTGGGGCTGGTCGCCCCCGCACCGGGGGACCCCTGCGCCGTCCGGTTCGCGCACGACCTCGTCCGGGAGTCCGTCTGCGAGATGACGGCGTCCCGGCGTGCGGCGCGGCTGCACCTGCGCGTCGCCGACGCGCTGGAGCACGCGCCCGACGGCGAGTCCGTCCCGGAGCGCGTCGCCCACCACCTGTGGTCGGCCGGGCCGCTGGCGGAGCCGGCGCGGACCGCCGCCGCGCTGGTGCGGTCCGGGCGCCGGGCGGCGGGCAGGTCGGCGCTGGAGGCCGCGGAACAGCACCTCCGGCCGGCCGTGCGGGTGGCGCGGGCCGCGGGCCTGGCGGAGGTCGAGCTCGCCGCGCTCGCCGAGCTCACCGCCGTCATCGGCATGCGGTCGATGTTCGCGGGCGCGGAGCTGCAGCTCCTGGAGCGGGCCGAGCACCTGGCGCGGAGCCTGGGCCGCGAGGTGGAGGCCGCCGGGATCCTCTACTCGCGCTGGGCGGCGCACGTCGAGGGCATCGACCTGGAGCAGTGCGGCCCCCTGGCTGTGCGCCTGCGCGAGCAGGCCGAGCGGTCGCAGCACCCGACCATCCGGACCTACGGGCTGCAGGCCTGGGGCATCCACCAGTACCACGTCGGCAACATCGGCGAGGGCTTCCGCTACCTCAGCCGGTCCCAGCAGACGCTCCTCGCCGACGACGCCGGTGCGCCGACCGACCCCGTCCGGGCCGGTCTCCAGCTGCTGCTGACGGGGATGCTGGCAGAGACCACGGCGCTCCACGGCGACCTGGCGGGCGCGCGTGCCCTGCTCGACCAGCTCGAACCCGTCGACGACCGGTACACCGTGACGGCCTGGTCGACCTGGAGCACGCGCATCGCGGCCATGGCCGGCGACCCGGGGTGGGCGCTGAGTGCAGCGGAGCGGGGGATCGCCGTCGACCCGGAGCTGTCCTACGCCTTCCTGGGGACCTACCAGCGGCTCGCGCGCTGCTGGGGCCGGGCGGTCACCGGGGACGACCCGGCCGGCGCCGCCGACGAGGCGCAGCACATCATCGAGACGAACCTGGTCGACCCGGTCCGCTCCTGCGTGTCCACCTGGTACGGGCTGCTGGGCGAGATGCGGCTCGCGTCCGGACAGCTCCGGCTGGCGGCCGTGGCCCTGGACCGGGCCGAGCACCTCCTGGACGCCCACGGGCAGCGGTACGCGGAGGGGATGATCCTGCTGCTCCGGGCCCGCCTGCTGCACGCGCAGGGCCGGCCGGCCGCCACGGTCCGCGAGGCCGCCCGGCACGCGCGCGGCGTGTCGGCCGAACGGGAGGCGCACCTGTTCGTCCGCCGCGCCGACGAGTTCCTGGCCTGGCTCGGGCCGACGGCGTCGTCGGACTGACGACGGCCGCCGCGCTCACGGTCCGGAGACGGTGAAGCCCTGCGCGTTGCCGTACTTCACGATGGAGTCCTGCCAGTCGGCCAGGCCGTCGGCCAGCGGCGTCGAGCCGGTGTACGCCTGGCCGACGGTGTCGGGGAAGACGCTGTTGGCGTAGACCTGGTACGGCAGGTACTGCCAGCCGGGGACGACGCCGGTGGCCGACGCGGACAGCACCTCGTTGATCTTCTGCCCGCCGAAGTACTCCGGCTCCTTGCCCAGGAACTCGGGGCTCGTGAGGTCCGCCGTCGTGGCCGGGAAGTTCCCGTGGTCGAGCCGGACCTGCACGCCGTCGCCGGCGTTCGCGTACTGGAGGAACCCGTAGGCCAGGGCCTTCTGGGTGCTGGCCTCCGTGATCGACAGCGCGGAGCCGCCGTTCTCGGCCGTCGCGGTGGCGCCCGCCGTCCACTGCGGCATGGGCGCCACGCGCCAGTCGCCCGCGGCCGCGGGTGCGCCGGACTCCAGGTTCGCGGGCATCCAGGCGCCCGTCACCAGCGCGGCGATCGACCCGTCGCCGAGCCGCTGGAACCACTCGTCCGACCACTCCGGGACCTTCGCCACGAGGTCCTCGTCCAGGAGCTGCTGCCACATCCCGGCGAACCGGGCCGAGCCCTCGTCGGCGAGGTCGACGGACACCGTGGTGCCGTCGACGGTGAACGGCGTCCCGCCGGCCTGCCAGACCATCGACGTCGCGAACCCGGCGTTGCCGTCGTCCGCGATGAGGTGGGCGTCGCTGTCGTGCGCGTGGATCTTGCGCGCCGCCTCGACGAACTCGTCCCACGTGGCCGGCACCTCGGCGCCGGCCGCCTCGAAGGTCCGCGCGTTGTAGAACAGGGCCATCGGGCCGGAGTCCATCGGCAGGCCGTACACGGCGTCGCCGTCGGTCACCGAGCCCCAGGTCCCGGGGGAGTAGGTGCCGTCGAGCTTGCTCGCGCCGAGCGGCGCGAGGTCCGCGAGCGACCCCGCGATGGAGAACTGCGGCAGGGCGTAGTACTCGACCTGGGCGACGTCGGGCACGCCGGATCCCGCGCTGATCGCGTTCTGCAGCACCACGTAGTGGTCGTTGCCCGTGCCGACGTTCGCCAGCTCGACGTCCACGTTCGGGTACTCGGCCTCGAAGCTCTCGACGACCTGGTCCAGCGTGGGCTCCCAGGCCCAGACCAGCAGGTGACCGCCCTCCTGGAGCGCGGCGGAGACCGCGTCCGGGGACAGCTCGGCCGTTGCGCCGGTGACGGGCGAGGCCCCGCACCCGGCGAGGGCGACGCTCGCCGCGACCCCCGTCGCGGCGAGCAGTGCGCCGGTGCGGCGGGGGATGCCGGTACCTCGTGCCACAGGAACTCCGTTTCAGGTCTGCGTCGACGTCTGCCTGGCGGGCACCCGTACGGTAGCGCCACCTCGGAGGATCCCGGGTGTGGCGCGCACGGGCGAAAACGTGTTCTGCGTGGACGCATCCGGAACGCAGCGGGGCGCGCCGCCCGTCGAGAGGTGGCGCGTCAGGTGACGGCGCCCAGGTGCCAGGGGATGAACTCCTCGGCACCGATCTCCAGCTCCTCGCTGACGGTCTGCTGCCCGGAGGCGACGGCGAGGATGCGGTCGAAGATCTGCCGGCCCACCTCGGCCACGGTCGCGGTGCCGTCGACGATGACGCCGGCGTTGAGGTCCATGTCCTCGGCCATCACCGAGTACATGGGGGTGTTGGTCGCGACCTTGATCGACGGGGACGGGCGGCACCCGAACACGGACCCGCGGCCGGTGGTGAAGACGACGACGTTCGCTCCGCCCGCGACCAGCCCGGTCACCGAGACCGGGTCATAGCCCGGCGTGTCCATGAAGGCGAACCCGCGCTGCGTGATGGGTTCGGCGTACTCGTAGACCGCGGCCAGGTCGGCCTGCCCGCCCTTGGCGACGGCGCCGAGGGACTTCTCCAGGATGGTGGTCAGGCCGCCGGCCTTGTTGCCCGGGGAGGGGTTGTTGTCCAGGGTCCCGCCGCCCGCGGCGACGTAGTCGCGCCACCAGTCGATGCGGTCCAGGAGCTTCTTGGCGACGGCGGGTTCGGTGGCCCGGGCTGTGAGGAGGTGTTCGGCGCCGTAGACCTCGGGGGTCTCGGCCAGCACGGAGGTGGCGCCGTAGGCGACCAGGCGGTCCGACGCCCAGCCGAGGGCGGGGTTGGCGGTGATGCCGGAGTAGCCGTCGGACCCGCCGCAGTTCAGGGCGAGGACGAGCTCGGACACGTCGCACTCGACTCTCTTGCGGGCGTTGACCAGGGGGAGCATCTCGCGGATCGCGGCGACGCCGGCCCGGACGGAGGCGCGCACACCGCCGGTCTCCTGGATGGTCAGGGACCGCACCACGGTGTCGTCGGCGATGGCGGCCAGCAGCCCGGACCGGGTCTCGTCGGGGGCGCCGATGCCGGGCATGCCGAGGTCGGCGACCTGCCCGGAGCGGGCGGACAGGGCGGCGCCGGGGACCATCTCGCAGCCGAGGCCCAGGACGAGCAGACCGGCGACGTTGGGGTGGGCGGCGTACCCGCGCAGGGTCCGCAGCAGGACCTGCCCGCCCTCGGAGTCGGGGACCAGGCCGCAGCCGGAGGTGTGGGTCAGGGCGATGACGCCGTCGACGTTCTCGAACTCGTCCAGGACGCCGCCGCGGAACTGGTCCGCGATCATCTTCGCGGTGGAGGCGGAGCAGTTCACGCTGGTCAGGATCGCGACGAAGTTCCGCGTCCCGACCCGCCCGTCGGCCCGCCGGAAACCACGAAACGTAGGCCGGACGCCGTCGGGCACCGGGAGGTCGTGGTGCGTGCCGCCCAGCGGCGCCTCCCGCGACCCGTCCTCGAAGCCGAGATTGTGCGAGTGCACATGATCGCCCGCCGCGATGTCGGTGGTGGCGACCCCGATGACCTGCCCGTACTTCCGCACGTGCCCGCCGGTCGGCACGGGGCGCAGCGCGATCTTGTGCCCGCGCGGCACGGGTTGTCCGACGTCGACCGGGCCAGCCCCGGGAGCCCCGGGAACTGCGACGGCGTCGCCCGGGCTCAGGTCCCGCGTGGCGACGGCGACGTCGTCGCCCTCCCGCAGCACGAGCAGATCACGTGACATGGCGACAACCTCCGGTAGCGACGGACTGCGGGGCGCGGCGGCACCGGCTCCGACCTGGGCGAGCACAGGGCGGGGCCCGCGCACGACGACTTGCCCGTCCCGGGCGACCCGTGCCACGCTGGCCCCCTCCTAAAACCGGTTTCAAGGATAGACGATGACAGATCATGCCCTGGTGCTCCCCGGCGGCGGCTACCGGAGGCACGCCCCGCACGAGGCGGAGCCGGTGGCGCAGTGGCTGCGCGGTCTCGGCCTGGCGGCCAGCGTGCTGCGGTACCCGGTCGGGCAGCCGCACCCCGCGGCCCACCGCGCGGTCTCCGCCCGGGTCGCCGAGCTCCGGTCGGGCGGCGTCGAGCGGGTGCTGCTCGTGGGCTTCTCCGCGGGCGGCCATGCCGCCGGCCTGGCGGCGCTCGCCCCGGAGGACCCGGCCGCCCGCGTGGATGGCGTCGTCCTCGGGTACCCGGTCGTGACGCTGGAGAACCACGTGCACCGGGACTCCGCGGAGGTCCTTTTGGGCGAGGGGGATGCGCCCGCACGGCGCGCGGCGCTGTCGCTGGACACCCTGGTGACGCCCGCCGCGCCGCCGTTCTTCGTCTTCCACTCGTTCGACGACCACAAGGTGCCGGTCGACCACTCGCTCCTGCTCTCGTCCGCGCTGCGGGCTGCGGGCGTGCCGCACGAGCTGCACCTGTACCCCGTCGGCGGGCACGGCGTCGGCCTCGACGCGACGTGGCTCGGGTGGGCGCAGGCGTGCGAGGCCTGGCTCGTCCGGGAGCGCTGGACGGTCCGGCGCGAGATCGGGGGTTGACAGCCCGGTCCTGCGCCGGGCACTCTTCGTGAAACCGGTTTTATCGAAGAGCCGGAATCTACGAAGGGGTAGAGGATGCGACAGCGTCGTTGGAGCCGCGTCGGCGGTGTGGTCTCGAGTCTCGCGCTCGTCGGGCTCATGGTGAGCGGCTGCTCGGACGGGGCGGCCACGGGGGCGGAGGCGCAGGTCGGGGCGGCCTGCGACCCCGAGGCCGAGGTGACGATCACGGTCGGCGAGCGGCCGACGTCGGACCAGGCGGCCACGCTGGAGGCGTGGGAGAACGCGATCGCCGCGTTCGAGGAGCTGCACCCGAACATCACGATCGAGGACGAGGAGACCAAGTACGACGTCTCGACGTTCTCGGCGCTGCTGGTCGGCGGGACCCTGCCGACCACGCTGCAGGTGCCGTTCACGGACATCCAGGCTCTGATCGCCCGCGGGCAGGCCGCCGACATCACCACCCACGTCGAGGACGACGAGGTGCTGAGCCAGCTCAACCCGCAGGTCACGGGCGTCACGCAGGACGCGGAGGGGCACACGTTCGGCGTCGTCCGGGCCGCCTACACGATGGGCCTGGTGTACGACCGGGCGCTCTTCGAGCAGGCAGGCCTGGACCCGGACGCCCCGCCGGCTACCTGGGACGAGGTGCTGGACGCCGCCGCGACGATCTCGGAGAAGACGGGGGAGACGGGCTTCATCATCCCCACCACGGGCAACGTGGGCGGCTGGCTCCTGACGTCGATGGCGTACTCGAACGGCAGCCTCGTGCAGGAGACGGACGGCGACACGACGACCGTCACCCTGGACACCCCGGGGATGCGGGAGAGCCTGGAGTTCCTGCACGACGTGCGGTGGGGGCAGGACGCCGCCGGCGACAACTTCCTGCACGACAACAACACCGTCCGGGACGACCTCGCGGCGGGCTACATCGGCCAGAGCCTGAACGGCGCGAACCTCTACAACAGCGTCGTGATCGGGCGCGGCATGCCCGCCGAGGACTTCGGCCTGGCGCCCTTCCCGGCGGGCGACGACGCCGTCGGCGTGCTGGGCGGCGGCAACATCCAGTGGTTCAGCCCGAAGGCGACGCCGGACCAGCTCTGCGCCGCGCTGGAGTGGACCAAGTACTACTTCCTGGACCGCTACGTCGACGAGGAGGCGGCGACCACCTGGGCGGCGTCGCAGGTTGCGGACGACCTCCCCGTGGGCCTGCCCGAGGTGCCCGTCGTCTCCGAGGAGCAGTACGAGACCTTCCTCGGCTGGATCGAGCCGCAGGTCAACGTGCCGCGGGAGAACTACCAGGCCTACATCGACTCCCTGCCCGACGCGACGATCGTGCCGGAGCCCGCGGTCAAGGCGCAGGAGCTGTACGCCGCCCTCGACCCGGTGGCGCAGGCCGTGCTCACGCGGGAGGACGCCGACCCCGCCGAGCTGCTGCAGGCCGCCCAGGCGCAGGTGCAGGACCTCGTCGACGCCGGATGAGCGAGAACAAGACGTCCCCGGCCGCCGCGCTGCTCTCCTGGGTGCGCGGCGGCGGGGTCGGCACCCTCGTGATGTTCCTCCCGCTGCTGCTCACCTTCGGGTACTTCGCGTGGTGGCCGATCGCGAAGAGCCTGATCCTCGCGTTCCAGCGCACGGACCTGATGACCGAACCCACCTGGGTGGGGCTGAGCAACTTCGAGCGGGTGCTGGCCGACCCGCTGCTCTGGACGGCGCTCGGCAACACGGCGTGGTTCGCGGTGCTCGCCCTGGTGATCGGGTTCCCGCTGCCCATCCTGATGGCGGTGGTCATGGCGGAGCTGCGGCGCACCCGGCAGATCACGAGCGTGCTCGCCTACCTGCCCGTGATCATCCCGCCGGTGGTGAGCGTGCTGCTGTGGAAGCAGTTCTACGAGCCGTCGGACACGGGCCTGTTCAACAGCGTGCTCGCGCGGCTGGGCGTCGAGCCCGTCGGCTGGCTCCAGGAGCCGGCCCTCGCGATCCCGAGCATCGTGATCCAGTCGACCTGGGCGTCGGCGGGGACCGCGACGATCATCTACCTCGCGGCGCTCATGTCGATCCGTACCGAGCTGTACGACGCCGCCGAGGTCGACGGCGCGTCGATCCTGCAGCGCACCTGGCACGTCACGCTCCCGCAGCTGCGCGGCGTGATCCTGCTGATGCTGCTGCTCCAGCTCATCGGCACCATGCAGGTCTTCACGGAGCCGTTCGTCATGACCGGCGGCGGCCCGGAGAACCGCACCGTGACCCTGCTGATGCTCGTGTACAACTACGCCTTCCTCTCGGGCGACTTCGGCAAGGCCACGGCCCTCAGCCTGCTGCTCGCGGTCGGCCTGGGCCTCCTGTCCGCCGTCTACCTGCGGCTCACCCGGAAGTGGAGCGAGTCATGACCACCCTGACCACGAACCGGCGCAGCACCACCACCGACGCCGAGGAGCGGTCGAACGTGTCGACGCTCGACCGGTCGCGCCCGTCCGTGCGGATCACGACGCGCGTGCTCGCGGTGCTGCTCGTCGTCGCGCTGTGCCTCGTCGCCCTCGGCCCGCTGCTGTGGCTGTTCAAGGCCGCCCTGTCCACCAGCCAGGACATCCTGCGCGAGCCGTTCGCGTGGTGGCCCAGCGGTATCCAGTGGCAGAACCTCGGCGACGCCTGGTCGCAGATCCACGTGGGCCAGTACCTGCTCAACACCGTCTGGGTGGCCGCGGGGTGCTGGTTCTTCGGGCTGCTCGTCGCCCTGACCGGCGGCTACGGAATCGCGGTGCTGCGGCCCCGGTACGCCCGCGTGGTGAACGGGGCCGTGCTCGCGACCCTGTTCATCCCGGGCGTCGTGTCCCTGATCTCGCTCTACGTCACGGTGCTCGACCTGCCGCTGCTCGGCGTGAACCTCGTCAACACGTTCTGGGCGGTCTGGCTGCCGTCGGCGGCCAGCGCGTTCAACGTGCTGCTCGTCGCGCGCTTCTTCGACGGCCTGCCCCGGGACGTCTTCGAGGCGGCGCGGATCGACGGCGCGGGGGTGTTCCGCGTGTTCTGGTCGATCGTCCTGCCCATGTCGCGCCCCGTGCTCGGCGTGGTGTCCCTGCTGACGATCGTCGCGTCGTGGAAGGAGTTCCTCTGGCCGCTGCTCGTGCTGCCGTCGCCGGACCTCCAGCCGCTGTCGGTCGGCCTCTACCGGGTGGCCGACACGGCCCCGACCAACCTGCTGATGGCGGGGATGTTCATCTCGGTGGTCATCCCGGTCGTGCTCTTCCTGGTGTTCCAGCGCCAGTTCCTGCGGAGCGCCGGCCAGGCCGGCGCCGTGAAGGGCTGACCGATGACGGTCAGCCGGAGGGAGAACCACATGCGCGTCACCCTGGGACGGCCCCTGCGTGCCGTCCTCGCACTGCTCACCTCGACCACTCTGCTCGTCGGACTGCTCGCGGGCCTGAGCCTCGTAGCGCCCCCGACCGCCCACGCCGACCTCGCCGCCTCCGACTCGTTCCCCGGGTGGACCACCACGGTCTCCGGAACGCCCGAGTTCGTGGTCACCGCCGACACGGCCGACGCGCACGACGGCGCGGCCGCCGCCCGCGTCGACTTCGACACGCCGTACTCGGCCTCGTACGTGGACCTGCGGCAGAACATCCGCGCCAACGGCGGCGTCACCTACGACATGAGCGTGTGGGTCCGCACGCAGGACCTCTCCGCGTCCGACGCCGCCTACGTGGTGCTCAGCGGCGACCACTCCCAGCGCGTGGAGCTGCCGGCCGGCACCAACGGCTGGACCCGCCTGGAGTGGAGCCACACCCAGCCCGCGGGCAGCATGACCTTCGTCATGCGGTTCCTCGTGCGCGGCACCGGGACCGTCTGGTTCGACGACGCGCGGATGTCCGTCGCGGGCGACGACGAGAACCTCGTGGTCAACCCGTCGTTCGAGGAGCACGAGCCGCCGCCCGGCACGCTCGCGTTCGCCGACACCGCGCTCGTCTACGAGACGGGCGACGCGCACGTCGGGATCACGACCGCCGCCGCGAGCGTCGCGTGGGAGCTGCGCGCCTCCTCCGGGCAGCGGCTCGACACGGGGACGGCGGCCGTCACCGGCGGCGCGGCCTCGGTCGACCTGTCCGCGCTGCCCGCCGGTTACTACGGGCTCACGATCTCCATCACGGCGCCGGAACCCCTGACCCGCACCGGCACCCTGGCCGTCGTCGACCCGCCGGGCTCATCGGGGCCGAATACCCACGTGGGCGCCGCCGCCCACGTGAACCGCTACTCCGTCGACCAGATCGACGCCCTCATGGGGCCGCTCGGCGCCGGGACGGTCCGGGAGGGGCCGTCCTGGGACACGATCGAGACGTCGCCCGGGGTGTACGAGTTCCCCGCGCTGTTCGACGCCCAGATCGCGGCCGCGAAGGCCCGCGGGGAGCGGCCGATCGTCATCCTCGCCTACTTCAGCCGCTGGTACGACGGCGGCAAGACGCCCTCGTCGCCCGAGGGGATCGCCGCCTACGCCCGCTACGCCGCTGCCGCCGCCGAGCACTACGGGTCCGGCGTCGACTACGAGGTCTACAACGAGTTCAACCACACCTTCAACACCGGGGCCTGCGGCATGACCGCCGCCTGCTACCTCGACCTCCTCGCCCCGGCCGCCGCCGCGATCCACGCCGCCGCACCCGGCGCCCGTGTCGTCGGACCCGTCAGCGCCGGCGCGCGCTGGGACTTCATGGAGGACCTGTTCGCCCTCGGCGGCCTCGACCACCTCGACGCCGTCAGCTACCACACCTACGACTTCCCCGGCGCGCCCGAGAGCCGCACCGAGGCCGGCGTGGCGACCCTCCGCGGCCTCATCGACCAGTACGCACCCGGCTCCGACATCCCGATCTGGCTCAGCGAGCACGGCTGGCCGACGACGACCGGCGGCACGACCGAGCAGCAGCAGGCGGCCTACGTCGTCCGCTCGGCCGCGCTGCTCCAGGCCGCCGGCGTCGAACGCGTCGTCTACTACGAGCTCATCGACTCCGGCGCCAACCGCGCCGAGCCCGAGCACAACTTCGGCATCAGCCGGCTGCCGACCGGCGGCGGCACCGCGCTCACGCCCAAGCCCGCCTACCCGGCGCTCGCCGTCTACAACCGGCAGACGGCGGGGCGCACACTGACCCACCTGGAGCGCACCGGCGGCGCGGTCGTGGCCGACTTCACCGACGAGGCCGGCGGCGTCGTCCGGATGGTGTGGGCGACCGGCGACCAGGTGACCGTGGCCGTGGAGACCGGCCCCTCGTCCCGGATCGTCCGGGGCGACGGGCGGTCCTGGCGGGCGCTGCCGAACGCCACGGTGGAGCTGACCGTCGGGGGCGACCCGGTCTACGTCACGGGCGCGGTCGGCACCGCGACGGTCGTCGCCGACGCGGCGGTGCAGGTCGCGACGCCGGACCAGATCCCGCTCGGCGGGGGCGCGGCCGTCCCGGTGACCGTGGACCGCGCGGCCCTGGGCGTGACCGGGGACGTGAGCGTCGTCGGGCCCGTCGGCAGCGGGGTCACGCTGACCGGCACCGGCACCGAGGTGCAGGGGGTGCTCGACCTGGAGCCGATGCGCGAGGCGGGGGAGCGTCCCGTCGCCTACACCGTGCGCAGCGGCGACGCCGTGGTCGCGTACGTCGGCGACAGCGCCGAGGTCGTCCAGAACCCCGTGCTCTCGTTCGGGCCGGTCGCCGACAAGCGGGGCGACGTCGGCCTCGCGCTCGGCACCCGGAACCTCCCGGGCGGCGCCGCCGTCGACGTGGCCGACGTCGGCTGGAGCGTCGGCGAGGCGTCCGGCACCGTCCCCGGCTACTCGGTCGGGGCGGGGGAGGCGACGACGTCGGCGATCGGTGGTGCGGGCCTCATCCCGTGGCAGCCCACGAAGTTCGCGGTCTCGCTGACCGCGGCGGGGGAGACCCGGCGGCTGAACGGCACCACGGCGCTGGCCCCGGTCGCGAAGGAGCCGCACCGCGCCGCCGTCGTCGACTGGCGGGCGCGCGGCACCTACGTCGGGCTCAGCGGCGGTACGCCGGACGCGGACGACCTCGGCGGCACCTTCGCGCTGTCCTGGAGCGACCGCGGCCTGCGCGTGCGGGCGGTGCTGCGCGACGAGGACCACCAGCCCTCCGCCGCGGTGGACCGGCTCTGGGCGGGCGACTCGATCCAGTTCGCCGTCGCGCGCGGCCTGCCCGGCCAGGACCCGGCGTCCCGCGTCGAGCTCGGCATCCACCCCGGTGAGACGACAAGCGTCTACCGGTACACGGCGCCTGTCGGGACGGTCGACACCGTCCGGGCCAAGGTCGTGCGCAAGGCCGGGACCACGACCTACGACGTCGTGGTGCCCTGGGTCGAGCTCGGCGTGGACCCGAAGGACGGCGCGTTCTCGTTCTCCCTGCTGGCCAACGACAACGACGGCGGCACCCGCCAGGGGTTCCTGGAGTGGGGCAGCGGCATCGGGCCGAGCAAGAACGCCGCGCTCTTCGTCCCGGTCGTGCCGGTCCGTTGATCCACCTGCCCCCACGAACCCAAGAGGACACAGCCATGACACGCACCACCGACCGCCGCGCGCGGTACGCGCTCCTGGGCACGGGCGGCCGCGCCCAGCTCTACCTGGCCGCGCTCACCGGTCCCTACGCCGCGGAGGCCGAGCTCGTCGCCTGGGGCGACACCAACCCGGGCCGGCTCGACTGGAACGAACGGCGGCTGGCCGAGGCGGGGTACCCGGCGCCGGAACGCATCGACCTCGGCGCCGTCGCCGCCTACGTCGCCGGCGCGGGCATCGACCGGGTGATCGTCACCGCCCCGGACCACGCGCACGCCGACCTCGTGGTCGCCGCGCTGCACGGCGGCGCCGACGTCGTGGTCGAGAAGCCCCTGACGACCGACGCCGAGGGCGTGCGCCGCATCGCGGAGGCGGTCGAGGCCACCGGGCGCGACGTCGTCACGACCTTCAACTACCGGTACTCGCCGCGCAACGCCGCGCTGAAGGAGGTGGTCGCGCGCGGCGACATCGGCGAGGTCACCTCCGTGCACTTCGAGTGGCTCCTGGACACCTCGCACGGCGCCGACTACTTCCGCCGCTGGCACCGGCGCAAGGCGAGCTCCGGCGGGCTGCTCGTGCACAAGTCGTCCCACCACTTCGACCTCGTCAACTGGTGGCTCGCCGACCTCCCGACGCGCGTCTACGCCAGCGGCGGGCTGCGCTTCTACGGCGACGCGAACGCCGCCCGGCGCGGGCTGGGCCCGCGCCCGGCCCGCGGCACCCACGACGGCGCCGACCTCGACCCATTCGCGCTCGACCTGCGCGACCACGAGCTGCTGCGCGGCCTCTACCACGAGCAGGAGGCCTACGACGGGTACCTGCGCGACCAGGACGTGTTCTCCGCCGGGATCGACATCGAGGACAACCTGTCCGTGATCGTCGACTACGCGCGGGGCGCGACCATGACGTACGCGCTGAACGCGCACGCCCCCTGGGAGGGGTACACCGTCGCGATCAACGGCACCCGGGGCCGGGCGGAGCTCTCCGTCGTCGAGCGCGGGGCCGTCGAGTCCCGTGCCGCGGACCGGCCCGTCGACCCCTCGGCCCAGGGCGACGCCGCTGGTGGCGACAGTGCCGGCGCCGACCTGCGGCCCACCGGGGAACGCCTGCTGGTGCAGGAGCACTTCGGCGTCGCGCGCGAGATCGCCGTGCCGCAGGCCACGGGCGGGCACGGCGGCGCCGACGACGCGCTGCTCCGCGACCTCTTCCTGGGCGCGGGCGACGGCGCGGACCGCGACGAGCTCGGCCGCGCCGCGACCTGGCTCGACGGCGTCCGGGCGCTCGCCGTCGGCGTGGCGGGCAACGCGTCGCTGGCGGGTGGCCGGCCCGTCGTCGTCCGCGACCTCCCGTTCGGCGCGGCGCGGGAGGCGTTCGGCGACGACCTGGCCGACGTGCCCGCCGAGGTGCCCGGACCTGCGGCGACGGCTCGCTAGGATCATCGGATGGCGACACAACGCGCCGTGCGCCTGAGCGACGTCGCCGCGGTGGCCGGCGTCTCGAAGGCGACCGCCTCCAAGGCGCTCAACGACAGCCCGGTGGTCTCGCCGGCGACGAAGGCGCGCGTGCTGGAGGCGGCCGAGCGCCTCGACTTCCGGCCCAACGCGCTCGCCCAGTCGTTCGCGTCGGGCCGGAGCCGGACCGTCGGGCTGCTGACCCACCGCGCGACGGCGACGTTCTCCCGGCCGGTCGTCATGGGCGCCGTCCTGCGGCTCGGGAGCCGGGAGCGCGCCGCGCTCGTGTTCGACGGCCGCATAGACGCCCACCGCGACATGACCGAGAGCATCCGTACCCTCCAGGACCGGCGCATCGACGGCCTGCTCGTGGTCGGTTCCGGCTACGCGCGCGTGACCCCGTCGATCACGCACCAGTTCGAGGTCCCGGTGACCTACGCCTTCGCCGCGACCGACGACGCCGCCGACTACGCCTTCCTGCCCGACAACGAGCAGGCCGGGTACCTCGCGGGGCGCCACCTCGTCGAGCGCGGCCGGACCCGGATAGCGCACGTGACCGCGCAGGCCGACGACCTGGCGGTGCGGCGGCGCGCCGCGGGCCTGTCTCGGGCGCTGGCGGAGGCCGGGCTCGCGCCCGTCACGACCCTGCACGGGTCCTGGCGCCGGGAGTGGGGCGAGCAGGCCCTGCACCAGCTCGACGAGGGCGGGCAGCCCTTCGACGCCGTGTTCTGCGGTAACGACCACATCGGGTTCGGTGTGCTCGACGCCCTGGAGGCCCAGGGCCGCCGGGCCCCGGACGACCTCTCCGTGATCGGCGTCGACAACTGGGAGGAGGTCGTGATCGACCAGAAGCTGCGCCGCCTCACCACGATCGACCTCGACCTCATGGGCGTCGGACGGGTGGCGGCCGACAACGTCATCGAGCCGGCCGCCACCGGGGGAGAGCGGTTCGTCGAGCCGATCCTCGTCCAGGGTCCGTCCACCTGAACGGTTCCGCGGCGTGCGCGGCGAACCGGTCCGTCAGGGTTCCTGCTCGCCGCGGAGCAGGGGCACCAGCTCCCTGCCCTGCCGCTCGATCTCGGGCAGGTACGGGGTGTCGGACAGCACGAAGTGGGTGACGCCGAGCCGTTCGTACCTCCGCAGCGCGGCGGCGACCTCCTGCGCCGTCCCGACCAGCCAGGTCGTCCCGGCGCCACCACCACCGGCGCGGCCGGGCGCCGTGTAGAGGATGTCGTCCAGCACGTCGCCCCGCTCCGCCAGCTCCAGCAGCCGGCGCTGTCCGACGGCGGACGCCCTGCCCCACGGGCGGCCGCCGGGCTGCTCGTGGTTCGCCTGCGCGGCCAGCCGGGCGACCTTCGCCTCGGCGTCGGCCCACGCCTCCTCGGTGGTGTCCCGCACGAGCGTCGTGATGCGCAGCCCGAACTCCAGGGGCGCGTGCTCGCGCCCGAGCTCGGCCTCCAGGGCGCGCAGGCGGCCGATCCGTTCCGCGATGCCGTCCAGCGGCTCGCCCCAGAAGAGCTGCACGTCCGCCTCCGCGGCGGCGACCCGTTCGGCCGCCGCCGACGCGCCGCCGAAGTAGAGCCGCGGGTGGGGGCGGCCGGGCCGGGACACCGGGCGCTGGTCCAGCGTGGAGTCGGTGACCTGGAAGTGCTCGCCGGCGTACGTGACCGACTCCTGCGTCCAGAGCCGCCGCACGATCTGCAGGAACTCCCGGGTGCGCGCGTAGCGGTGCGCCTGGTCGCCCTCGGCGTCGCCGTACGCGGCCAGGTGGTCCTGCCCCGAGACGATGTTGATCCGCACGCGGCCGCCCGTCAGGTGGTCGAGCGTGGCCGCGGCCGAGGCAAGGTGCGCCGGGCGCCAGTACCCCGGCCGGACGGCGATCAGCGGCTCGAACGTCGTGGTCCGGGCGGCCAGGGCGGTGGCCACGGTGAACGTGTCCGGTCGGCCCCAGCTCGTGCCGAGCAGGGCGCCGTCCCAGCCGTGCTTCTCGAGCTGCGTGGCGTGCTCGGTCAGCGTGTCGAGGCTGTTGTGCCCGTGGGTCGCGTCGTCCCCGCGGTGGCCGGGGTGCGTCTGGTTGGGGATGTACCAGAGGATGTCGTCGGCCATGTCAGGCTCCCGTCGTGGTGCTCAGCGCCGCCGGGCGCCGGGTCGTCGCGTACCGGTTGGCCGGCCGGTCCAGCCCGTAGTGCTCGCGCAGCGTGGTGCCCTCGTACTCGCCGCGGAAGAGCCCGCGCTCGCGCAGGATCGACAGCACGTGGGCGGTGAACTGCTCCAGTCCGGACGGCAGCGCGGCGGGCATGATGTTGAACCCGTCGGCGGCCTCGGCGTCGTACCACTCCTGCAGCGCGTCGGCGACCTGCTCCGGGGTGCCCGCGAAGGTGCGGTGCCCGCGTCCGCCGCCGAGCCGGCCGATGAGCTGCCGCACCGTCAGCCGCTCGCGGCGGGCGAGCTCCACGATCAGCGTGTAGCGGCTCTTCGCGCCCTCGATCTCGTCCTCGTCGGGCAGGTCGGCCGGCAGCTCGCGGTCCAGCGGCAGGTCCTCGGGCGTCAGCCGCAGGGTGCGGGCGAGCTGGCGCTGCGCGAACTCCGGCCGGATGAGCTCGTCCAGCTCCCGCTCCTTGGCGCGGGCCTCGGCCTCGGTCGACCCGATCACCGGCACGATGCCGGGCAGGATCCGCACCCCGTCGGCGTCCCGGCCCGCAGCGACCGCGCGCGCCTTGAGGTCCCGGTAGAACGCCTGGGCGTCGCCGAGGCTCTGGTGGGCGGTGAAGACGGCCTCCGCGTGCCGCGCGGCCAGGTCCTTGCCGTCCTGGGACGACCCGGCCTGGACGATCAGCGGCCGGCCCTGCGGCGACCGCGGCACGTTGAGCGCGCCCGCCACGGAGAAGTGCCGGCCGACGTGCTCGGGCGGGTGGATCTTGGCGGAGTCGGCCCAGACGCCCGCGGCCTTGTCGGCCACGATCGCGTCGTCCTCCCACGAGTCCCAGAGCTTGTAGGCGACCTCCAGGAACTCGGCGGCCCGCGCGTAGCGCTCGGCGTGCGCGGGCTGGTCGTCCAGGCCGAAGTTCCGGGCGATCTCCGGTCCCGCCGTCGTCACCACGTTCCAGCCGACGCGGCCCGCGGAGACGTGGTCGATCGAGGCGAACCGCCGTGCGAGGTTGTACGGCGAGTTGTAGGTGGTCGACGCCGTCGCGATGAGCCCGATCCGCTCGGTGGCCGTCGCGAGGGCGGTGAGGACGATGAGCGGGTCGAGCGTGCCGGAGGGACGCCGTCCGACGTCGCCCTGCAGGCCCGGCCCGTCCGCGAAGAAGATCGAGTCGAGCTTGCCCTTCTCGGCGATCAGGGCGAGGCGGCGCAGGTGGGCGATGTCGTGGCCGGTGGCGTCGGGGCTGCTCTCCGGCAGGCGCCAGGACGCCTCGTGGTGCCCGCTGCTCATGAGGAACGCGTTGAGGTTGAGCCGTCCGGGACGGTGGTTCGCGGTCATGGGGTGTCCTCTCGGTCCAGGCCGAGCGCGTCGAGCAGCTCGGCGCGCAGCGTGCGGTGCGGTTCGTGGTCGAGGGCGTCGTGCGAGGTGTCCTGCGCTGCGCCGGGCGGGGTCCGGCGCTCCAGCACGATGCGGCCGGCGTCGAGGACGACCACCCGGTCGGCCAGCACGATCGCCTCGTCGACGTCGTGCGTGACCATCAGGACGGTGGGCCGGTGCCGCCGCAGCAGGTCGCGCAGCAGGTCGTGCATGCGCAGCCGGGTCAGCGCGTCGAGGGCGCCGAAGGGCTCGTCGGCGAGCAGGAGCTCCGGGCTGCGGGCCAGCGACCTGGCCAGCGACACGCGCTGCTGCTCGCCGCCGGACAGCTCGTTCGGCCAGGCCCGCTCGCGCCCGGCGAGCCCCACCTCGGCCAGCGCGGCGCGGCCGGCCGCGCGGGCCTCGGCCGGCGGGGCCTCGTAGCCCAGCACGACGTTGTCGAGCACGCGTGCCCAGGGCAGCAGCCGGGAGTCCTGGAAGACGACGGAGACGTTCCGGGGTACCTGCACCTCGCCCGATCCGCGCACGTCGTGGTCGAGCCCGGCGAGCGCCCGCAGCAGCGTGCTCTTGCCGGACCCGGACCGGCCGAGGATCGCGACGAACTCGCCCTCGATGATCTCCAGGTCGAGCCCGCTGAGCACGCCGGCGGGCGTCCCGTAGGTCCGCACCAGGTCGCGCACGACGACGGCGGGGCGTCCGGGGCCGCCCGTCCCGGCGGGCCGCCCGGTGGTCGTGGTCAGTCCTCCAGCGTGCGTCGCCATGTCAGCGCCTTCCTCTGCAGCAGGCGGACGGACCAGTCCGCGGTGTAGCCCAGGACGCCGTAGACCACGAGGCCCACGACGATGACCTCGGTCTGCCCGTAGGTGCGCGCGAGCTCCATCATGTAGCCGATGCCGGCGGTGCCGTTGACCTGCTCGACGACGACGAGCGCGAGCAGCGAGCCCGTCACCGCGAAGCGCAGGCCGAGCAGGAACCCGGGCAGCGCGCCGGGCAGCACCACGCGCGTGACGAACTGCCGGCGGCTCAGGCGGAGGGTCTCGGCGAGCTCGACGTACCGCTTGTCGATCGACCGCAGCCCGTTGTGGGTGTGGATGTAGACGGGGATGAACACGCCGAGGGCGATCGTGATCACCTTCATCTCCTCGCCGATCCCGAACCACAGGATGAGCAGCGGCAGCAGGGCGAGGTTCGGGACGGCGCGCTTGACCTGGATCGGCCCGTCGAGCAGGGCCTCACCGACGCGGCTCAGTCCCGAGAGCAGGGCGAGGACGACCCCCACCAGCACTCCCCAGAGCAGGCCCTGGGCGGCCCGCGCCAGCGAGACGCCCAGGTTCTCCAGCAGGTTGCCGTCGACCGCGAGGTCGACGGCGGTGGTCACCACGGTCCACGGGGCCGAGAGCACCCGCGGGTCGATGAGCCCGGTGGCCGAGCCTGCGGCCCAGACCGCCAGGAGCAGCGCGATGCCGGAGCCGGCGGCCAGCGGCACCGGCTTGCGCAGGCCGAGGCGGCGGATCCCCGGGCGGACGTCGGCCCCCGGCGCGGTCGCCGGCCGCCCGGCGGCGGCGGCCGGCCGGGCCTGGACGACGGCGGTCACGACGTGCTCCACGCCTGCTCGGCGGCCTCGCCGGCGACGGGACCGAACCGCTCGTCGAAGAGGTCGGCGGCGCGCAGCTCCGGCCGGTCGAGCTCACCGGCGAGCAGGTCGATCGTGTCCTGGGTGCGCTCGATCCCGTCGGTGAGGTCCGCCGGGACCTCGGGCCGGGCCGCGGTGTCGATGAGGTACTGCGCGTCGTCCTCGGTCAGCCCCTGGTCCTCGACGTAGTACTTCTCCTTCCAGATCTCGGGGTGCTCGTAGATCCAGACCCGTGCCTGGGCCCAGGCGGTGACGTACTGGCGCAGCGCGGCCGCCTTGGCGGGGTCGCGCACCACGTCGGTCGGGCCGTAGAGGTGGCTCGGGTCGTCCCGCAGGCCGTGGCGCAGGGACGTCGCGCCGTCGGTCGCGTACTTGTCGAGGTAGCGCAGCAGCGCGGTGCCGCCGACCGGGGCGACGTCGACCTCACCGGCGGCCAGCGCCGTGGGATACACGTCGCCCGTGGACGGCAGCTCGACCAGCTCGACGTCGTCCTGACCGAGCCCCGCCTCCCGCAGGGACTTCAGGACGAGCGCGCCCTGGGCCTGCCCGGGGCTGAACGCGATCCGCTTGCCGCGCAGGTCGGACAGGTCCGCCAGCTCGACGCCGGGAGCGCCGGCGAGCTCGTAGACGGGGTGCTCCGCCCAGTCCTCCCGGTACTGCGAGGCGTAGATCTGCACGTCGAGCCCGGTCCAGGCCGCGTGGATCGGCGGGATCTCGGCGACCGCGCCGATGTCCAGCACCCCCGCGTTGAACGCCTCGATGGTCTGCGGGCCGCCGGAGATGTTGGCCCACTCGATCTCGAAGTCGAAGTCCGAGTCGATCGCGTCGCCGGCGAGCTCGAAGGCCTTCTGCGTCGTGGGGTCGCCGATTGCGAGCGTGGTGCCCGCGGGCACCTCGGTGGGCAGCGCGGCGTCGGGGGAGAGGTTGCCAGCGCCGTCGTCGTCGGCCTGCGCGCCGACGGCGCAGCCGGAGGCGAGGAGCAAGAGGGCGACGGCAGCGGCGGCGGTGCGGTGGTTCGTCGGGCGGCGCGAGGCCGCTCTGGCGGGTGTGCGGAGGGGCATGAGGGCGTCCGATCGTCGGGGCCGGGTGTCTCCTGACGACCGCGAGGTATAGGTGCGCGTCCCGGGCTTGACCAGAGCCTGGGCGATTGCTCTCACTATGCGGACACTTGGGGGCGCCCGGGCGGAATGTCCAGGTGGTGCGATGCGTGCTGTTACGGTGGGCGCAGTGCACGGGAGTCCGGTATGCCGGGCTGAGAGGGAGTACTCGAACTCCGACCGTTGAACCTGACCCGGATCATGCCGGCGCAGGAAGCGACTCAGGACGTGGGGCCGTAGGGTCCCCGTCCTCCTGTGCCGACGGAGATCCGACGGACAGGGAGCACCCCGATGGCAGACCACGCCACCACGACCGACGACACCGCCGAGCTGCGCGGTGACCCGATGCGCTTCGGCGTCGGCGCGCGGATCACCGCGGCGGTGATGTCGGACGACTACGTCGACGTGATCCTGGGCGCGCTGCGGCAGGCCGACACCACGGGGCTGGTCGTCGAGACCGGCGACGTGAGCACCTACGTGGGCGGCGCCGAGGCCGACCTGCTGCGGTACGTGACCGACCTGACGGCCGGGATCGCGGCGTCGGGCAGGCACGCGGCGATCACCGTGCACCTGTCCCGGGGCTGCCCGGGCGAGGTGGCCTGCGAGCTGCCCGGCGGGGCCGGCCCGCGCGTCACCGAGGTGCCGCAGGGCCGCGACACCGGCCGCTTCGTCACGGCGGAGTGGGCGCTGTACCCGCTGGCCGACGACGTCCGCGCGGACGTCACGCCGGACCACATGCGCGACATCTACGCCGCGATCGACCTGGCCAAGGAGAACGGGACGTTCCGCGGCTCGCAGCACTTCGTCACCCGCCTGGAGGGCGACGCCGGACGGGTGCTCGCCAGCGCCTTCGCCGGCTGGGTCCTGGCCGGCCGCACGGTGCAGCACGTCACCAGCCACCTCACCCTCTCGGTGAACAGCCCGAGCCACGCGGGCGGCGCCCGATGAGCGGGACGTCGGAGCGCCGCCGCGCGCGGCTGCCGCTGCGCGACATCGTGCTCATGGTGATGCTGGGCGTGGTGTTCGGGTTCCTGTACTGGGCGCTCGTGCAGGCGTGGAACGGGCTCGCGGTGGCGATGGGACCGGCCGGCGACCTGGCGCAGCACGTGCTGCTGGGCGGCTGGCTCCTGGTGGCGCCGATCGCCGTCGCGATCATCCGCAAGCCGTTCGTGGGGATCATCGCCGAGGTGATCGCGTCCGTCGTCGAGGTCGTGTTCCTGGGCTCCCCGGTCGGGCCGCTCCTGCTGGTGGCCGCCGCGATCCAGGGCGCCGGCAGCGAGCTCCCGTTCGCGCTGACCCGCTACCGCCGGTTCGGGTGGGGCGTGTATGCACTCTCGGGCCTGCTCGGCGCGGGGCTGGTGTTCGTGTGGTCCGCGTTCCGGTTCGGCTGGTACGGGCAGGACATCCTGGCGCTGCGCCTCGGCATGCAGCTCGTCTCCGGTCTCGTGCTGGGCGGCCTGCTCGCCAAGGTGATCGTCGACCGCCTGCACGGCACCGGGGTGCTCGACGAGTTCGCGATCGGCCGGGCGGACGCCGCCCTGCGCGGGCCCGTGGCGCGCCGTGAGCGCTGACGTCACCGCCGCCGTCGTCGGGGCCGCCGTCGTCGGGGCGACCGTCGTCGAGGCCGCCGGCCTGGAGGCGGTCTACGGCACCGGCGACGGTGTGGGCCCCGTCGACCTGCGGATCGAGGCCGGGCAGGGCGTGCTCGTGCTCGGCCCGTCGGGCTCCGGCAAGTCGACGCTGCTGCGGATGCTGCACGGCGCGGTCCCGCACGCCGTGCACGCGCAGGTGGACGGCGTCGTGCACGTGGTGGGCCGGCCGGTCGCCGGCGCGGGGATCGCGGGGCTGGCCGACGTCGTGGGCGTCGTCGGGCAGGACCCCGAGTCCGGCGTCTGCCTCCCCGACGTGCTCGACGAGGTCGCGTTCCCGCTGGAGAACCTCGCGGTCGACCCCGGCCTCATCGGGCCGGCCGTGCGCACCGCGCTCGACCGGGCCGGGGCTTCGGGCCTCGCCGGACGGGCGACGGCGGAGCTGTCCGGCGGCGAGCTGCAGCGCGTGGCGCTCGCGGCGGCCATCGCGCCGTCGCCGCGCCTGCTGCTGCTCGACGAGCCGACCTCCATGCTCGACGCCGACGGGATCGACGCCGTGCGGCGCGCCCTCGACGTGGTGCGGCGGGAGACCGGCGCCGCCTGGGTGCTCGTGGAGCACCGCCTCGACGAGCTCGCGGGCGATGCCGGGGTCGAGGCGCTCCCGGAGCGCTGGATCGTGCTCGGCAGCGACGGGCGCGTCCGGCACGACGTCGCCGTCGGCGACCTCACGGTGCCCGTGCTGCGCGAGCTCGTGGGCGAGGGCTGCTGGCTCCCGCTGGACCTGGAGCTCCGGGCGCTCCTGGGCGAGGCGGGGACGCGATCCGAGGGTGCGCTTCTACCCAGTCATTGGGCCCGAAAACAGCCTGATTCCGGGCCCGATGACTGGGTAGAAGCGCACTTCGCGGGCGAGTCGCTGGCGGCGCGGCTGCTGCGGGAGCTCGGCCGGGACGACGGCGCGCCGGGCGCCCGGTCAGCGTCCGACGGCGGGTCCGCGTCCGACGGCGGGCCCGCGTCCGGCGCCGTGCCCGCGTCCGACGGCGAGTCCGCGTCCGACGCCGTGCCCGCGTCCGACGGCGGGTCCGCGTCCGGCGACGTGACCGCGTCTGGCGTCGCGACCCGTCCCGCCCCGCACGGCGGCCCCACACTCCGCGCCCGCGGTCTCGCCGTCGCGCGCGGTCCCCGGGCACGGCGGCGCGAGGTGTTGCGCGGGGTCGACCTGGAGCTCCACCCGGGGACCACGACGGCGCTGGTCGGGGCCAACGGCAGCGGCAAGTCCACGCTGCTGACCTGCCTCGCGGGCCTCGACCGGCCGGCCGCCGGCAGCGTGCACGGCCCCCGGGCCGGGCTCGTGTTCCAGAACCCGGAGCACCAGCTCACCGCCACGACGGTGCGCCAGGAGGTGGCGCACGGCCTGCCGCCCGACGCCGCGCCCCGGGTCGAGCAGGCGCTGGCCCGCTTCGGGCTCAGCCGGCTCGCCGAGCACAACCCGTACCGCCTGTCCGGCGGGCAGAAGCGCCGCCTGAGCCTCGCCGCGATGCTCGTGCACGAGCACCCGTTCCTGCTCGCCGACGAGCCCGGCTTCGGCCTGGACCGGCACGCCTCCGTGAGCGTGCTCCGGGCGCTGCGCGACGCCGCGGCGGACGGCCGCGGCGTCCTGTTCTCCAGCCACGACCTGCGCGCCGTCGCGGGCTACGCCGACCGCGTCCTCGTGCTCGCCGACGCCACCCTGCTGGCCGATACCACCCCGCTCGACCTGCTCCGCGACGAGCCGCTACTCGCGCGCGCGGGCCTGCGCCCACCCGCCCTGCTCCGGGCGCTGGCCGGCGAGGTGCGCGACGCGCAGGACCTGGTCGGAGTGCTGCGCGCCATGGACGACAGGGCCCTCGCGCTGGGTGCGGCGACATGACGGCCGTCGAGCCGCGCGCCGCGACCGGAACGCGCCCGACCGACCCGGCCACGGCCGCCACCCCCTACCTGGCCCGCCGCAACCCGACGGTCAAGTCGGCGATCCTGCTGGTCGCCTCGCTCGCCACCCTCGGCTTCCTCGACCCGCGCCCGCTGCTCGGCCTCTGGGCGCTCGCGGTCGTCGCGGTCGGGGTCGCCGCCCGCGTCCCGCCGCGCACCCTGGTGCTGGGCCAGGTGCCGTTCGTCGTGTTCGGCGTGGGGCTGGTCGCCGTCAACGGCCTCAGCCGGCCGGGCACCCCGCTCGTGCCGGGAGCGCCGGTCAGCGTCGAAGGGCTGACGGTCGGCGTCGCCCTCGCGCTGCGCGGCCTCGTCATCGGCGTGCTCACGATCGGGTTCCTGGCCTCCACACCGCCCCGCGACCTGATGGTGAGCCTGGTGCAGCACGCCCGCCTCAGCCCTCGGTACGCCTACCCGGTGCTGGCGGGCCACCGCATGCTCACGGCGATGCCCGCGCGGTGGGCCACCATCCGGGCGGCGCAGGCGGTGCGTGCGCCCCTGCGGCGCGGCCGTCCCCGCTTCGGCCTGCCGGACGCCGGGCGGGCGGCCTTCGCGCTGCTGGTCACCTCGATCCGGTCGGCCGAACGCATCGCGCTGGCGCTGGAGTCCCGTGGCCTCGGCGAGCGCCCCCGCACCGTGTGGCGTCCCGTCCCGGTCGGCCCGGCCGACGTCGTGCTCGTGCTGGTGGTGCTGGCCGCTTGGGTGGCGGCCGCGGTGGTGGACCTCCGGCTCTGACGGGCGGCTCGGCCGGTTCTGCTCGCCCGGCGACGCTCTGGCCAGGCCGGTTCCCGGCGCGGCGTCTCCTGGCGCGCCGCCCGGCGCCGTCGGTACGCTCCCGACCATGGCGGACGCGTCCGCACCACCCGACTCGCACCGCGGCCCGGCCGACGCCGCCGAGGTCCGGCCCACCGGCCCGCTGCCCGCCGTGGCGTGGCGCCCGGTGGGCGCCGCGGTGCTGGTGCTGGGCGTGCTGCTGACCGTGACCAGCACGCAGTACGGGTATCACCGCGACGAGCTGTACTTCCGCATGCTGGAGCCTGCCTGGGGGTACGTGGACCAGCCGCCCCTCACGCCGTGGCTGGCGCGGACCTTCGCCGACCTGTTCGGCGACACGCTGCTGGTCATGCGCGTCCCGGCGACGCTCGCGCACCTGGCCGCGGTCGTCGTGATCGCGCTCGTCGCCCGCGAGCTGGGCGGGCGCGCGGGAGCGCAGGCGCTGGCCGCCTGGGGCTACGGCACGGCGGCGATCCCCGTGGCGTTCGGCCACACGCTGCTCACCTCCAGCCTGGACCTGCTCATGTGGCCGGCGGTCCTGCTGTGCGTGATCCGGGCCGTGCAGCGCGACCCCCGCTGGTGGCTGGTCGCCGGGCTGGTCACGGGCGTCGCGCTGTACAACAAGCTGCTGGTGGTGGCGCTGCTCGGCGCGATCCTGCTGGGGCTGGTCGTGGCCTGGCCGTGGCGGACGCTGCGCGGGTCCGCCGCCCCGGACCGGTGGCCGCTCGCGACACCGTGGCCGTGGGCCGGCGCCGTCGTCGCGCTCCTCGTGGGCCTGCCGAACCTGGTCTTCCAGGCCACGAACGGCTGGCCGCAGCTCGCGATGGGCGCGGCGCTGGGCGAGAACAACGCCGTCGACGTGCGCTCCGAGATGTGGCTGTTCCAGCTGCTCACGCTCGGTCCGCCGCTGGCCCTGGTGTGGCTCGTGGGGCTGGTGTGGCTGTGGCGCCGTCGGCCCCTGCTGCGCTTCCTGGTGGTCGCCTACCCGGTGCTGCTCGCGTTCACCTACCTGGCCGGGTCCCAGACGTACTACGCGACCGGTTTGCTGTCGGTGCTGTTCGCCGCGGGCTGCGTGCCGGTCGTGGACTGGGCCGGGACCACCTGGCGGCGGACGGTCGTCGTGACGGTGGCGGTGAACGCGGTGATCTGCCTGGTCATCAGCCTGCCGCTGGTGCCCGTGGCGGCCCTGGGCAGCACGCCGGTCCCCGACATCAACTCCGCCGCGCAGGACGCCGTCGGCTGGCCCGAGTACGTACGGCAGGTCGCCGACGTGCACGCGGCGCTGCCCGCCGAGGACCGCGACCGGACCGTCGTCCTGACGCAGAACTACGGCGAGGCCGGGGCCGTGGACCGGTACGGTCCCGGGCTCGGGCTGCCCGCCGTGTACTCGGGGCACAACCAGCTGTGGGAGTACGGTCCGCCCCCGGCGTCCTCGACCGTCGCCCTGGTCCTCACCGAGGCCCCCGGTGCCTGGGACCAGCGGTTCGAGGAGTGCGCGGTCCGGGGGCGGCTCGACAATGGCATGGACGTCGACAACGAGGAACAGGGCGTGTCGATCCTGGAGTGCCGCAGCCCCGTGGGCGGCTGGGCCGTCCTGTGGCCGGAGCTGCGGCACCTGGACTGACCCGGGGTGACCCCGGCCGGCCCGGCCCGGTGCGGGCCTCGGCGTCAGGCGCGCCAGCGCCAGTTCTGGCGTGCGTAGCGGACCTGCAGGCCGGCGCGTCGCAGGTTGGCCAGCGACTGGTTCGCCTCGCCCGGTGCGGGCTCGCCGGTCTCGGCGACCACCCAGCCGGCGCCGGCGGCCCGCGCGGCGGCCAGTCGTGCGGCGATCAGCGCCGACTGGGCGCCACGGCCGCGGTGGTCGGGCAGCGTGGCGCCGGAGTTCAGCGAGGCGACCGAGCCGTGCACGTAGAGGTTCGCGCCGGCCACGATCGTGTCGCCGTCCCAGGCGGCGAACGGGGTGGCGGCCGGGTGCCGCACGCTCTCGGCGAGCATCGCGACCATGGCGGGAATCTCCATGCCGAAGGCCCGGGAGACGACGGAGGCCCACTCGTGCGCGTCGGCCTCGCCGACCGGACCCACCCGCAGGTCGGTGTCGGCCTCGGCCCGGACGTCGCCGATCGGCGACGCGAGCTTCAGCCACGACCCCGCCGCCTGCAGCCCGTGCGCCTCCTGGATCTGCGCCCAGTCGGGCGGCAGCACCGACGGCGCCACCTGGAGGACGGCGGTGGGCGTGCCCTGCTCGCGGTAGAAGGCGACCACCCGGTCGACCAGGTCGTGCGTGACGGGTTCCGCGAACCCGAACCCGAGCGCCTTGCTCCAGTAGTCGAACGGGTCGAGGCGGGCGGACAGCACCACGCCGCCGCCCATCCGGGTCGTCGCGATCCCGAGCCCCTCCTGGGCGAGGGCCGGGGCGTTCGTCTCGTAGCGGTACATCATCTCGGCCTCGACGCTCTCGGCGAGCTCGGTCGGGTCCGTCGTCCGTGTGTTCACACCTGCACGATGCTCGCCGGCGCCAGGAAGTTCGGCGCGAGGGGAGTGACGTGCGTCACTTCCGCGGGCGGTGGAACAGGTGGGCCCGGCGGACCAGGCCGTCCTCCAGGCGCAGCACCCACAGCGCGCCGGGCGGGCAGTGGTCCGGGTCCTCGGGCGGGTTGAGCAGCTCGATCTCCCACAGGGCGAGGTCATGACCTGCCACGACGTCGGCGAGCCGATGGTGCACGCCGTCGGCGACGTCCGCCGCCAGGGCCCGCACGATGTAGTCGTGGCCCGTCGTGGTGTGCCCGCGCGGCCACGTCGACTCCACGAGCGGCGACCAGCCCTCGCCCAGCACCGAGCCGAGCTCACCGCGGTCGGCCGCCGCCAGCAGCTCGGCGGCCTCGCCGCGCCGGGCGCGGGTCACGGAGGCGACGTCGTCGTGCGCGTCCTCGGCGGTGGCGAGCAACGCGGTCCCCAGGCGCCGTCGGGCCTCGGCGAGCCGGCTGCGGACCGTGCCGACGGGGATCTGGAGGGTCGTGGCGATGTCGCGGTAGGCGGGCAGCCCGCCGAGGTGCCGCAGCACGAGGGTCAGGCGCAGGTCCGTGGGCAGCTCGCCGAGGGCGGCCCACAGCCAGTCGCGGCTGGCGTACCGGTCGAGCAGGTCCGCGGGGTCCGGCTCGACGCTCGGGAGCCGGTCCGCGTGCTGCTCGTCCAGGGGCAGGTCGGACCGCGCCCGCCGCCGCATCCTGCACGCGTTGCGCACGACGGACCGGAGCCACGGCCCTGCCGCGTCGACGTCCCGCAGGTCGTCGATCCGCAGCAGGGCCACGAGCGCGGCCTCCTGGACGGCGTCCTCGGCGTCGGGGACGTGACCGAGCACGCCGGTCGCGACCGCGAGCATGGCGGGCCGGTGCCGGGCCAGCAGGAGGCCGACCGCACTCGTCTCGCCGGCCCGCGCGGCGCGGACCAGGTCCCCGTCGGACGGGGCGCCGGGAGGGTGGGTCTTCAGCACGCGGCCGATGATAGGGGGAAGCCCCGCGTCCCCTTCATCGGGCGGGTAGCTCCAGGACGTCCGCCAGGTCGCTCCGGCTGTCGTCGAACAGCGCGACTCGCCGCAAAGCGGCGGGCCGGTGCGCGTTCCGCTCACCCAGGATCTTTCCGTACGTCCGGGTCTCGCCCGCATCCGTGTCGAGGTGAAGCAGCCCGGCAACCCTGAGGAGCGTGCCCGGATCCGTCGCCTCGATCTCGGCGAAGGAGCCCATGGGTGACGGAAAGCGGTCGAGGCACACCTCCCAGCCCTCTCCCTTGAAGACCGAGCGACGCTTCTCGAGCAGGGCCCGGACGCGGAGCGGCCCGATCTGGGTGCGGAGCACGGTCAACCATGCGCGCGTGCCGACCGGCGAACGCGGTACCTCGACGCTCACCCCCGACAGCCGGCGAACCTCGTCGCCGATGTGGGACGACGTCCGAGCCGCGCTCCCGGAGCCGTCCGCCTCGAACTCGATCTCCTCGTGGTCCTGGAACCGCCAGTTCCCGGCGGCCGTCTCCGGACGCGCGGTCTTCAGGGTGATCAGCTCGCTCACGCCGTCCTTGCGGCGCACGACCCTGTGCCGCAGCAGCACTCCCGCGGCCCGCATCGCGTGGTCCTCGGTGTCGACGACGCAGTCGAGCTCCTCGCGAGAGCCGGTGTATGCCGTGCCGTCGAGGTCGAGCAGCCGTTCGGTGAGGTCCAGTGCGCTCGACGCATCGTGGATCTGAAACTTGATCTCACACTCGCGCAACGCGACCTCTTCTCATCCGACCGTGCGTGCAAATTCGTCCCGCTTGATCTTCTCCACTTCCCTGTGCTGGGCGATCGACACCTCGAGGCCGTGCGCGATCATCGTCAGCGCCTCGGCGAAGTCGCCGCCGACGGGGGAGCCCACGCGGTCCCCCTCCAGGGTCGAGGCGTCGGTCTCCGTCAGCAGCCCGAGCTGGTCCGCGGCCAGGCGCTGCTGCTCGTGAAAGGTGAAGCCGACCACGAAGTGCATGACCGCTTCGGCGGCCACCTCGGCCAGCGCGTCGGGCACGCCGTGGACACGAGCGGCGTCGAGCAGGTGCGGCCGCACGGGTGAGCTCACCAGTCCGAGGGCGAGCGAGCTCGACACCAGCTCGGAGCCGTCCCGGTGCGCCAGCAGGCACTCGCGCATCCTCGTCCCGACCACGCGCACGGCCTCGTGCATGGACGTCCTGTCGCTCGGTATCTCGGCCATCGGCGCGAGGATCCGCTCGCTGACGGCCGCGAGCAGCGCCTGCTTGTTCGGGAAGTGCCAGTACAGGGCGCTCGGCTGTACGCCGAGCGCGGTCGCCAGGTGTCGCATGGTCAGGTCGGGCAGACCGTACTCGTCCAGGAGGTGCAGCGCCGTCTCGGCGACGTCGTCGCGGCTTCGTCGACGCGAGCTTCCCGAAACGGCCATGAGGTCACTATATTGTCGAACGCTGTTCAGGTGAACAGCGTTCAGGTAGGAGGTGAGTGAATGTCCATCGACCACAGATCACGACCGTGGGCCCTCGATGCGAGGGACATGGCGCGCCTGGCCGTCTTCGTCGCCGTCGTCGCCGCGCTCGGTCTGCCGGGCAGCTTCAGCGTCCTCGGCGCCGTACCGATCACGGCACAGACGTTCGGTGTCATGCTTGCCGGCGCCGTCCTCGGCCCGCGGCTGGGTGCGCTGTCCATGGTCGTGCTGCTCGCCCTCGTCGCGGTCGGGCTGCCGCTGCTCGCCGGCGGGCGGGGCGGCCTCGGCGTCTTCGTCGGACCCTCCGCGGGATACCTGGCCGGCTGGGTCGCCGGGGCGTTCGTGACGGGCCTGATCGTGCACTCCTCCGCCCGGAGGCCGGCCGTCTGGCGGACGGCGGTCGCCACGGTCGTCGGCGGCATCGTGGTCGTCTACGCGTTCGGCATCCCCGTGCAGAGCCTGGTGACCCGGCTGTCCCTGGGCGAGACCGCGCTGACCAGCCTCGTGTTCCTCCCCGGTGACCTGGTCAAGGCGACGCTCGCGACCCTGACCGTCACGACCCTTCTGCGCGCGTACCCGCGCGCGTTCCGCCGCACGTGGCTCCCGCCGCGGCGTGACGGCGTCGCGGCCCCGGACGCCCCGGCCCCCGACTCCCCGGCACCGGACGCGACCCGATGACCGCACGCATCAGGGTGCTGCGGGGTGCGTCCGGCGAGCTCCTCGACAGCATCCGCGCGGTGCGCGACGACGGGGACGTTCCCCTGGTCGGCGACGACCGGTGGCCCGCGGCGCAGTGGTCCGCCGTGCGCGACCTCACCGCCGACGCCCCCGTCCCCGACGGCGCGGCCTGGGCCGCCCTGACCTCCGGGACGAGCGGGACCCCGCGCGTCGTGCTGCGCACCGCCGCGTCGTGGGAGCGGTCGTTCGCCGCGGTGTCCGCGCTGCTCGCCGGCCAGGGGCCCAAAGAAGAGATCCTGCTGCCCGCCCCGCCGGCGTCGTCCCTCACGCTGTTCTCCCTGGCGCACGCCCTCGGCGGGGGGCCGCGGCCGGTCTTTCCCGGCGGACGGGGCGCCGAGGAGGCCACCCTCTTCCACGGCACGCCCCACGCGCTGCGCGCCCTGCTCGACGCCGGCGCCGCCCCGCGGCTGCGGACGGCCCTGGTCGGCGGCTCCCACCTCGACGCGCGGCTGCGCGCGGACGCGGAGTCCCGCGGCATCCGCGTCGTCGCGTACTACGGGGCGGCGGAGCTCTCCTTCGTCGCCGTCGACGAGGGCCGTGGCCTGCGGGCCTTCCCCGGGGTGGAGATCGACGTGCGGGACGGCGAGCTGTGGGTCCGCTCGCCCTACACCGCCCTCGGCTACCTCGGTGAGCCCGGCCCCCTGCGCACCGACGGCGCCTGGAGCACCGTCGGCGACCTCGCCACCCTGGACGACGACGGAACCCTGACCGTGCGCGGGCGGGCGGACGCCGCCATCCTCACCGCGTCCGCCACCGTCGTCCCCGACGAGGTCGAGGCGGGCCTGCGCACGCTCCCCGGGATCGCCGACGCCGTCGTCTTCGGGCTCCCCACGCCCCGGGTCGGCGCGCTCGTCGCCGCGATGGTCGAGCCCGCCGACGGCGCCCCGGCGCCCACGGCGGGCCGGCTGCGCTCGCTGGCCGAGACCCGGTTCGCGCCCGCCCACCGGCCCCGCGTGTGGTTCGCGGGACCACTGCCGCGCACCACGTCCGGCAAGCCGGCCCGCGCCGAGGTGCTGCGCCAGGTCGGCACGGGCGAGGTGAGCCGGCTTGTCTGAGCAGTACGTGTCCGGGCAGCGCATGTCCGAGCTGCCCGTCGTCGTCGCCGCGCGACGCACCCCCATCGGCACCCGCAGCCGGGCGTTCGCCCAGGTCAGGGCCGAGCAGCTCGCGGGCCCCGTCCTGCGCGCCACCCTGGCCGACGCCGAGTCCGCCACCGGCCGGGCGCTCGACGTCGCCGACGTCGTGCTCGGCAACTGCATGGGGCCTGGCGGCAACCCCGCCCGCGTCGCCGCGCTCGCCGCCGGGCTCGGCGTCGGCGTGCCGGGCGTGACCGTGGACCGGCAGTGCGGAAGCGGGTTGGCCGCCGTCCTGGACGCGGTGACCGCGATCCGCGCCGGCGACGACCGGCCCCGGATCGCCGGCGGCGTCGAGAGCGCGTCGACCGCCCCGACCAGGTCGGTCGACGGCACACCTTACGACCGGGCCCCGTTCGCGCCGTCGGGCTGGCCCGATCCGGACATGGTCGAGGCGGCCGAGGACCTCGCCCGGGCCGACGCGATCACCCGGGAGCGGCAGGACGCGCACGCGGCCCGCAGCCACGAGCGGGCCCGCGCGGCCCGCGACGCCGGACGGTTCGACGCCGAGCTCGCGCCCCTGCGCGGCGTGCTCGCCGACGACTCGATCGGCGTGGCCGAACCCCTGCTGCCCCGCCTGCGCCCCCTCTTCCCGGGCGGCACCGTCACCGCGGGGACGTCGACGCGGATCAGCGACGGCGCCGCGACGGTCGCGATCGTGCCCCACCGCCTCCGGGGCGACGCCGCGGGCCTCGTGGTCCGCGGGCACGCGGTCGTCGGCTGCGACCCGGCCCTGCCGGGGATCGGCGCCGCCCCGGCCGTGCTCGCGGCGCTCGACGCCGCCGGCGCCGGGATCGGCGACGTCGCCGCGGTGGAGATCGTCGAGGCCTTCGCGGCGCAGTCGCTGGCGGTGCTCGACCGGATCGGTCTCGCCGACGACGACCCGCGGGTCTGCGCCGACGGCGGGGCGCTCGCGCTCGGCCACCCGTGGGGCGCCAGCGGCGCGGTCGCCATGGTGCGGCTGTTCAGCCGGCTGGTCCGCGCGGGCGCGCCGGCCGGGACCCTCGGCGTGGCCGCCGCCTCGGTCGGCGGCGGGATGGGCGTCGCGGCCGTCGTCGAGGTGGTCCGATGAGCTACCTCGACCTGGACGACGTCCACGTGCGCCTGGGGGACACGGACGTGCTGCGCGGCGTGACGTGCTCGCTCGACGCGCGCACCGTCGCCGTCGTCGGCGAGAACGGGTCGGGCAAGTCCACGCTCGCGCGGCTCGTCGGCGGGCTGGCCCACACCACGAGCGGGACGGTCCGCGTGCTCGGCCTCGACCCGGCCCGCGACGCCGCCCGGCTGCGCCGTCGCGTCGCCGTAGTGTTCAGCAACCCGGACACCCAGATCGTCATGCCGACCGTGGCGGAGGACGTCGCGTTCTCGTTGCGTCCCGAGAAGCTGCCCCGGCAGGAGCGGGACCGGCGGGTCGACGAGGCCCTGCGCCGGTTCGGCCTCGACGAGGTCGCGGACCGGGCGTCGCACGACCTGTCCGGCGGGCAGAAGCAGCTCCTCGCGCTGTGCGGTGCCTTCGTGCGCCGCCCCGACCTCGTGATCGCCGACGAGCCGACGGCGTACCTGGACGCGCGCAACGCCCGGCGGGTCGCCGACCACCTCTTCGCCGACGGCGACCACCGGCTGCTCCTGGTGACGCACGACCTCGCCCTGGCCCGGCGGTGCGACACGGCGGTCCTGGTGCAGGACGGCACGATCGCCGCCGTCGGAGCCCCCGACGCGATCGTCGCGGCCTACGAGGAGGCGCTCGCGTGCTGACCCTGTACCGGCCGGGCGACGGCCCCTGGCACCGGATGCCGGCGGGGCCCAAGGCCGTCGTGCTGCTGCTCGTCGTGCTCGGTGTGTGCCTGCTCCCGGCGAGCTGGTGGGGCGCCGCGGTCACCGCGGTCGTCTGCGTCGGCTGCTACGCCGTGCGGGGAGCGGGGATGCGCGAGCTCGTCCGGCAGCTCGTCGTCGTGCGGTGGATGATCGTGGTGATCGCCGCCGGGCAGCTCGTGTTCGCCGGCCCCGAGGACGCCGTCGCGAACGTCGCCCGGGTGACCGCGGCCGTGGTGATCAGCGGGCTGCTCACGTCGACCACGCCGCTCGGCGAGCTGCTGGACGTGCTGGAACGGGCGCTGAGACCGCTCGCGCTCCTGCGGATCGATCCCGACCGGGCCGCCCTGACGGTGGCGGTGACGGTGAGCACCCTGCCCGTGCTCGCGAGGATCGAGCGCGAGGTCCGCGAGGCGCAGCGGGCCCGGGGCGGCGGGCGGAGCCTGCGGCTTTTCGCGATGCCGTTCCTCGTTGTCGCGCTCAAGCACGCCGACGCGCTAGGCGACGCGCTGACCGCCCGGGGCGTGCGATGAGCCCGGTGGTGCACGGGCCGACGGTGCACGGGCCGACGGTGGACGAGCAGACGCGCTGCGTGCACTACCGCACGGAGCTCGACGTGATCGCGATCCGGTTCGCGTGCTGCGGCCGGTACTACCCGTGCCACCTCTGCCACGACGAGACCGCCGACCACGGCTCGCGTCCGTGGCCCGCGGGATCGGGCCACGAGCGCGCCGTGCTCTGCGGGGTGTGCCGGACGGAGCTGACCATCGACGGGTACCGCGGGGCGCCGTCCTGCCCGCGGTGTGCCGCCGCGTTCAACCCGCGCTGCGCGGCGCACTACCCGACCTACTTCGAGTAGCGCCGCCCCGGACGCGTGGCCGGGCCGGCGTCCGCGCCGCCGTCCGGCAGCTGGGTGGGCGCGCCGAGCAGCCAGCCCAGGGCCGCGACGCAGATCGCGCCGGCGGCCAGGATGCTGGCCAGCACGATCAGCTGGAAGCCGGCCGCCTCCAGCGGGGGCGAGCCGGCGAAGACCGCCCCGACGAACGCGCCGGGCAGGGTGACGATGCCCGTGGTGCGGGTCTGGTCGGTCGAGGGGATCAGCGCGGTGGACGCCGCCGTGCGCACGGCGCGCAGGGCGGCCGTCCGGGGCGTGGCGCCCAGCGCGAGCCACCCCTCGATCTCGTCCCGGTCGGTGACCAGCGCGGCCGCGAGCGACCGGCCCATCAGGGAGCTGACGGTCATGGTGCTGCCCACCACGATCCCGCCGACCGCCAGGAGGTAGCGCGGCTCCGGCGGCAGCGCACCGGTGGCGAACACCACCGCCATCGGCACGGCCGCCGCGACGAGCAGCACACCGGCCAGGCGCGGCGCGTCGCGCCAGGGGAGCCGCGCCCGGCGCAGCACGACCGCCGTCGCGGCGCCGACCATCACGGCCAGGAAGACGCCCACCCACACGCCGTCGGCCAGCACCCCCGTCAGGACGAGGCTCAGCAGCCCGAGCTGCAGCACCGCCCGCCCGATCGCGATCGGCTGCAACCACGGTGACTCCAGGCGCAGGACGGCCACGATCGCGAAAGCCAGCGCGGCCAGCACGGACACTGCGACGACGACGGCTACCGGATCCATGGGACCAGCATGCCGTGCGAGCACCCGGCCGAGCCGGTGGCTGCGCGCTCAGCCCTCCGTCAGCAGAGGCACGAGGTAGACGACGGAGAACGCCTCGTAGAGCGCGAACACCACGAGCAGCGCGAGCGCCGGCAGGCTCAGCACGCCGAGCTGACGCAGCCCGTGCGCGTAGGCCTGCCGGCGGCTCCCGGCACCGACGGTCCGCGGCTGGATCCATGCCCTGCCCAGGAGGTAGACACCGAGCGAGAGCAGCACGTAGGCCTGGACCTCCATGACCACGGTGAGCGAGTGCGGGACGAGCGTCAGCCAGCCGTCCCGGTCGGCCGGTGCGAGCATCAGGCCGACCGTGAACAGGACGTAGACGTACCAGACGATGCCCGCGAACGGCACGATCATCGACGGCAGGACGAGGTTGAGCAGGCCGGCGCGCAGGACGTTGTTGGCGAGGATCACGAGGGCGAACAGCCAGGGGCTCTCGAGCAGGGACCGGATCAGGTCGGCCGAGTCGCTGCTCTGGAAGGACTCCGTCTGCGCGGCCGTCAGGTCGGGAAAGAGCAGGCCCGCCCCGAAGCCGGCGAGGACCGAGCCGTACAGGATCGCGTTCAGGGCGAGATACGCGCGGCGATTCGCCTGGATGGTCTGGAGGGCGTGCCGGAAGAGTCGCATGCTCATGCTCCATGAAGTGGTCGACAGGGCCGCCGGACCGGACGGCCGAGCGCTACTCCAGACCATGTCGCAAGGGCACGGTCAAGTACCTGGGACGCGCTCGTCAGCCCGGCGGGCTGGTGAGCACCTGGCGAACGACCTCGATGAGGTCACCGAAGGTCTCGTACCGGCCCGGGTTCGCCTGAAGCAGCCACAGGTACGTGTCCGCTTCCGCGTCGGTGACTGTCCTGGCGCGGATCGCGTCGTCCAGGGCGTCGCGGAGCTGCTCGTCGCAGCCTGGCAGCGACATGGTGCTGGGCATCGTGGGTCCTCTCGTCGTGCGGGGTCTCTGCCTTCACCGCCTTCCCGGACCAGTGAAGTCCGTGACCCTGGGACACGGTCAACTCCGCGTTGTCGCCGACCGAGCTGACCCACTGGATGGGCTCGGCGGGCGATGTACCCGCCCCTCGACGTCGATCAGGAGGCGCGGGTCGGGTCGCCACGCCTGCCATGCCTCTCGTAGCTGAGGGCGCCGTCGTGCCCGCGTACAGATCGACCATAGGTTCGCCATAGCGCGGCCGACCACTCTTCTTGTGCGACGACATCCGTCGCTGGACGACGCCGAACCGACTCTGTGCCGGCCGTTGGAACTGTCGGTGCAGCTGCCGGCGCGTCGTTCCTGGTGGCCTCGGTCATGGACTGGTTCACACGGCGTCGTCGGCAACCGCGGAGAAAGTAGGAGTGGGATGAGCAAGCTGTTCACGCAGTTCGGCGAAGCGATCCTCCAGAAGGTCGCCCCCGTGCAGACGGCCGAGGCCGTCTGCATCACCAACTACCAGTACCGGTGCGAGTCCAGCGAAAGGTGTCGTGCCCAGCCGCAGACGACGGGCAACCGTCAGCGGCGCGCCTGCTACACGGGTTCCTGCCCGCCCAGCTGCACCGCCTGGGCCGACAACGGCTGTTGCTGACTGCCAGCAAGAGATCACGACGAACGAAGGACTGAGATGAGCAACCTCTTCACGCAGCTCGGTGACCTGGTCCTCGAGAAGGTAGCGCCGCAGCAGACTGCCGAAGCCGTCTGCGTCAGAACTCGCCAGACGCGGTGCAATACCAACTTTTTCTGCGAAGTCGGCAACGTCTGGTACCGAGGGTGGCGCGAGCACCGGGACTGCTACGACGGGACGTCCTGCTCGGGCTGCAACTCGTGGGTGAGCACAGGCTGCTGCTGACCACGACCGCCGGCGCCGGGCACAGTGACCGGCGCCGGCGACCGACCACCGCCCGCCACCCCTGGAGTTGATGTGCTCGTCACCCTGGTCCTGTTCGTCCAGCTCGCCGTGGCCGGCGTCTTGCTCACGTCCGGTGTCGCCAAGTTGCGCGGCGACGCCAACCGGAACACCTGGGCGACGGTGCTCGGCAGGGCGCCCAAACCGCTCCGGCACCTACCCGCCGCCGCGATGTCGCGACTCCATGTCGGGGTCGAGGTCCTGGTGGGCGGCGCGCTGCTGCTCAGCACGGTCGTCCCCCGGCTCGTCCTGCCCGCGCTGGTCGTCGCTGCGCTCCTGCTCGTGGGGTTCACCGGGCTCGCCTTGTACTCCGCCGTCACAGGCCGCTCGGTCACGTGCTCGTGCTTCGGCGCGAGCACCACGCCGCTCGGCTGGGCGCACGTGGGCCGCAACCTCGTGCTGACCGGCCTGACGGTTTCCGGTGTCGCGGCGTCGGCCCGGACGACGGGCACAGTCGACAACGCCATGCTCTCGACGCCCGGCCACGCCGCCCTCGCGGTCCTCGGTGCCGTCGCTGTCACGGCGCTGACCTTCTTCTTCGACGACGTCATCGACCTGCTCGTGCCTCGTACACCGGTCCGGTCCGGCGTGCGCGGACCTGTCCGCTGACTCCTCTCCCCAGAGAACCCAGCAAGAACGGAGACCCCCGTGGCAGTCCTGACCACCGCCGTCGTACTCCTCGGCATCCTCGCCGTGTTCAACATCGTGCTCACCCTCGCGCTCGCCCGTCGCGTCCGCAGCGGTACGGAAGCCGGGCACTCCCATGGCACCCCTACATTCCCGGACCTGGACGAGGTCAGGGCCGGGTCCTCGATCCGGCCCTTCGCGGTGACGACGACGACGGGTTCCGCTGTGTCGTACGAGGACCGGTACGGCGACACCGCCGTGTACGCCTTCTTCGACACCGGCTGCGGCACGTGCGCCAAGGAGCTGCAGCCGCTCGTCGACCTCGTGCACCGCGAGGGGTTCACCCCTCACCAGGTGATCGCGTTCGTGGTGCACGAGCAGTACGGGAGCGACGAGAAGCGCGACGAGTACCTGGGCGTCCTCGGTGACGCGGTGACCGTCGTCGTGCACGAGCGCGGCGAGATCGACCTGCCGTTCGAAGCCGGCGGATACCCGGCATTCGTGCTGGTCGACGCGTCCGGGCAGGTGTTGCGCTCGGGTGTGGAGGTCAGCGACCTCGACACGGTCCTCGCGCCGGTATGACCGACGCCGGCGGCAACGCCCGCACCCTGACCGCAGCGGTCCGTGCCGTACGTGCCGGTGCCGGGCGGGCCGGCCGGACCGTCGCCCTGTGCTGGCAGGCCGCGCCCGGTGCGCTGACCGTGCACGTGCTCCTGACCGTGGTCGACGCCTTGCTGCCGGCCGGCGTGCTGCTCGCCACCAAGTGGCTGCTGGACGTAGTCCAGCTCGGTTCCGATGCCGACGGCGTGCCACAGCTCCTGCGGGACCGGCCCGTGGCGATCGTGCTGGCGCTGGCCGCCATGACGTTGGCCGGCGCGCTCCTGAGCCAGGTGATCCAGTACGTCGGCGCCCGGACTCGCCGTGCGGCCACCCTGCTGGTCACCGGGCGGCTGTTCGCGGCGGTCACCCGGCTCAGCGGCCTGCGCCACTTCGAGGACCCGGCGTTCCGCGACCGGCTCCGCATGGCGCAGACGTCCGCCGCCGACGCGCCCGACGAGGTGATCGGGTCCCTGTTCGGTGCGGCCCGCAGCGTGCTGACGATCGCGAGCACCCTCGGCGTCCTGGTCCTGATCAGCCCGCTGATCGCCGTGCTGGTGGTCATGGCCGCCGTCCCCGGGCTGGTCGTGCAGCTGCTGCTGAACCGGGAGCATGCCGACGTCCTGTGGCAGATCAGCCCGCGGGCACGCCGGCTGGCGTTCTACCAAGACCTCATGATCCATCCGGTCGCGGCTGCGGAGGTCCGCCTCTTCGGCGTCGGAGGGTTTCTGGCGGGACGCATGGACCGGGAGCTCCGGGCCGTCAACGCCGCCGAGGAACGCGTCGACCGCAAGACCCTGCTGGCCCACGCGCCGCTGACCCTGGTCGGGACCCTGGTCACCGGCGGCGGCCTCGTCTGGGTGGTCCTCGGCGCACTGCGTGGCGACTTCACCGTCGGCGACGTCTCCGCCTTCGTCGGTGCGGCCGGCGGCGTCCAGGGCTCGTCCGCCATGCTGGTCATGTCCCTCGCGCGCGTGCACCACGTGCTGCTGCTCATGCGGCACTACGACGACGTGCTCGCGACACCCCAGGACCTCCGCCTGCCTGCGGGGGAGCCCCGGCCGGCGCGACCTCTGGAGCACGAGATCCGGCTGGACGACGTCTGGTTCCGGTACACCGACGACGGCCCCTGGGTGCTCCGCGGCGTCTCCCTGACCATCCCGGCCCGCGGTTCGGTCGCCCTGGTCGGACTCAACGGCGCAGGCAAGAGCACCGTCGTCAAGCTCCTCACCCGGATGTACGACCCGGTGCGCGGTGCCATCCGGTGGGACGGCGTCGACCTCAGGGACCTCGACGTCGCCACGCTGCGCTCGCGGGTCAGCGCGGTCTTCCAGGACTTCGTCCAGTACGAGCTCTCGGCCCGGGAGAACATCGCTCTCGGATCGCTCGACGACCTGGACGACGACGCCAAGGTCCGCGCCGCCGCCGTCGCCGCCGGGGCGGCGCCGGTCGTCGAGCGACTGCGGAACGGCTACGACACGATGCTGTCGCGGACGTTCCTGTCCGACGACGAGACAGGGGATGAGGACCGGTCACGGCCGAGCACGACGCTGTCGGGCGGGCAGTGGCAGCGGCTCGCCCTGGCGCGCTCGCTCATGCGGGCCGGTCGTGACCTGCTGGTCCTCGACGAACCGACGTCGGGCCTGGACCCGCAGGCCGAGAGCGAGGTCCGGGACCTGGTCGGCACCCTGCGGTCCGGTACCGCGACCCTGCTCGTCTCGCACCGCCTCGGCGCCGTCCGGGACGCGCAGGAGATCGTGGTGCTGTCCGAGGGCGTGGCAGCCGAACGCGGTACGCACGACGAGCTGATGCGGCTCGGCGGCGAGTACGCCCGGCTCTTCAACCTGCAGGCGACCGGGTACCAGGACGCGGTGCCCGCGGTTGAAGGGGCTCCCGCGTGACGGCATGGACGGGCGCGGTGGTGGAGGCATGGTCCGTCGTCGGCATGGCGGCGCTCGGGGCGACGGCGCTCGTCCTGGTGCTGCTGCGGCACGTGCGCCGGCGCTACGTCGTGGTCGTCGTCGACGGCGAGAGCATGGCGCCGGCGTACGCGCCGGGCGACCGCGTGCTGGTCCGGAGGGAGAGCCGCGCCCCGGCCCGAGGTGACGTCGTCGTCGTGCGCAAGCCCGATGTGACGTACGGGTGGCCGGCGGCGCCGGACGGTCCGGGCCCCGGCGCGCCGTCCGGCCGAAGATGGCTGCTGAAGCGGGTCGCCGCGACGGGCGGGGACCCGTGGCCGGACGTCGTCGGCCAGGCGGCGCGAGGCAGCGGGGGAGAGACGGTGCCGTCCGGCCACGTCGTGCTCCTGAGCGACAACCCGCGCGGGTCCGACTCCCGGCGGTGGGGTCCCTGTCCCGAGCACCAGGTCCTGGGCCGGGTCGCGCGGCGGATGTCGTACCGGTGGGCCTCGCGTCCGGCGCAGAGCCGGTAGAGACCCGCCATAGGTCCGTCATAGCGGCCGTTGCCAGGCTCACCGTGTCATGTCCCGCATCGAGTGAGGAATGAGCATGGAACTGGTGATACGACGGGTCGGCACGGCCCTCGTGGCCGTCCTGGCGCTGATGGCGAGCCTGCTGGTCGTGGCTTCGACGGCGACTTCTGCGCAGGCTCTGGGGGACAGGTGTCCCGGGGAGCAGGTCAAGCGGTGCATCCGAGTGCTGCAGGTCGGTACGTCCTACTACGCGCATGCCGGCATCGAGGACCGGAACGGTGCGTACGACGTCGCCGTGAACAGCATCCAGCTGCAGCGGCACGACGGCGACACGTGGGTCACGGTCAAGGAGAACGGCAACTTCGACGGGTGGGCCGCGACCCGGGACGAGGGCGACACCGCCGCGCACTCCTGCACGAGCGGCGTGCACAGCTTCCGCGCACGCGCGTTCTTCCAGTGGTCGGGGCCCGACTCCGGCGAGCAGTGGCTGACCACCGACGTCGTCCCGGTGTGCGACGGTGCCTTCCAGGTGCCCTTCCCGTGCAGCGAGACCTGGACGGGAAGCACTCGCTCGGGCCACAGCCCGGCCAACGCCGTGGACTTCAACCGGAACCCCGACGAGGGGCAGCAGGTGTACGCGTCGGCGGGAGGAACCGTGACGACCGTCCGCGACCTGGGCGGTTCGTCCTACGGCAGGTACGTGATCATCACGCACAACGGCGGCTACCAGACCCTGTACGCGCACCTGCAGAGCTTCGGTGTCTCGGTGGGCGACGCCGTCACCGTGCGGTCGGTGATCGGCCGGGTGGGCAGCACCGGCAACTCGTCGGGGGCGCACCTGCACTACGAGCAGCGGCTGAACGGCGACGACGTGCGGGTCAGGTTCGTCAACGCGGACCCCGTCTACTACGGGGACAAGAACCTGAGCCGGGACTCGGAGTGCCTCTGATGGCGGCCGTGGTGGAGTCCCGCGTGCCCGCGCGGCGGAACGGCGTCCTCGTGGCCTGCGCGCTCGTCCTGGCGCTGGTGGCGAGCCTCCTGGGCGCGGTGTCGACCGCGACCCCGGCGCAGGCCCTGGGGGATACGTGCTTCGGTGAGCAGGTCAAGCGGTGCATCAGGGTCCTGAGGTCTGGGGACTCGTTCTACGCGCACGCCGGGATCGAGGACGAGAACGGTGCGTACGACGTCGCCGTGAACCAGGTCCAGCTGCAGCGGCACGACGGCACGGAGTGGGTGACGGTCAAGTCGCTCGGCGACTTCGACGGCTGGGCCGCGACCCGGGACGAGGGGGACACCGGCCTGCACGGCTGCTCCAGCGGCGTGCACAGCTTCCGGGCACGGGCGTTCTTCCAGTGGTCGGGGCCCGACTCCGGCGAGCAGTGGCTGACCACGGACAACGTGGCACCGTGCGGCGAGTCCTGCAAGAACGCGTACGGGAACCCCCGCACCTGTGCGGGGGCCGTCGACTGGGCCGAGAGCCGGGTCGGCGTGACGGGGTGGGGCGGTCTGTGCGACCGCTTCGTGGCGAACGCCTACGGCTGGGACCACAGCGGGTCGGCGAGCGCCATCATCCACTGGAACGCCGTCGCGTCCGGGAACAAGCACGCGGGCGACCGCTCCGTGCCCGCCGGTGGGCTTGCGTTCTTCCGCGGCGGCGAGCACGGGCACGTGATGATCTCGGTCGGGGGCGGCACCTTCGTCTCCAACGACATCGACGGCTACGCCAGGATCTCGACCGCCACGATCGCTGAGGTCGAGAGCGAGTGGGGGTACACCTATCTCGGCTGGGCACAGCCCTGGTTCCAGGCCAACCACTGAGGTGATCGTCCTGACGCGCTGACAAGGATCCGTGACGGAGAGGAAGGGATCGTGCCAGTGCCAGCGATGCGTGACAGTGCTCCCGGGGCCGTGGTGCCGCTGCCGGCCGGCGCGCGGACGTACGAGGAGCTCGCTGCCCGGCTCGCCGACCTGCGTCGGCGGTCGGGGGTGACGTACCGGGAGCTGCACCGCCGGGTCGTGCGGCTCCGGCGCGAGTCCGGCCGGGCCGACGTCCCCGCGTTCAACACGGTGTACCGGTGCCTGCAGCCCGGCCGCCGGCGGCTGGACGACGAGCTCGTGGCGGACGTCGCGCGGGCGCTACTGCCGGGCCCGGACGGCGCGGCCGCGGCAGACGAGTGGCGCAGGACCTGCCGCGTGGTCGCCGGCCTGGCCGCGGAGTCCGCCTGGGCCCGGACGACGATCGGGCTCCCGGCAGGCGATGTCGCCGTCGTCGGCCGGCGGACGGAGCTGGAGGCCGCGACCGGGCTCTCCGAGTCCGACCTGACCGGCCCGGTGGTGATCGCCGTCGACGGGATGCCCGGCGTCGGCAAGACAGCGTTCGCCGTGCACGCCGCGCACCTGCTGCTTCGCGGTGTCCTCCGGGGGGCCGTCCCGCTCTTCGCCGACCTGCGCGGAGGCGGCGGCGACCGCGTGCCCGCCGAGCCGTCCGCCGTCCTCGCCGGCTTCCTGCGGGGGATGGGGGCGTCGCCCCGCCCCGGCATCGGACGACGGCGCACCGCCGACCTGGCCGGCCAGCTCCGGCACGCGGCGCCGGGCCGCCCGCTGCTCCTGCTGCTGGACGACGCCGGGTCCGCCGACCAGGTGCTGCCCCTCGTGCCCGACCGCCCCGGCACGGTGGTGCTCGTGACGTCCCGGACGCGGCTGACTGGGCTGCGTCCCGGGCTGGTGGTGCGCCTCGGGCCGCTGGCTCCCGGGGCGTCGGTCGAGCTGCTGCGGCACGAGATCGGCGCGGGTCGGGTCGACACGGACCTGCCCGCGGCCGCCGCGATCGCGCGGCTGTGCGGCCACCTGCCGCTGGCCCTGACGGTGCACGCCCGGCAGGTGCGCGAGCGGCAGGGCTGGAGCCTGTACGACCACCACCGGCGAGCCGCCGCGGCCGGGGTCGACGATGAGGTCGGCGCGGCGATCGGGGCTTCGTGCGCACTCCTGCCGGAGACGTCGGCGGCTCTGCTGCGCCTCGTGGCGTGGTGCCCGGGCCCGGTCTTCGACGTCCCGGCCGCGGCCGCGCTGGCCGGGGTCGCGCAGGAGTCCGCGGCCGACGCCGTCCACGACCTGGTGCGGCGCAACCTGGTGCTCGACATCGGCGCCGGCCGCTTCACGCTCCACGAGCTCGTCCGCGACCACGCGCGGGCGACGTCCTGGGAGGCGGACCCCGCCACGGCCCGGCAGGAGGCGCTGCGGCGCCTGACGGACCATCACGCGCGAGCCTGATCCACGCCGGACCTACATCCGACCTGTGCTTGTCCGATCGCCGCGTACCCGGTGTTCGACATCGATCGAGATCGGCCTCGGGCCATGGCAGGGCATCCAACCTTGTCGTGTCCGGCGGAATTGCCGGGCCCACCCGAGACGATGGAGGAACACGATGCGAGCACGATCACGACTCGCCGCCGGCGGCGCGTCACTGCTGATGCTGACGGCGTTGTTCGGCGTCATCGGCGCGACGTCCGCCGAGGCACGCTGTGCTGGTCAGGGCAATGGCGTGACGAGCACGATGTCCTACGGCGGGACCGTCCGTGTACGGGACGTGCCGAACTCGGGAACCTGCAACGGTGACGGCGAATATCACGCGACACTCGTGGACGCGAGCAGCTCTGACGGCCATCGCGTGTCGTTCCGCTGGGACGGCAACGGTGACGGCAACTACACCTCAGGTGGCAGCGTCGAGAACGGGAGCGTGGGCATCCTGGTGACCGACAACACCAGCCGTGCGCACGAGCAGCTGTGCATGATCACCAACGCCGGCAACGTCTACTGCGGTTGGGGCAGCGACGTCGGCACCGGCTACGGCAGCGGTGGCTTCGGCGTCAACTCCGGCTTCTGACGTCGGGGGCTGCCCGGAACCACGGTCCCGGCAGCCCTCGACCCCGGCCACCATCGCCCGCAGTGCCGACACGGAGGAGCCGTCGATGTCCCAGCAAGGTCCCCGATGGTTGGCAGCTGCTGTCGGGTGCGCGCTCATGCTCGGGCTCTCCGGGTGCACCGGGCCGGGCGTGGTGCCGGATGCCCCGGCGGCCCTTCCCGCCGCCGATTCCGTCTCCTGGCCAGCGCGGTCTGGTGCGGACCGCCTGGTGCCGCAGCTCTTCTTCCAGTCGCGACACTCCGGCGATGACGTCGCCACCGGGATCCCGTTCTTCGAGGTGCTTCCCGACGGAACAGTCGATCTCCTGGCGGACCTCCCCGACGGTCTCTCGGCCGATGGCGTGCAACCCGTGGCAGACGGCGCAGTCGCCTTGGTCGGCAACGTGACCCGGGACGACGGTTCCCTCGGCGAGGAGCTGGTGGTCCTGGACGGCTCCGGGACCGTCCGGGCGCGTGAGGACGTGTCGGCCGCCGGCCGGGGATCGGGGCTGCTGGCGGCACCTGACGAGTCGACCGTGGTCCTGCTCCGGGCGCGGGAGGGGGAGGACGGCATGCCCGCCGGACCCGTCGAGGTCACGGTGCGGACATCCACCGACGAGCGGGTCCTTGCCACCGAGGACCATCCCGTGGCCGCGGGCGACGTCGCCGGGGACCGGATCGTACTCGCGGGTGGCGGCCCGTCGTTCGGCATGAAACAGGACGTCCCGTGCTGGGTCGAGGCGATTCGCACGGACGTCGTGCCGTCGTCCCGTGGCGAGCGCCGAACCGTGGGCCTTCCCGGGTGCGACCTGGTATCGGAGGTGCGGGTCTCGCCTGACTTTCGCTATGCCGCGGTCGCATTCCAGACTGCCGTAGGCCCGACGATGCAGGTCTCGATCGTCCGAATCGACGATCTCGTCGTGGTCGGTACCGAGAAGGTGAGCATCGCAGTCGGTGCCTGCGACATGTGCCAGTTCCCGGCACGAGGCGGTTACCTCGGCATGGCCTGGGCCGACGACCGAACCGTGCGGGTTGCCCGGATGACCGACCTTCCCCTGACGATTGGCAGAGACCGGCTCGAGGAGGTGCTGGAGCAGAATCTCGACATCGTGGAGCTCACGGTGCCCGGTGAGCGGCAGTCCCGGCGACCTCGGCCAGCAGCTTCTCCGAGCGGGCCTCGTCGTCATGCAGGCCGTGACGGCGGAAGTACGCGGTGGCCTCGGCCAGGGACGCCAGCGCTCGCTCGCGCTCGGACAGCGCGACGAGCACCGGGGCCGTCTCGAGCAGGGTCTTGGCCGCGCAGCGCTCGTCGCTCAGGTCCCAGAAGATCTGCGTGGCCTGTTCGAGCGTGCGCAGGGCGACGGAGGGCTCGCCGTCGGCCAGCTCCAAGGTGCCGAGGTCGCGCAGGACCACGGCCTCGCGGTGGGTGTCACCGATGCCGTGGGCCAGGGCCGCGGCGTCGGCGAGCCACGTCCGGGCCTCGGCGAGCCTGCCCTGGGTGGTGAGGATCCGGCCCAGCGCGCCCCGGAACAGCGCCTCCTTCGGCGCGTCCCCGGCGGCCGCGACGACGTCGAGGGACTCGCGCAGCGCCGCCTCGGCGGCGTCGTGCTCTCCCCGGCAGCGGTGCACGCTCGCCAGGCTGGCGAGCGCCAGCGCGGCGCCGAGGTCGTGGCCGTGTCCCTGGTAGGTGCGTCGCGCGTCCCGGAGGAACCCGGCGGCGGTCTCGAAGTCGCCGGTGTAGATGTTGACCTGGCCGAGGCCGCGTCGCAGGGCGGCGGCCGCGAGGTCGTCGACGTCGGGGCGGTCGAGCACGGTCTGGTGGCTCGTCCGCCAGTCCTCGTACAGCGCGTGCTGGTCGTACAGGGGGCCCAGCAGGAGGGCCAGGCGCCCGGCCTCGGCGGTCAGGTCGTGCGCGCACGCGAGCCGCACCGCGTCCAGCAGCGACTGGCGTTCGATCGCCGTCCACGCGGTCCCCATGGCGTGGGACGGGGGGTTCTCGTCGTCGTACGGGAGCCAGGCCGGGAACGCCTCGGGGGCGACCGTCCGGGGCGCGTCCACGGGGTCGAAGAGGCTGTGCGGCCGGTTCCGGCGCAGCCTGTCGACCAGGAGGGTCCAGCTTCCGACGGTCCGCAGTACCGCCTGCCGGCAGGTGCCGGCCCCGTGGTCGCTCGCCTGCTGCCGCGCGTAGACCCGCAGCAGGTCGTGCATCTGGTACCGGGGCTGGCCGATGTCGTCGAGGCGGACCTGCTGGAGGAGGGCGGCGTCCAGGAGCTCCTCGGCCACGGGCTCCCAGGCGTCGGTGTCCAGGAGCGCGCCCAGCACCCAGCCCGGGAGGTCGCCGGGGCCGAGGAGGCCGAAGAGGGCGAAGGCCAGGGCGGCGTCCGTCGAGAGGGAACGCAGCGAGAGGTCCAGGCTCGCGCGGAGGTCGAGGCCGCCGATGCTCAGCTCGCTCAGCCTTCGGGTCTCGTCCTCCAGTCGCTCGCGCAGCCGGCTCAGGGGCCAGGCCGGGCGGCTCAGGAGCTTGGCCCCCGCGATGCGGATCGGCAACGGCAGCAGACCGCACAGCTGCACGATGGCCTGCGCCTCGGCCGGCTCCCGCGCCACCCGGTCGTTGCCCACGATCCGTGCCAGCAGCGCCTCCGCGTCGTCGACGGTGAGCACGTCGACGTGGACGTGCCGGGCGCCGGGCAGATCCGCGAGCATTCCACGACTGGTCACGATGACGGCCGAGCGGCCGTCCGGCGGCAGGAGCGGGAGGACCTGCTCGGCGGACGCCGCGTCGTCGAGCACGACGAGCGTGCGCCGTTCGGCGAGCTGCGAGCGGAGCAGCGCGGCGCAGTCGTCGAGGGCGGTCGGCAACGGGTGCCCGAAGCCGCCGAGGGCGCGCAGCATCGCCGCCAGGAGCTCGTCGGGGCCACGGGGGTTGCTCGACGTCCCGGCCAGGCCGAGATGGAACTGAGCGTCGGGGTACTCGGCCTGGACCAGGCGCGCCACGTGCAGGGCCAGGCTCGACTTGCCCGCCCCGGGCGCGCCGTGCAGCACGAGGACGACGGGCGAGCCGGGCCGGTCGTGCGACGTGACGGCGCGGACCGCGGCCTCGGTCTCGCCCGCGCGCCCGCAGAAGTCCGCCACCTCCGGAGGGAGCTGCCGCACGGGCCGCGCGGCCTCGGCGGGTTCCGCCCCGACCGTGACTGTCGCCGAGGCCCGGGAGGACGCCTCGGTCATCGGCAGCGTCTCATCGAGGATCTGCTGGTGGATCGCGCGGGTGGCCGGGCTGGGATCGGTACCGAGCTCCTCCGTGAAGGTGCGGCGCAGGCGGTCGTACTGCTGGAGGGCCTCGGCGGCCCGACCGCTGCGGTACAGGGCGACGAGAAGCTGCCGCCACAGCGGCTCCCGGAAGGGGGACTCGGCGATCTGCGCCTCGATCTCCTCGACGACCGCCCGGTGCCGGCCCAGGTTGATCTGCGCCTGGAAACCGTGCTCGACGGCGGTCGTCCGCAGGCTCGTCAGCCGATGGGTCAGCTCGACGGCGGAGCCGCCCGGCGGTGCGCCGCCGAACGGGTCGCCCCGCCACCAGCCGAGGGCCCGCTCGAAGAGCTCCGCGGACTGCTCGAAGCCGCCGTCCTCGAACGTCCGCAACCCGTCGGTGACGGCCGCCTCGAAACGCCGGGCGTCGACGCCCGCGTGCTGCTCGACCAGGAGGTAGCCGACGTCGGACCGCCGTAGGGCCGTGCCGTCGAGGTCCCCGAGCATCTGGCGCAGCCGGTGCACGTACCCGTAGGTCTGCGCGACGGCGGACCTGGGCGGGGCGTCGCCCCACACGTCCTGCACGATGCTCTCGACCGGGACGCTCTGCGGCCCGTGCGCGACGAGCGCACCCAGCACCGCGCGGCAGCGGGCAGCCGCCACCGGCGACCATGCCTTCCCGTCGGACACCTCGACCGGACCGAGGACCCTGACTCGCATCCGACGCTCCCTTCGACCGTGCAGCGGCTTCGTCGTACGCGCGGTGCCGGGGCGCCGCCGTGCCGGAGCGTGCCACAGGGGCCAGGACGCAGATTGCAGGAACCTGCACCGACGACGGGGCAACGAACCCGGCCCGTCATGCGTCGTCTACCGCAGGCCCGCCATGCCCAGGCGCTCGCGGAGCCGCAGGCCGGCGACGAACCTCGTGGGCGCGTCGAGGAGGTCGAGGACCGCGGCGATGTCGGCCCGGACGGTCCGGACGCTCACGCCGAGCTTCCGCGCGATCTGGTCGTCGGACGAGCTGGTGATCATCAGGGTGACGATGCGGCGCTGCCGCACGGACAGGTCGACGAGTGCGGCCGTCTCCGCGTCGCACGGGTACATGGTGGCCACCACGGCGTCCCAGTAGGAACGGGCGGCCCGCAGGCACGCGTCGTCCCGCACCTCGATGACGGTCCGATCGCCGCGGAGGCTGGGACCGTCCAGCAGGACGCTGGTCCCGTCGATGATCTTCATCTGCACCGGGGCGAAGCCGAAGTAGTACAGCGCGGGATCCTCGCCGGACAGCATGAGGCGGGCCTCGGGATCGACCCCGGAGTGGTTCCACACGCTGACCATCCGCAGGCCGTGCTCCACGAAGTGCGCGTTGTTCGGGAGGCTCGTCGCGAGCTGCTGCACGGTGCCGGAGTGCCGGACCGACTCGAGCGTCCGCCAGGTTCCCGCGGCCCGCGCCATGGTCTCGTTGATCCCCCGCGTGCCCCGGCCGAAGACGCGCGCCGCGACCGGCCGGTTGCGCTCCACCAGGCTCGCCACCCGGGAGCGTTCGATCTCCAGGCGCGCCAGCGCCTCGAAGACCCGCTGGTTCCGCTGCCACGAGAGCCTGCCGGCATCGGAGAACGCGGAGAAGTCGAGGTTGGGGAATGCCTGCGTCCCCGTATCCGACCTTGCAGTAGCCCTGACGTTCAAGGTGACCACCCCCAGAAAGACACCCGCCGACGAAGAGACCTGCCCTGGGCGGCACGCCACGGACCTGCGTCATCCGGCGGCCGCGGGGCGCTTCCGACCATAGCCGGACCGGCGGTCGGACGCTCCGAAACTGGTGGGATCCTGTGCGCGACGGGGCCCCAACGGCTCGCCGGCGAACTGGCCGTCGGCCTAGGATCCGGGTCGTCGACCGCGATGTCCGGGGTTTCGGCTGAACCTTCCCGCGAGGGGACGCGTCATGGGGAACATGAGCATCCACACACCGGAGCGGGCCGAGGTCCGTGTGGTCCGTACCAAGGACCAGGAGTTCGTCGCGTTCGTCGGTGACGCCCGCCCGTACCTCTTCCGCACCGCGTTCCTGTTGTGCGGCGACCCGGACCGGGCCGAGGACCTGGTCCAGGGCACGTTCGAGCGTGTCTACCGGTCGTGGCACCGGGTGCACACCGAACCGCGCGCCTACGCCCGCCGTGTGCTCGTCAACCTGCGGACCGACACCTGGCGCCGCAGCAGCCGCACCGATCTGCCCGGCGACGACGCGATCCGGCTTCCCGACACCCCGGACCACGCCGCCCGCGTCGCGGTCCGGGCCGAGCTGGTGCACGCGCTGGCGCAGCTCCCGCTGCAGCAGCGCCGGGTGGTGGTCATGCGGCACCTGCTTGACCTGTCCGAGGCGCAGGTCGCCGATGAGCTGGGGAGGTCGGTGGGGACGGTGAAGTCGGCGAACGCACGTGGACTGGAGAACCTGCGCACCATCCTGGAGCGCGCGGACCTGGCGGACATCCCCGTGCCGCACCGTGACGCGGCGGAGACGCTCGGCGAGAGCCGGGCCGCCCTGCACAGGCGGCGCACCGCGCAGGGAGTGCTCGGTGGCGTGGCGGCGCTCCTGGTGGCGTTCTTCCTGGCCGGCCCGATCTCGCTCCCCGGCGTGGGTCCGGTCGCGCTGCCGGGCAGCGAGTGGTTCCGCTCGCTCGTGGGCCTGGAGCGGCCCGACGGCGACGCCGGCCCTCGGCCCGGTGACTGCCCGGCAGGGACGTCGGACCAGGATGTCCGGCCCTGGCTGGAGGGGCGGTGCGTGCTCGCCGTGGACGCGGGGGCGGCGCCCGACGCCGTGGAGGCCGGAGTCGTCGTCAGGGTGGGCGGGCCGACAGCGGGTGCAGGTATGCCGGGCACCCTGGCGGCGGACGGCTCGGTCATCACCTTCGCCGATATGGCCCCGGGTTCCGACAACGGCGAAGGCGACGGCGACCCCGACCAGGAGCTGGCACTGGAGCTGCGCGCAGCCACGGGGGAGACCAGCCCGGTGGCCGTCAACGGCATGGTTGACGGACACCGCGCCGAGATCGCCGACGTCGCGCGGCAGGGCAACAGGGTTGCCTGGCTGGAGGTGGCGAACCGCGAGAGCGAGTCGTCGCCCTGGGCGATCCGCGTCGTCGACGACGTGCGGAACCCCGAGGTGCGCACGCTCATGGAGTCGTCCGGCGAACCGGTGCCGCTGGGGTACCGGATCGCGCTGAGCAGCGCGTCCCTGTACCTCCAGCGCATCGCGGACCAGGGCGAGATCGAGCAGGTCCAGGTCCCGCTGGCGACCGGAGCGACGGAGATCCTGGCCTCCGGCCCTACCGCGTTCGCCGTCACGCCGGACGCGGTCGTCTGGGCGGCGAACAACGTCCGCACCGGCATCAAGCTTGCCGATCGCAGCGATGACGGCGTCCGGCAGGTGCCCGTGGGACTTGCGCCGGCAGCCGGCTACCCGCTCGAGACGGTGACGGAGCTGGCGGCGTCGGACGCCCTGCTGGCGTGGGGCGTGGCGGGTGACCTGCACGTGTTCGACCGGGAGACGGGGGCGATGACGCTGGTCGAGCTGGACGGGGAGGCCGGGGGGATCGACGTCGACGGCCGGGCGGTGGCGTGGACGAGCACGCGGGACAACGAGGGGACCGGGTATCTGCTCCTCGACGGCCGGGCGTACCGGCTGGAGGGCCAGGTGGTCGAGGTCGCCGTGGCGGGGGAGTGGCTGTCGTGGGTCACCCTGGAGTCCGGTGGAGGCTCCCTGCGCGAGCACCTGGCGCGGATCGCGGGAACCGGGAGCTGACGTCCGGGGGCGACGCGGACCGGCCTGCTGCTCGACGTCGTTCAGGTCAGCAGATGACGGCCGACGTGCTCACCCACCCGGTCGTGCGCTCCTTGGTCCTCTCGTCCATCCATTCGACCTTGGCGCTCGCGCCCACGGAGGTGCCGCACGGCACAGGGAGGGCCCTGGTCGCGATCCACTCGTAGGTCTCGTTCCAGCCGGCGTCCCCGTAGGTGACGACGGTCGTGCCGGCCGGCGGGTTCCCGTCCCGGACATAGGAGTAGTTGACCTCTAGCATCCGGACGCTGTAGTCGCCGGGCCGGTCCTTGTCGTCGCGGCCCGACCCGCGGGCGTACACGGTCCCGTCGGAGTTCCTGCGCAGTGACACGCACCGGTCCACGAGGTCGCCCACGCAGTGCTTCGCCTCGTAGGTCCATGCCGACGCAGGAGCGGCGGTGGTGAGGCCGACCGTCGCCGTCAGTACCAGCCCCAGCGCCATACCCATGAATCGTCGCATCTTCATCTGCCCCCTGTCTGTCGCTGGGAGTTTCCCCAACGCCTTCCGAGGGTAGGCAGGGCGGAACCGTCGTGCACGGTAAGACACTCGGCCCGCTCTCACGATCTCCTGCCCCAGGAGGTCGGCTCGAACCCCAGGACGGTGCCCATTCGTCAGGAGGCGAGGGCGGCCACCGCGTCGCGGTCGTCGGGCAGCCCGACGCGCATCCGTGCGAGGTTCGCGTTGCCGTCGCCGCCGTCCCACAGGTCGTTGTTGGCGACCAGCTCGCGCAGCACCGCCTTCTGAGCCTCGTCCAGGTTCCGCGGAGGGTCGGGGCGGACACCCGGCTGGAACTCCACGCCGGGAAATGCCTTGAGCAGGATCGGGCCCCAGGTCATGTTCGACCACAGCCGGCCCTTTGCGGCTCGGATCACGGGCAGGAACGCGGGCAGGAGCTCGGCGAGCCCGGCGTCGCGGGCCAGGAGGTTCGCCACCAGGGCGAAGTGGACGCGGATGTCGAAGCATGAGGGGCGGCGGGCGAACCACACGTCTGCCGCAAGCGGGTCGTGCAGCGCCTCGACGAGCAGGGCGGTCGCCTCGGCCGAGTCCATGAGCGACAGAGCGGCACAGGCGCGGATCGCGGGGTCGTCGTCGGTCAGGTACGTCGAGACCGATGTCAGCGCCTCGCCGCACGCCGCCGGCAGCTCGGCGATCGACCGGCCCCACAGGTAGTCGTTGACCTCGGAGTCCCACACCGACTCGTCGTCCGCCGCCATCGCCCGGTAGAAGGCGTCGACGTCCTCGTCCGTGGGCTCGGGGGTGTCTGACTCGTGGGTGTCCTCGTGCCAAGACGCGCTGTCTCCCACTGCGTCGATCCACTCCAGCAGCGACGCCAGGCGCGACTTCCCGTGATCGTCGCGGCGGCGCAGTGCCGGGTCGTGCAGCATCCCGGCCACCACCCGAAGCGAGGGCACTGTCGCCGGGTAGACGGTGCCCTGGTGGAGCACGGCGCCGTGGAGGTGGTCGAGCCCGTCTGCGAACGCTGCATCGTCGTCGGAGACGAGGCCTTGGAGATGTCGCGACGTGTCCGCCGCGACCCCGTAGGCGTGGAACAACCGCGACCAGTCCACCTCGTTGACCAGCGGCGTCTTCGTCGGACCCATGGCCACGGACCCTACAACGCTGATGGAACCAGTTCGGCGGGGGTGGTACGGACCGTGGGGATTACGGAGCGACCGTCGTCGTTCGGCCAGCCCCGAAGTACGGTGCGTAAACGGTCTCCAGGGGTAACGATGCTCTCGGCCAGGCACGATCCGAACGGTGGGCGCACGAGATGTGTTCACCGTGTCAGGCGAGGGGGCACCATGGCAACGGCAACCGGAGAGATCAGGCAACGTGCCCGGCGAACGATGGCGCTGTGCGCCATGTGCGTCGTGGTATCGACAGTGATGACGGGTGTGGCCGTCGGGGCGGAACCAGAACTCGACGTCCGGCCGGAGCCCAGCGCGACAGCTCCAGGCTGGCGAACGTTCGACTCCTACGAGGAGGCCGTCGCGGCCGGACCGAGCCGGACGCTCAAGGAAGCGGCGGCGGTACAGGCGAACTCCACGAACGTCGCGGAGCCGACAATTCTGCCCGAAGACCTTGCAGACAACGCTGCGCGGCCGAGGGCGAAGGCGGCTGACGAGGAGGAGTGGTGGTGGGACGACGAGGACGCCTACGACGTCGCGCCTGGTGAGCTGCCCGAGCCGGGTGAGTTTACGCTCGACTCCTGCGCCCAGGAGTATCCGGACGAACGCGAGACTCCGCTGTACAAGAACCGCTACTCGATGTGCATCAAGGGTGAGATTGGCTACGACAGCCCGACCGGAGAGACGACCTTTGACCTGACGCTGGTCGGATGGGGCAGCCGTGACAGCCTCTGGACCAGGTTCCAGTACCGGATCTCTCCCTCAGGTCCCGTTCTCGACCCGATCGCACCCATGACCGTCGACATGGTGTGCGACGGCCAGGGGCAGGCCTCCTGCGAGAACGACGGCGCCCAGGGGCCCGTGACCAAGACCCTCGCCGAGTGGGCGAGCTCCGACTGGGTGTTCAACGAGAACTTCTCCATGGAGAATTCCTTTCCCAGCGGGAGCACACCACCGTTCCACGAGGACGACCTCGTCAGTTTCCTCTCGGCCCGAATAATTGCCGCAGGCTCGCCCAAGACCGACGAGTTCGAAGTGACCTACCGCTGCGACAGCGCCTCCTACCTTCCGGCGAACGAGAGCGGAGGCTGCATCTTCGACGACGTCCATCCCGTTCATTACATCGACATGGAGGACGGGCGGATCACGCAGGAGGCCTTTCACATCTTCGAGGCGTTCACCAAGCCACACCTGATCAACCCGGACCCTGGCGATCGGATCATTCCTGGTAACTCCCTCTTCAGGCCACGCGAAAGTCTCAGTCGCATGCGTCCGGAGTACGAGCCAACTCGGTACAGGCGGAACCACGACGTCGCGGTGGCGACCTGCCTCGCAGTGGACCCCGACTACGCCAGCAAGCGGATGGACTGCGACGAGTACCCCTACCGCAGCACCTTCCAGGGCGCGGCCCTCGGGTCCTACGACGACGACACGGAGTACAGCTACTCGGCTCGCGCCCTGAATCGCAGCCACAACAGGTCTGCGGGCGCGATGCTCGGCGTGTGGTACTCGTTCGACCGGATCGTGCACGGCGATCGCTTCTGGGTCCAAACCGGCTGCGGACCACAGGCTTTGCCCTGCGGCGGAGACATCCCGGACATGCCGGGGACCGGCAACACACCGCCCGCGGTCGACGCCGGGCCTGACGCCACCGGGGCCGAGGGGGCGCCGGTTACTCTCGACGGCACTGTCACCGATCCGGACGACACCCCGTCCATCACCTGGTCGGTCGAGCCCGGGCCTGGGGTCGACCCCGGGGCGACCTGCGCCTTCGGTGACGCTGCCGTGCCGGGCACCGCGATCACCTGCACGGACGACGGACCCTTCACCGTGACCCTGACTGCCGACGACGGACACGGTGAGCCGTCGCCTGTGAGCGACAGTGCAACGCTCACGGTGACCAACGTCGCGCCTGCCGCCCAGGTCACGACGCCTGCGCCTGGCCAGCTGATCAACGGGCGACAGCCCACACCGGTCAGCGTGACATTCACGGACCCCGGCACCAACGACACCCATAGCTGTCGTGTCGATTACGGCGACGGCGACGGAACGGCCGAGGGGATCGTCACGCAGCGGCCTGGCAGCGGGACCTGTACCGCGGAGCACGTCTACGGCTTCGACGGCCTCGGCCCGCGCACCATCACCGCCACGATCACGGATGACGACGGCGGGACCAGAACAGGGACTGTCGACGTCGTCGTCTATGTGCCCGGCGCCGGGTACGCGATCGGAGCCACCGGCCTGTTGGAGGTCGACCGCATCCCCGACGTGGGCTGCCCGCCCGACGACGACCAGTCGACGGCGTCCCTGAACACGCTCGTTGGTCGCGTCGGCGCGCTGAACGTGAGCTGCACGGTCAGCGCGACCACAGGCCGTACTGAAGTCGCCACCAGCGTTGCCGACGTGACCTTGCTGAACGGGCTGGTACGGATCACCGACATCCAGAGCACCTGTACGGCGGACGCCGACGGGATCGAACGTGACTCCCTGGTCGGCACCATCAACGGCATCCCCATCGGCGCAGGCTCCGGCACGCTCTCGGTGCTCGGGCTGGCCGAGGTCGCGTACAACGAGAGCACCACTGACTCGCAAGGGCGCCTCGTGCAGAACGCAATTCGGGTTCGCGCTGCGGGCCAGGAGGTGGTGGTGGGTAACTGTCGCCTCGGCTGAGATCAGCACGGCGGGGGACCGAGCGCATGGCGGTGCTCGGTCCCCCGTCCGCACGCCTCGTTCGCCGTGAGCGAGGGGCGGGGCGTTGGGCGCACAACAGGACCCGTCATGACTGTCCGTTACCTGGATCCGGTCGCTGAGGGCCGGCAGACGGTGGCGCGCCGTCTATGGCCCGGCGGCCACAAACTGGCGCCAAGATCGGGCGGGGAGTGCTACGGGATAGCGCGGCGATGGCATGAAAAACGCCCCTCACCTGCGTGAACAGGTGAGGGGCGATCTGTCGGGCTGACAGGATTTGAACCTGCGACCCCTTGACCCCAGATGGATTGACGGGTGCTCGCCCCTGATTTTCTGCGGCTGCTGTGAGCGGGAGGGTGTTCCGACGTGCATCGCGTGCAGGGCGTTGGGGACAGATCGGGGACACATCCGGTGGGGCCGTGGGTGGGCATCGTCAGGCTCCCTGCCACGTCTTGTCGACGTCCGATCGGGTTAAGGGTGGACTGAGTCGATCACGTGGTGACGCGCAGCGCCCTTGATGCGGTTCGGCGTTGATAAGAGACTTCGAGAGCCGGTCGCTGCCCGTCTCGTGAAGAGTATTTGGACCACCGATCAGGCCAGCACGGGGGAGCGCGGGCGGGCGTTTGTTAGGCGGATGATCGAGTAGCCTGCTACGGGTACCGGCCGCCGTGACCGTCCGCGATCTACGGGAAGGACGACGACGGGCGCGAGCTGCGCGAAGAGAGACGGTTTCGGTCACCTGGCCGAGGCCGTCTTCGTCATGTTGGGGCGCGTCGTGCCGGCACGACCAGGGTGCGATGGGGGTGCGCGCAGCGAGCCCGCGCGGGGGCCGGCTCCCCTGTCGCGCGCCCCGCGCGGCGAAGCCGCGGCTTGAGCCAGTAAAGAAAGTCCTCACAACATGCTCGCTCTGGTGTCGGCGAAGAGTGAACTGGCTAGTCGATCGAAGTCCGATAGGTCGTGCCGATCACTTCGTGCCCGAGATCGGTGGTAACGACTCTCCACATATTCTTCCCCTCGCCGTCGACGATTCTCGACTGCGGCAACTGGCGGTAGACGTCCCGCGTGATGTATGTGGTAAACCCGGCGTCGAGGGCTGCCATTTTCGCGGCGTTGTTGGCGGCGCTGCCGACCCAGACTAGGTCGTTGTGACCGCGAATCCCCGTCTTCGCAACCAACAAGATGGATGTGTCGACTCCGACCTTCTGCTTGATCTTGAACGACGTCGTGTAGCCCGAGCCGGGGAGCTTATACTTTGCGTCAATCGCAGGCTGGATAATCTGGGCCGTCGCCCATTGAATTTTCATTGCGGCACGTACAGCTTGCGTGTTCTGATTATCCGACAAGAAGACGGCCATAATACGGTCTCCGTCGTACGCAGTGATCGTGCCGTTCTCGGCCCTAATGATCCTCGCTGCGCAGTAGAGGTAGTTCTTGTAAACCTCTGCGGCGAACCAGTTCTTCTCTTGGGCGACCATAGAGGTCGATTCTGCGAGGTCGGCGTAGAGAACGGTGGCGTCGATTTCTACGGAATCCGTACCTAGCGTGATGCTGTCATCGCTTGGTACGACCCGGCCTTTTCTCTGTTGCCACACGTCATCATGCGTCTTTTTTGTATACGCTTCGAGGTCACTACGCAAACTCATGCACTGCTCTCCCTCGGGGCGCGCGCGAAGGGTCTCGCGTGCTAGTTGGAGCGATCGGACAGAGCGGCAACGTAGTCTAGAATGCCGGAGTTCGCCCGAGATGGCCGGGTGAACTCGATGTACTCGCCGCACCAGGCTGGTGTAACTAGCCGCCAGTGAACCTTTTCACCCTTCGGGTCCATGTCGATGCTGACTTGAGAGGGAGGTCCTCCTCCATGCAACCAGGAGTTCGGTTAAGGGCTCGGGTTGATCGCGGTGCTTCTCGACGTGCTGAACGCCGAAGAGCCCGTGAGGCTCGTGACATTGCTGAGCAGGCGATGCTTGCGGAGGCGCGTCAAGAAGTGGTTATTGCTGACCAGAAGGCGTCGGTAACGACGGCTGTGCTCGGAATTGGGTTCGGGGCCCTGGGTTCGGGATTGATAGCGGGGGACTGGACGCCGGCCGGGCTGGTCGGCTTTGAGCGTTTGCTGTGGTGGGTCGGTGCTGCCTTTGCGGTACTGGCGATAATCGTGGCTGGTGCTGCGCTCTGGCCGCGATATACCACTGTGGATTCGAGCCGCGGTGTATTTTACTGGGGACATGTCGCCACCTTCGAGAACCTGGTCGACCTCGCTACCGCGCTCGACGCGACTCCGCTCGATCCACAGTCCCGCACCCGCCACCAACTCTGGCGGCTAAGCCTCATCGTAGCGAGAAAGTACAATCGCATCCGTTTGGCAATGGGTTTAGCATTGCTCGCATCGATACTACTTATTGCCGCGTGGCTAGTCGAGTGAGAACTTGCCGCGTTAGCGGCGAGAGTGTATATACGACAGCGGGCTCGGATTTCCCGGTGCCGTATTGGTGTGAGAGCTTGTCGACTCGCTCGGCACCGAGGCGCTCATCGAGCCGGATAGCGGCATGGTCCTTAAGCATGACGTCGAAAGCGATGCTAAGTTCTCGGGTCTGCGCGAACTTCGTCGCGGTTTCCATGAGGAGGCGGCCGGCCCAGTTGCCCCGATGATCGGGGTGTACAAATAGCCGTGCGGGAATCGCCAAGCGACGTATCTCGCCGCCAGTGTGCTTATGCCAAACCCGGGCGGCGTCATCGCCAGGCTCGGCCCGGGTAAGCGTGATCTGGCCGACGGGCTTCCCATTTTCGACTGCTGCCCAGCTCTGCAACTCGCGATCGTGGCGCAACCAGCCCTCCGGGTCTGACACGCCCTCGATGGGGTTCAGAGGGGAGCTTGTCGCCGGCACCACGTTCGGTGCCTGGTGGGCAGCCGGCAGCGCGCTACCGACTGCGCCGGCTGCCGACGACGCGGAGCCGGCATGAACCCGGATCGGGGACAAGCCCCGTTCCGACGCCCGTCGCAGCGAGGATTCTGAGGCAACGAAAAACGCCCCTCACCTGCGTGAACAGGTGAGGGGCGATCTGTCGGGCTGACAGTGTTGAGTCTCAGGACATCCCGGACACCTGTCTCGCGACATCCCGGACAGCGTGTCGCAGGACATCCCGGACACCGATGAGCACGATGAGCGGGTATGTCCAAGGCCCGGCTGGTCATCACCGCCGTTACCCGCGCCCATCAACCCGTCGCCCAGGTCGCCCGCGAGCACAACGTGTCCCGCTCCTGGATCTACGAACTCCTGGCCCGCTACCGCGAACAGGGCGAAGCCGCGTTCCAGCCCCGCTCCCGCCGCCCCCGCACCACACCGAACGCGACCCCGCCCGACGTCGTGCAACAGGTCCTGACCCTGCGCAAGGACCTGACCGGACAAGGCCTGGACGCCGGCGCGGACACCATCGCCTGGCACCTGACCCACCACCACGACACGACTCTGTCCCGGGCCACGATCCACCGGATCCTGGCCCGCGAGGGCGCCATCACCCGCGAGCCGAAGAAACGCCCCAAGAGCTCCTACATCCGCTTCCAGGCCGAGCAACCCAACGAGACCTGGCAGTCCGACTTCACCCACTACCGCCTGACCCGCCCCGACGGGACACCCGGCACCGATGTCGAGATCATCACCTGGCTGGACGACCACTCCCGCTACGCCCTGCACATCACCGCCCACGCGACGATCACCGCACCCATCGTGGCCGGCACCTTCCGACAAGCCGCCGAGCAGCACGGATACCCCGCCTCGACACTGACCGACAACGGCATGGTCTACACCGTTCGCCTGGCCGGCCACGGCCGCCAGGGCGGCCGCACCGCGCTGGAGAAAGAGCTCGCCCACCGCGGCATCACGCAGAAGAACTCCCGGCCCGGCCACCCCACCACCTGCGGGAAAGTCGAACGCTTCCAACAGACGATGAAGGAATGGCTCCGCGCGCAACCAGCCCAGCCGACCACCCTCGCCCAGCTGCAGACCCTGCTCGACACCTTCGTCCAGGAGTACAACCACCGACGCCCGCACCGGTCCCTGCCGCACCGAGCCACCCCGGCCACGGCTTACACCGCCCGGCCCAAAGCCTCCCCGGGCATCGACCCGGTCCGCGAGACCCACGACCGAGTCCGCACCGACCGCGTCAACAAAGCCGGGACCGTCACCCTGCGCCACGCCGGACGCCTGCACCACATCGGAATCGGACGAACCTACACCGGAACCTACGTCCTGATCCTGGCCGAAGACCTCGAAATCCAGATCATCGACGCCACCACCGGCGAGATCCTCCGCGGCCTGATCCTGGACCCGGCCAAGGACTACCAACCCACCGGCCGCCCACCCGGACCCGCACGGAAACAAAAAACAGCCGGACCTACGATTTCGTAGGTCCGGCTGTCCGCGATGTCCTGCGACATCACACTGTCGGGCTGACAGGATTTGAACCTGCGACCCCTTGACCCCCAGTCAAGTGCGCTACCAAGCTGCGCCACAGCCCGCGGTGTTCTTGAGCATGCTCAAGGCTACCGGTTTTGGCCCCTTGGGGCCGACGGAAATACTACCCCACCTCGGGGGCTGTGCCCGACCAGATGCGCGACGACCACCTACTCGCTCGGCGCATACCGCTCTGGCGGTTCGAACGCCACCTCCCCGTCGCGGTCGAGCTCGACGTGCACGGCGCCGCGCAGATCGGTGAGCACCACCACCCTGCTGCCGTCCTTCGGCACGCGGTCCGGCGAGGTCCGCATCCAGCCCGCCACCTCGTGGCTGCCGGCCGGGGAGTCGTAGGTGACGGTGACGGTGAGCTCGGGGTCGTTGTGCAGCCAGATGCGGACGTCGCCGAGTCGGACCCGGCCGGCGTGTCGGTGGCCGTCGCGGCGCAGCCGCTCGATGGTCTCCTGGCGGCGCCGGGCGTGCCGCAGGGCGCCCGGCAGCCGCACCAGGACGACGACGCCCCAGAGGGCGGCGAGCACCGCGACGACCGCCGACACGAGCACGGCCTCGGTGCCCGGGACGCCATCGAGCACCTGGCTCACGCGCTGGTCCGCACCCAGCGCAAGGTCTGTCCCCACCGCCGCGCCCACGGTGATCCCCGTCAGCAGCGGCGCCAGGTAGAACATCGACGCGGCCCGCCGCTGGCCGAGATGGTCCTGCGCCCGCTCGCCCAGGTCGACCGTGGCCAGGACGGCCAGATACCCCAGGACGAGCGCCGCGCCGATCAGCCAGCCCTGGCCGACAGCGACCGTGCACTCGGTCGACGTCGCGCCGCACAGGACCGACGAGCCGGCCGCCGTCGCGGCGGCCCAGGCCACGAGGCACAGCAGCGCCGTCGCCCACAGGCGCGGCGTGACACGTGCGGGGGAGCGGCCCGGGGCCAGCCAGGTGATCCGGGACCCCTTGTCGGTCGCGGAGAACATCGGCCGGTGCTCCCACACCTCCGCCTGGGCCGCGTCCCGTGGTGCCACAGCGTCCGTCATGACTGCCTCCCGCTCGGCACGTCGCTCGGCGACGACCGGGCGGGGCTGCCCTGACCCTCGTTGGTCCGCGAACCGTGCGACCCCATCTTTGCGGGTCAGGGCGGATGCTGACCAGTACAGTCGGCCCATGCCCGCCGCGAGCGCCGACCGCTCCGTCGTCACGACACCCCGCACGCCGGTGCTCGAGGTGGTGGCGGCTGCCGTGGTCGCCCCGGTGGTCGTGACCGCCGTCGTCTGGACGTTCGTCAGTGCCTGGAGGCGCGAGGCGTCCGGTTGCGTCGAGTACTCGGGCGGCGACAGCGACTGTCCGGGCGGCTGACCCGCCCGGACAGGGCCGTCCTCCGCGCCCGATCAGTTCACTGAGGCGACCCCACCCACCGCGGTAAGGAAGGCCGAAACCGCCGCCGTGAACTTCCCGGGGCTCTCGATGTGGCCCAGGTGCCCGGTCCGCTCCAGGACCGCCAGCCGCGAGTGCGGCACGGCCTCGTGGATCATCCGGGCCCAGCGCGGACCGCAGATGAAGTCGTCGTCGCCGACCACCACCAGCGTGGGCGCCGTGATCGCGGGCAGCTCCTCCCGCACGTCGAAGGCCGGGCCCTCGCCCCAGGCCGGGGCGGCGTACATGCGCAGGGCGTTGCGCCCGACGGCGAAGTCGGACTCGTGGCCCCAGTAGTCGTGGAAGTAGGCCGGCGAGATCCTGCGCAGCACCTCCGTCGCGCCCTCGTCGTCGGACGGCTCGGGCCGGCCCGTCAGGCCGGCGACGTAGCCGGCCACCTCGGGATGCTCGGCAACGTGTCGCTTCGCGAACCGCTCCATGTTCGCGACCGCCGTCGACCAGAAGTCGTCACCGGTCACCGGGGAGGTGTCGTACAGGACCAGCGACGCCACGCGGTCGGGGTGGTCGAGCGCGTAGCGCTGGGCCACGAACCCGCCGTGGGAGTGCCCGAGCACCATGACCCGCGGCAGCCCCAGGTGCTCCACCACCGCGTGCAGGAAGTGGGTGTACGTGGCCAGGTTGTATCCGCGCAGGTCGGCGAGCCGGCCCGACGCCCCGGTGCCGACGGGCTCGACGTACACCATGGTCATGGTCCGTTCCAGCTCGGGCATGCGCAGGTAGTCCCAGCCGATCCCGGGCCCGCCCGGGTGGACGACGCACACGGGGCCGCTTCCGGCGACGTGGTAACGCTGGTCGACGACGGCGCCCTGGTGCTGGACGGCGATGGTGTGAGTACCGAGGGAGACGGTGATGTTCGAGGTCACGCCCCCATGACCGGATACCGCTCAGACCTGTGACACCGAGGCGGCCGCCGTCGACCCCCGGACCACGAGCCGCGTCGCGAGCTCCTCCCGGGGCGCTTCCCGCGGCACGCCGCCGCTGATCCGCAGCAGCATGCGCAGCGCCGCCCCGCCCATCTCGGCGATGGGCTGGTGCACCGTGGTCAGCGCGGGGCTGAGCCAGCGCGCCTCGGGCAGGTCGTCGAAGCCGACCACGCTGACGTCCTCCGGGATGCGCAGCCCGAGCGCGGCGGCGGCGTCGTACGCCCCGAGCGCGATGGTGTCCGAGCACGCGAAGAGCGCCGTCGGCGTCGTCCCACCGCGCAGGAGGTCGAGGGCCTGCTCCGTGGCGCGCTCGCGCCGCCAGTCGGTGTGCACCACGCGGTCGTCGGGCAGGTCGAGCCCTGCTTGCGTGACGGCGGAGCGGAACCCGTCGATGCGAGCCTGGCTGTAGAGGTGGGTGCGCTGCCCGGCCAGGATCCCGAGCTCGCGATGCCCCAGCGCCAGCAGGTGCTCGGCGGCGGCCCGCCCGCCGGCCCAGTTGGCCGCGCCCACGCTCGCGACGGACGACGGCGGTTGGCGCACGGGGTCCAGCAGCACGATCGGCACCCGCGCGGCGGCGAGGGTCGCGAGCTGCTCGGCGCTGGTGTCGACCAGGGCGAGCACGGCGCCGCGCGGACGGCGCGCGAGCAGGCGGGTGAGCCAGGCGTCGTCGGGCGGCCGGGCCACGGAGACGACGACGTCGAGGCCGGCCTCCTCAGCAGCCTGCTCCACACCGCTCAGCGCCCGGTTGGCCCACGTGCCCTCGACCCCGCTCAGCACGAGGTCCACGAGCGAGCTCTCGCCGCGCGGCACGGCGTCCCGGCCGGACCTGCCGCGGTACCCGAGCTCCGCGACGATGCGCATGACCCGGTCGCGGGTCCCGGCCGAGACGTCCGAGCGGCCGCTGAGCACCTTGGAGACGGTGGGCACCGTCGTCCCGGCCGCCTGCGCGACGTCCGCGAGCGTGGTCCGGCGAGGGTTCGGCATGCGGCGACCGTAGCGGCGGCATCAAAAGTTGCGCAACTTATTGGGGCTTGATCCGGCAAAAGTCCTCGTGTATCAAGGTCGCTGGCACTTTCATCGAGCCACGAGTTGCGCAACTTTTTGGAGCGGAGCACCTATGACGACAACGTCGAGCACGAAACGCGCACTGGTCGTGCGCGGAGGGTGGACCGGGCACCAGCCCGTCGAGACCACGGACTCGTTCCTCCCGTTCCTGGCCGAGCACGGCTACGAGGTCCGGGTCGAGGACTCGACGGCGGTGTACGCCGACGCCGACTACCTGGCCGGCGTCGACGTCATCGTGCAGACCGTGACCATGAGCACCATCGAGAACGCCGAGCTGAGCGGCCTGATCGCGGCGGTCGCGGCGGGTACAGGGCTGGCGGGGTGGCACGGCGGCATCGCCGACTCCTACCGGAACAGCTCCGACTACCTCCAGCTCATCGGCGGCCAGTTCGCCACCCACCCGCCCAAGGCGCCGCGCGCGGAGCTGGCGGGGGAGGCCGCCGACAACTTCCTGCGGCACACGATCGACATCGTGCCGGAGCGGGCCGACCACCCGATCGTCGCCGGGATCTCGGACTTCGAGCTGACGACCGAGCAGTACTGGGTGCTGTCCGACGAGTACAACGACGTGCTGGCGACCACGACGCTCGCCGCACGCGACTTCGACCCGTGGCACCGGCCCGTCACCTGCCCCGCGATCTGGACCCGCCAGTGGGGTGCGGGCCGCATCTTCGTCTCGACGCCGGGCCACGAGCTGTCCGTCGTCGACGACCCGAACGTCCGTACCGTCATCGAGAGGGGAATCCTGTGGGCCAGCCGCTGAAGGTCGGGATCGTCGGGGTCGGGGCGATCGCCGGCCAGTACCTGTCCACGTTCGAGCGGCTGGACGCCGTCCGCCTGGTCGCCGTCGCCGACCTCGACGCCGACCGCGCGAAGGCCGTCGCCGCCGAGCAGGGCGTGCGCGCCCTGACCGTCGCGGAGCTGACGACGGACCCCGAGGTGGACCTCGTCCTCAACCTCACGATCCCCGCCGCCCACGCCGAGATCGCCCTGCAGGCCATCGCCGGCGGCAAGCACGTGTACGGCGAGAAGCCGCTCGCGGTCACGCCGGCAGAGGCCCGCACGGTCCTCGACGCCGCGCGGGACGCCGGGGTGCGGGTGGGCTGCGCCCCGGACACCGTGCTCGGCACGGGCGTGCAGACGGCGCGCAAGGCCATCGATGACGGCGCGATCGGCCTCCCGGTCGCCGCGACCGCCACCATGACGACGCCGGGCCACGAGCGCTGGCACCCGAACCCCGACTTCTACTACCAGCCCGGCGGCGGCCCGCTGCTGGACATGGGCCCGTACTACGTGACCGCGCTGGTCACGCTGCTCGGCCCGGTCGAGTCGGTGGTCGGCGCGGCGAGCCACACGCGTGCCACGCGCACCATCGGGTCCGGCCCCCGGGCGGGGGAGACCGTTCCCGTGGACGTCGACACGCACGTGACCGGGGTGCTCCGGCACGTCTCGGGCGCGCTGTCGACCCTGGTGATGAGCTTTGACTCGGTCGCCACGCGCGCCTCGAACATCGAGGTCCACGGCCAGGCCGGCTCGCTCGTGGTCCCCGACCCCAACCAGTTCGACGGCGACGTCGAGCTGCACGAGCTCGGCGGCTCCTGGCAGACCCTGCCGCCGAGCGCCGGCTACCGGGACGCGGGGCGCGGCTACGGCGTCGCGGACCTCGCGACGACGCCGGACGGCGTGCCCGCGCGGGCCGACGGCGAGCTCGCGTACCACGTGCTGGAGATCATGACCGCGCTGCTCGCGGCCGCCGACCGCGGCACGAGTGTCGCCGTCGAGAGCCGGTGCGAGCGCCCGGCGGCGGTCCCGCTGTCGGACGCGCCGCGCTGACCAGGGCGCTGACTCGGCGCTGACCCGGGCCTCGCCTCGCCTCGCCTCGGCGAGGCCCGGGTCAGGGCGCCACGCTGCGCCGGAACGACTGCACCGCGAGGTCGGCCGCGACGTGCCGCGGCAGGTCCTGGTTGCTCACCTCGGCCGCGGTGTAGAGCAGCGCGTAGAACAGGTTGAGGGCCCAGGACGTCGGGATCCCTGCGCCGATCGCCCCCTCGGCGCGCGCCCGGTCCACGAGCGCGCGCATCTCCTCGTCGCCGTCGTCGGCGGACCAGTGGGGGTTGCCCTCGAACCTGTTCGGGTCCGCGAACAGGAAGATCACGCGGTCGCCCATCTCGACCCCCGCGCGCAGGAAGTGCTCGAGCACCTCGATCGCGGGAAGGGCCGCCTCCGCGGCGTCGTCGGACGTCTCCAGCCGGGCCAGGGAGTCGAGCAGCAGGGCGTCGATGAGCGCCTGCCGGTCGGTGAAGTAGCGGTGCAGCGTCGAGCGACTGACGTCGGCGCGCAGGGCGATGGCGCTGAGCGACGCCGAGAAGTCGTGCGCCCACACTGCCGCCGCCGCGTCCAGCACAGCGGACCTCGTGCGGGCGCGGGCGCCGCGCTCGTTCTGCTCGGTCGTCGTCACAGGCCGAGGGTAGGCCGTCACGCCTGGTGGCACAATCCAGTTGCGGAATGCGACAGGTGTGTCGCAGAATGGATCACGGCTGTAGAGCCGGTTCAGCACGAGCGAGCCACGAGCGGACGGAGCGGTGACGTGTCAGACGGAAGGCTGAAGGCCGGTGCGACGGGCGAGCGGAGCACTCGCGACAAGATCCGCGCCCTGTGGGCCTACGCCCGCCCGCACAAGGCGGTGCTCGTCGTGGCGCTGCTCCTCGGCGCGGTCGGCACCGCGACCGAGCTCGCGACACCGCTGGTGACCAAGGCGGTGCTCGACGGGCTGGAGACGTCCGCCTCCCTGGCCACCCCGATCACGATCCTCGCCGTGCTGCTCGTCGCCGGGACGGTCGTCGGCCTGGTCCAGGGCATCATGCTCGGCACCCTGGCCGAGCGGATCATCCTCGCGGCCCGCACCGGCCTGGTCCGCCACCTGCTGCACGCCCGCGTCCCCGAGGTGACCGCCCGCCAGCCCGGCGAGCTGGTCACCCGCGTCACCTCCGACACGCTGCTCATCCGCGAGGCGACGACGTCCAGCGTGGTCAACTTCGTCAACGGCGTGATCGGCCTCGTGGGCGCGATCGTCCTCATGGCCTACCTCGACGTCGTGCTGCTCGGCGTGACGGTCGCCGTCCTGATCCTGGCGGGCATCAGCGTGGTCGCGCTCATGCCGCGGCTGTCCCGCGCGCAGCAGGAGGCGCAGGAGCACGTGGGCGCGCTCGGCGGGCGCCTCGAAGGTGTCATCCGTGCGCTGCGGACCGTGAAGTCGGCCCGGGCGGAGTCGCGGGAGACCGGCCGCGTCTCCGCCCACGCCGAGGCCTCGGCGCGCAGCGGCATCCGCGCCGTGAAGCTCGAGAACGTGTCCTGGACGATCACGGGCGTCGCGGTCAACCTGGCGGTGATGCTGCTGCTCGGCGTCGGCGCATGGCGGGTCTCGACGGATGCCATCACGGTGAGCACGCTCGTGGCGTTCCTGCTGTACGTGTTCCAGCTCATGATGCCCGTCATGCTCCTGACGATGTCGCTGACGTCGCTGCAGTCCGGACTCGCGGCCGCCGCGCGGATCAGCGAGGTCGAGGAGATGGCGCTGGAGGCGGAGGACGACGCCGCGGCGGCCTCGGCGGCCGGCTGGGACGGTGCGGTGCAGGGCTCCGGCGCCATGGCGGGTGCGGACGCCGAGCCGCCCCTGGTGCGGCTGCGCGACGTCACCTACCGGTACCCGGCCACGAACGGGGTCGGTGCGGGCAGGATCGCTGCGGGGGCCGCCGGGACGGACGGTGCCGGGACGGACGGTGCCGGTACGGATGGCGCCGGCGCCGGCCGGCCGCCCGCGCTCGACGGCGTGAGCATCGACGTACCGCGGCGCGGGCACACGGCGATCGTCGGCCCCTCGGGGGCGGGCAAGACGACGATCATGTCGCTCCTGCTCCGGTTCCTGCACCCTGATGGCGGGCACGTCGAGCTCGACGGGCGCCCCTACGCGGGGCTGAGCACGGACCAGATCCGGTCCCGGATCGCCTACGTGGAGCAGGACACCCCGATCGTGCCGGGCACGCTGCGCGAGAACCTCGCCTACGCCGCCCCGGGTGCCACCGACGCGGAGATCTGGGCCGCGGTCGACGCCCTGCGGCTGACCGAACGGGTCGCGGTGCTGCCCGACGGGCTGGACACGGAGGTGAGCGCGTCGCAGCTCTCGGGCGGCGAGCGGCAGCGGGTCGCGGTGGCGCGGGCGCTGGTGGCCCGGCCGGAGATCCTGCTGCTCGACGAGGCCACGGCGCAGCTCGACGGCCTCACCGAGGCCGCGCTGGCCGAGGCGATCCGGGACGTCGCGAGTACCGGCGTGGTGGTGACGATCGCCCACCGGATCTCGACCGTCATGGACGCCGATCAGATCGTGCTGCTGGAGCGCGGGCGCGTCCGGGCGACCGGTCGCCACACCGAGCTCCTCGCGAGGGACGAGCTCTACCGCGAGCTCGTTGCGGCCCTTCGGCTGGACGCGAGCGTCGCGGTGTCGGGCGACGCGGTGTCGGGCAACGGGGTTCTGGGCGAGGCGGCTCCGGGCGGGCCGGCTCCCGGCGAGGCGGTGCCCACGCCGGCCGGGGCCTGACCGGTGGACCGGGGCCTGCCTGGTGGACCAGGGCGTGACTTGCCTGCCGGGGCGTGACTGGCTGTACTAGCCGTCGCCCGCCCCGGTGCTCTCCCGCTCGACCAGCCGGTGTGGTGCGATGACGCGCACCGCATCGCGCTCGTCGCCGCCGATCCGTCGCACCAGCGCGTCCATGGCGGCCTGCGCGATGGCCCCCTTGTCGGGCGAGACGGTCGTGAGGCTGGGCGTGCCGTACCGGCCGTCCTCGATGTCGTCGAAGCCGACCACGGCGACCTGCTCGGGCACGGCGACCCCCGCCTCGTGCAGCGCCCGCAGCGCACCGAGGGCGAGCAGGTCGGAGAAGCAGAACAGGGCGTCGGGCAGGGTGCGCCCGCGCAGCAGTGCACGGGTGGCGTCGGCCCCGCCGCGCCGGGTGAACCCGTCGACGTAGGCGACGTCGGCGAAGGCGTGCGGTGCCGCGCCCATCGCGGCCTCGAAGCCGGCCAGCCGGAGGGAGCTGGAGGACCCCTCGGCCCGCTGCGCGCCGACCGCCACGACCCGTTGCCGTCCCGTGGCCAGCAGGTGCTCGACTGCGTCGCGCGCGGCCACGAAGTTGTCGATGTGCACGTGGTCGAAGCCCGGGTGCGGCTCCTCGCCCAGCAGCACCACGGGCCGCTGCGTGCGCGACGACTTGCTCAGGTCGTCGTCGGTGAGGCCGAGCGGGCTCACGATCAGGCCGTCGAACACGGCCTTGGTGTCGGCGCGGGCGAGCAGCTCGCGCTCGCGGTCCCGGTCGCCGTCGGTCTGCTCGATCATGACCGTGTACCCGTGGTGCCGGGCGGCCTCGATGAGCTTGCGGGCGAGCTCCGCGAAGTAGGGGTTGTCGAGGTCGGGCACCACGAGCGCGGCCATGCCGGTGCGGCCCGACCGCAGCATCCGGCCGATCTCGCTCGGTCGGTAGTCGAGCTCCTCGATGGCGGCGAGCACGCGCTCGCGGGTGGCCGCGGCGACGTTGACGGTGCCGCTCACCACGTTGGACACGGTGCGCGGCGAGACGCCCGCGAGGCGGGCGACGTCCTCGCGTCGACCCACGGTGGCCTCCTTGCGTCCGCGTCGAACCGCTGTGCCGCGTCCACCGACCGTGTTCGGCCTGCTCAACGGCAGCGTCCTTGCCTCGCGGCAAGCCTACTGGATAGTGTGCGGCGATCGACTTGCATCGTGGCAAGGCACCGCGGGAGGAAGACATGGCAGCGGACACCGAGCAGGGCACGGCAGCGCCGTCGGCCCCGCCGCACATCGTCCTGATCATGACCGACCAGCACCGGGCCGACCTGTCGGCCCGCTCCGGGTTCCCGGTGGACACCACGCCGTTCCTTGACGAGCTCGCGCGCCGGGGCACCGACTTCCAGCGCGGCTACACCAGCTCGCCCCTGTGCGTGCCGGCCCGCGTGAGCCTCCTGACCGGGCGCTACCCGTCCGCGCACGGCGTGACCCAGAACAGCACCCCCGGCTCCGCGCGCTACGACCGCGACCTGCTGGACGTGCTCGGGGAGGCGGGCTACCACCGCATCTTCGCGGGCAAGCCCCACATGCACCGCGGCCCCGACGACTTCGACGCCTACAGCGGGCCCTACTGGCACACCGGCGGGCCGCAGCACACGCCCGGGCACGAGGCATTCGACCGCTGGCTCGACGAGCTCGACCACGGCGTCGCCCACGAGCCGACGCCGTTCCCGCTGGAGGACTCCCTCCCGTACCGCATCGTGTCGGACGCGATCGAGGCCGTCACCGAGGCGGCCTCCATGCCGACCGATGGCCACGTCGACAACCCCGCCGGCACGCCGAGCGGCAGCCCGGCCGGCCACCCGGCCGGCAGCTCCACCACCAGGGCCGCCGCCGACCGGCCCACCTTCCTGTGGGTCTCGTTCCCCGAGCCGCACAACCCGTACCAGGTGCCCGAGCCGTACTTCAGCAGGTGGGACACCGACGAGATCCCCGACCGCCTGCACGGCCCGGACGTCGCCGCCGCCAAGGGCGGGCACTGGGCCTGGCTCCGGGAGCTCACCGAGGCCAAGCGCCCCGGGTACGACGACGAGCGCGCCCGCTACCGCGCCAACTACTGCGGCCAGCTCCGCCTCCTGGACGACCAGGTGCGCCGCCTCATGGAGCACGTCTGGGCCACGCTCGGCGACGACGTGCTCGTGGTCATGGTCAGCGACCACGGCGACTACGTGGCCGAGTACGGGCTGCAGCGCAAGGGCGCCGGCATGCCCGAGGTGCTCATGCGCATCCCGTTCTTCCTCAGCGGCGGCCCGGTCGTCGCGCGCACCCGGCCCGAGCTCGTCTCGATCGTGGACCTCCTGCCGACGCTCGCCGAGCTGGTCGGCGCCCCGATTCCCGATGGCGTCACCGGCCGCAGCCTCGCCCCGCTCCTGCTCGACGGCGAGCGCACGTCCCGCGAGTTCGACGACGTCTACGCCGAACGCGGCTTCGGCGGGCTCACCTACGGCGCCCACGACCGTCCGCCGCTGCACTTCCCGTATGCGGGCCGCACGTTCGACGAGCTCAACACCGTCACCCAGAGCGGGCGCTCGCGGATGCTGCGGCGGGGTGACCTCAAGCTCGTGGTGCACAGCGACGGCAGCGGCGAGCTCTACGACCTGGCTGCCGACCCGACCGAGGTGCACGACCTCTTCGACGACCCGGACCACGCCGTCGACCGCGCCGACCTGCTCTGGCGCCTGACCCAGTGGATGCTCCGCGCGCAGGACGAGCTGCCCACCGGCGCGTACACGGCCAGGCGCGCGCCCCATAACTGGGTCTTCGACGCCGACGCCGACGACGGAACGGCCCGGACCCACCAGAGGTGAGCCCGGGCCGCGACCCGCAGCACTGACCGCCGAGCGGACAGCCGCCCGTCAGCCGGTCGCCAGCCGCCCGCCGGCCAGCATCAGCCGCCCGACCAGCGAACCAGGATCAGAACCCGGAGTTGCCCCCGAGCCGGTTGAGCACGAAGCCCATGTCGTTCAGCAGCCCCGCCGTCCCGGACCCGGACACGGTCGTGTTCGCGAACGTCGCGCTGCCCGCGGCGTGCAGCTCGATGCCGTAGGTGCCCGAGCCGGTGATCGCGACGCGGTCGAGGCTCACCTGCTGGATCGACTTCTGCCACGACATCAGCACGCCCGCATAGGTGCTGTCCTGGATGGTCATGTCGCGGATCACGATGGGCGCGTCGATGGCGTGCACGTCGGCGTAGACCCACAGCGCGCCGAGCTCGGCCGGCCAGTTGGGCTCCCGGCTGCCGGTCCTGGTCAGCGTGTTGCGCGCCACCGTCGTCGTGCCCGTGAACGGGACGCCGAACCGGGTGCTGATCGCGATGCCCGCGGCCGCGTTGACGGTGTCGGCCACGAGGTTGTCCTCGACCCGGTTGCCGCCCCCGCCGCCGTACACGGCCAGGCCGTTGGCCAGTGCCGGGGCCTGCACGGTGTTGAACGAGAAGACGCTGCCGCTCACGGCCGCGCCGTCCGACCACATGGCCAGCGAGTCGTCGCCCGTGTTGCGGAAGGTCGACTGGGTGACCTGCGTGTTGGTCACGCCCGAGCGCAGGTTCACGCCGTCGGCGTACGTGTCGCGCACCCGCAGCCCGACCGCGAGCACGTCGCGCGAGCCCGGCCGCACCCACAGCCCCACCTTGGTGTGCTGCACCCAGATGTTCTGCAGCAGGGTCTCGCTCGTGAAGTCGCCCTCGATCGCGGCCTGGCCCTCGGCGTCCTCGCGCACGGTGGCGGAGCCGAAGATCGCGACGTCGGCGATGGTCACGCCGCCCCCGGTCGCGTAGAAGCCGCCCGCATGGCCGGTGCCCACGATCACGGAGTGCCAGGGGCCCGCGCCGAGCACGGACACGCCCGAGACCCGGATCGCGTCGTTCACGTGGAAGGTGCCGGCCGGGATCCAGACGGGCACGCCCGCGGCCTTCGCCGCGGCGACGGCCGCAGTGATCGCCGCCGTGTCGTCCCCGCCGCCCGACGTCGCGCCGTGCGCCGTGATCGACACGGCGCCCGACGGCGCGGTCAGTGCCGGGGCCACCCGCTCCGCCTCGACCAGGTCGACGTCGATCTGCGCAACGGCGCTGGAGTCCTTCTGCAGCCGGAGCACCGTGCCGGCCGGCTGCTCGGGGATCTCGAACCGGAGCTCGTCGTAGAACCGGTGGGCGCCGCCCAGCGACGGGTCGTTGTGGAACGGGTAGTCGCCGTACTGCCAGGAGTGCGCCGAGGTCAGCGTGACGTCCTTGAGCTTGGTCCCGTTCGCGTACACCGCCAGCGGCGACGTCTGCCCGGTCCCGGCGGCGTTGTCCGGGATCGAGTACCGCACCACCAGCCCGCTCGCCGGGGCGGTGAGGTTCACGTCCACCTTCTCGCCGACGGCGTCCAGCCGCACGGCGCTGCGGCCGCTCGACTCCGCCTGCACCGTGCCGTACGTGCGCGACGGCGTCAGCTTGGTCCCCGTGGTGGAACCGGCCTCGGCCTCGTACTGCGTGTACGACGTCGACGCGCCGCGCGCGGCCAGATCCGTCTCACCCGAGACGGCGAGGCTGTCGACCAGCACGTCGGCCCCCGAGCCCGCCGCCCGCAGGCCCACCGTGTTGACGCCCGCCCGGACCGGCACGCTCGCCGTGATCGTGCGCCAGCCGCTGCCCGCGGCGAAGCTCACCTGGCCCGTGACCCGGCCGTTGACCAGCAGGTCGAGCGTGCGCGCACCCGCGGGCGTCGCGAACCGGATCGTCGCCGTCGCCGTGCCCGCCGAACCCGCCTGGACCGTGCGCAGCACGCGTGCGCCTGCCGTCGTGAAGCCGCCCACGTAGCCCGCGCCCGTGAAGCCGCCGGTGGCGGTCGCCACGGCCGCGTTCCCGGAGCGGTAGGCGTTCTCGGCCTCGCCCGGGCCCGCGGGCTGCGGCGGCACGTTCGCGGCGACGTCGAGCTTGTCGATGTTCGCGTTGCCGTTGTCGCCCGAGGCGTAGGCCAACCGGAGGTCGTGGTTGCCCGCGCTCAGCGTCGCGGTGTGCGTGACGGTGCCCCAGGTGTCCCAGCTCGCGGTCGCGGGCAGGGAGAGCTGCGTCAGCCTTGTCGCGCCGTCGTACAGCGAGAGCGTGCGCGCCGAGCCGGTGCCGTTGGCGTACCGGAGTGTCAGGTCCTTCGCTCCCGCCGCGGCCACCTGCACCTTGAACGTGACCGACGCCGAGCCGGCGTTCCCGTCGGTGAACCCGCCCACGAACCCGCTGCCGGAGAAGCCGGTGTGGTCCGTGGCGGTCACGGCGCCGCCCGCGAGCGTCGCGGCCTCCGCCTCGAACGTCGGGCCGGGGCCGTGGTCGGCGCCGGTGGAGCCGCCCGAGTCGCTGACGTCGAGGGCGTCGAGGTTCACGTTGCCGGAGTCGGCGCTGCCGAACCGGTAGGCGACCGAGTGGCTGCCCGCGGTCAGCGTGACGGCCGTGCTCTGCGTGGCCCAGGTGGTCCAGCCCGCCGTCGCCGGGAGCGTGACCTGCTGGGCGGCGCCGTCGACCAGGAGCGTGAGGGTCTTGGCCGAACCCGTGCCGTTGGCGTAGCGCAGAGCCAGTGTGTGCGAGCCGGACGCCGCCGCGGTGACCGCGAACGTGCTGGTCGCGGAACCCTTGTTGCCGTCGGTGAAGCCGCCCACGAAGCCGGAGCCGGTGTACCCGGCGTGCTCGGTCGCGACGATGGCGCCGCCGGTCAGGGCGGCCTGCTCGGCCTGGTAGCGGGTGGTCGCGGCGCCCGCCGGGGCCGCGGTCGCGGCCACGAGGGCGGAGCCGGCGACCGCGAGGGCCGCCAGCAGGGCCAGGCGTCTGCGCCAGGCGGGGGACGTGCGGGTGTCAGTTCTGCGCGGCATGAGATCTCCTTCGACCGGGATGCGCACGTGCTGTGTCGTCGATGAACGACGAGGTTTAGCGGTAAACTTCGCTGGAACGGTACGGGCACGCCGACCGTCCGGTCAAGGGCCACCTAAGATGCGGCTGGAGCCGGAAGCCGACGGGGGAGGTGCGCGTGACCACGCGACTGAGCGACATCGCGCACGAGGCCGGCGTCAGCGTCATGACCGTCTCGAACGTGATGAACGGCAAGCGCGCCCGCGTCTCGCCCGCCACCATCGAGCGGGTCCTCGGCATCGCCGCCCGGCTCGGCTACGTCCCCAACATCCCGGCCCGCAGCCTCGCGGCGAACAGCTCGCACATCGTGGCGGCGCTCGTCCCGGTGGGGGAGAACAACAGCCTGCTGGTCAGCCCGCACACCGTCGCCGTCGTCGGCGGCATGGAGACCCACCTGCGCCACCGCGGCTACCACGTGCTGCTGCGCGGCATCGAGCACGAGGACCAGGTGGCGCAGACCGTGCGCGGCTGGTCGCTCGACGGCGTGGTGCTGGTCGAGTTCACCGACGAGCAGATCGACCGGCTCCGGGTCGACGCCGTGCCCGTCGTCGCCATCGACAGCTACTCCGCGAACCCGCGCACCATCGGAGTGCGCAGCGACGACCACGCGGGCGGCCGCCTCGCCGGCGCGCGCCTGGCCGACGCCGGACACCGGCACGTGCTGTTCGCCGGGCCGCCCTACCAGGGCCTCGGCGTGGTGGGCCAGCGGTGGGCGGGCTTCCGCGAGGCGTGTCTGGCGGCGGGGCTCGACCCGCGGGCGATCGAGGCGGAGGAGGTGCTGACCTCGTTCGAGGACGGCCGCCGCCTCGGCCTCCGGCTGCGCCGCGACCACCCGGACGTGACGGGCGTGTTCGCCACGGCCGACCACCTCGCGGTCGGGATCATGGCGGGCATCGTCGAGGCGGGCGGCTCGGTGCCCGGCGACGTGTCCGTGATCGGGTTCGACGACCTCGACTTCGCGCGGTACACGACCCCGGGCCTGACGACGGTCGCGCAGGACATGGCGGCCAAGGTCGCCGAGGCGTCGCGCATCATCCTGGAGGAGATCGAGCCGGCAGAGATCGAGCCGGCAGAGATCGAGCCGGCAGAGATCGAGTCGGCGGAGATCGATCCCGCGGGGGCCGCGCCCGGGTCCGCGCAGAGCAAGCGCCCCCGCGAGCCCGTCTCGCTCGACGTCCACCTGGTCGAGCGCGGTTCGGTCGGGCCTCCCCGCGGGTGACGCCGCCGTCGTCCGACGACGCCCCGCGGGGAGACCCGGCCGGTCAGCGGAACGAGCCCGCGGTGATGCCCTCGACGAACCGGCGCTGGGCGACGACGAAGAGGATGACGCTCGGGATCATGGACAGGATCACGCCCGCGAGCACCACCGAGATGCTGCCCGTGCCGAAGGTGCCCTGGAGGGTGACGAGCCCGAGCGGCAGCGTGAAGTTCTCCTGCGACTGCAGGAAGATCAGCGGCCGGTAGAACTCCGCCCAGAACCCGGTGAACGCGAGGATCGCGAGCGTGGCCATGGCCGGCGTCGCCATCGGCGCGTAGATCAGGCGGAACACCTGGAACCGGGAGGCGCCGTCCACCCGCGCCGCCTCGCCGAGCTCCACCGGCATCTGCAGGAAGTACTGCCGCATCAGGAACGTGCCGAACGCGCTGCCGATGGCCGGGAGGATCAGCGAGGCCAGGCTGTCGGACAGCCCCATGCGGCTGATCAGCACGAACACCGGGATGATCGTGGTCTGGACGGGCACCATCATGGTGGCCAGGAACAGCGCGAAGATCGCGCCGCGCCCTGGAAAGCGCACCATGGCGAACGCGTACCCGCTCAGGGTGCAGGTGATGATCTGCGCCCCGACGATGAGGCCGGTGACGATCACGCTGTTCAGGAAGAACCGCCCGAGCGAGACCTGCGAGAACACCGCGGCGTAGTTGGAGAAGTCGGGGTCCAGCGGCAGCCAGACCGGCGGGTTGGTGAAGGAGTCGGCGGGTTCGCGGAGCGACGTCGTCAGCGTCCAGAGCAGCGGCCCGAAGGCGACCATCGCGGCCAGGACCAGGACGACGAGGCCCACGGCGCGGCCGATCCGGCGGGTCAGCGAGGACCGGGTGAGCAGGGCCGGCCGGGAGACCTGGGCCGGCCGGGAGATCGAGGGAGCGGTCACGAGTAGAACACCAGCCTCCGGGAGAGAGTGAACTGCAGTCCGGTGAGCGCGAGGAGCGCCGCGAAGAGCACCATGGAGATGGCCGAGCCGTACCCGAACTGCAGGTTCTGGAACGCCGTCTGGTAGATGACCATCGTGATGGTCGTGGTGGCCGTGCCGGGCCCGCCCTTGGTCATGATGAAGGCCTGGTCGAAGAGCTGCATCGCGTTGATCAGGCCGATCACGCAGGCGAAGAAGACGGTCGGGCTGATCAGCGGCAGCTTGATCCGCAGCAGCGAGCGCACCGGCCCGGCACCGTCGATCTCGGCGGCCTCCATGACGTCGCGGGGCAGCCCGGCCAGGGCGGCGACGAACAGCACGAACGTGAACCCGACCGACTGCCAGACCGCGACGAAGACGATCGTCACCACCGCTCCGGCGTCGCTGGTCAGCCACGGCACGCCGCTGCCGCCCAGCAGACGCAGGTAGTAGTTCACGACGCCGAACCGCTCGTTGAACATGTACGTCATGAAGATCGAGACGGCGGCCGTGGACGCCAGCAGCGGCAGGTAGAACACCGTGCGGAACACGGCCTTGGTCGAGGCCCGGCGGCGCTGGTCCACGAGCAGGGCCAGGAACAGCCCGATCGCGACCTGGAGCACCACGATCGAGAGGGCCAGGACCAGCGTGACGCCGAAGGAGTGCACGACGCGCTGGTCGCTGCCGATCGCGACGTAGTTGTCCAGGCCGACGAACCGCGGCGGCGTGATGACGTCCCAGGCGAAGAACGACAGGCCGAACGAGGCCAGGATCGGCCCGATCGTGAACAGCAGGATTGCCGCCCCGGCCAGGCCGATCATGCCGAAGCCGAACGCGGCCTCGGCCCGGCGGCTGCGGCGCGCGGCGGGGGTGCGCCGGACGAGGTCGGCGGGCCGGGCGGGTGCGGGACGCCGCGTGGGCGCGACGGCGCTCATCCGACCGCTCCCGCCGCTGTCTCCAGGTCGATCTGGAGGCCGTCGAGGGCGGCCCGGGCGTCGCCCGTGGCGATGGCCTCGGTGGTGCGCTGGTTGAGCGCGGTGGACAGGGCGTTGAAGTAGATCGGGGCCGGGATCGGCGCCGTCTCCGGGAACTCGGTGAGCGTGGTGCTGAAGACGTCCCAGTGCTCGGGGCCGGTGCTCTCGTACCGCTTCGCGGTCGACAGGGACTGCCGTGCGGGCGTGGTCACGTTGCCGGGGAAGAGCACGTCGAACGCGTCCGGGAAGGTCAGCCGCTTGACGACCTCCCAGGCCAGGTCCTTCTTGTCGGAGGTCTCCAGGATCGCGTATCCGGCGGTGCCGAACAGGTGCCGCTGCGACTTCCACCGCGGGAAGTACTGCACGTCGAACGAGCCCGGCGCCATGCCGGCGTTGTGCAGGCCGCCGGCCCAGAAGCCGCCGCCGACGCTCATGCCCACGCGGCCCGCGGCGAACAGGGCCTGCGAGGTCTGGCCGCCGCCGACGTCGGGCGAGGGCGCGATGCCCTCCTTGCGCAGCTCGATCATGAGCTCCAGGGCCTCGACCGCGGCCGGGGAGTTGGCCACGGGGTCGCCCCAGGCCCAGCCGCCGCCACGGCCCGCGGCCGCGGGGTTGCCCGCGTAGGCGGCGTCCCACAACCACTCGCCGCCGGGCGCGCGGCCCTCGGCCAGCAGGTTGCCGTCGTTCGCGTAGAGGAACGAGGTCCAGCTGCCCCACAGCCGCACGACCCAGTCGTAGGCGTTGATGTCGGGGATGCGGGCCATGGCCCGGCCGGCGTCGTAGAAGTCGTCGACGGTCCAGTGCGGGTCGGGCAGGTCGAGGCCGGCCTGCTCGAACAGGAGCGGGCTGTAGTACATGTTCCCGGCGTTGTAGTCGAGCGGCAGCAGGAACAGGCTGCCGTCGTACATCATCGCCTCGACCAGCGCGGGGGAGACGTCGTCGAAGTAGTCGCGCAGCTCGTCCAGGTCGCGCTTGACGAGGTCGTCCAGCGGTGCGGCCAGGCCGCGCCCCGCCATGAGCTGCACGCCCTCGGTGGCGACGCTCACGATGTCGGGGCGGCTGCCCGCGGCGATCTGCGTGAGCAGCTTGGCGAAGAACTCGTTCCAGTCCGTGCCGGGCGTCGCGTTGATCTCCAGCCGGATGGTCGGGTCGAGCGCGCGGACCGGCTCCTCCAGCCGGGCGCGCAGCTCGTCCGCCCCGCTCTGGTCCCCGAAGAACGCGATCTTCAGGGCTTTCGGGTCCGACGGCGGTGCGCACGAGGCCAGGGCTGTCGTCGCGGCGAGCGCGAGTCCGACACCCCCGGCCCGGAGCAGCGACCGTCGGGACAGTGGCGGCAATGGCATCCGTCCCCTCCTCTCTGAGGTGGTCAATTCCTATTGGGCGATGAGTGAAGCAGAGCCGTCGCGGCGTCGTCAATAGGTATTGACCGATTCGGGCGGCGGTAGTCTGCACGCGGGAGGTACCGATGACAGAAGTGCCAGGGGCAGGGTCGAAGGTGGGCGGGGCGGGGACGACGGCGAAGGCTGAGCGGGCGGGGACGCCGGCGAGGGTCGGCCGGCCGACGATGAACGACGTGGCCCGTGCCGCGGGGGTCTCGCAGTCGACCGTCTCGTTCGTGCTCAACGACCGGCGCGACATCCCGGTGGCGGCCGAGACGCGCGAGCGCATCCTGGAGGCGGCCCGGTCGCTCGGCTACCGCCTGAACCGGCGGGCGCAGGAGCTCCGCCTGAACCGGTCGACGACGCTCGGCGTGGTCTCCTACGGCGTCGCGTCCCACCCGTTCGCCGGCGCGCTGCTCGCCGGGATGCAGAGCGCGGCGCGGGCCGCCGGGCACGTCTGCATGGTGATCGACGTCGAGGGCCACGACGGCGACGAGGCCGTGGCCGACCTGCTGGACCGCGGGGTGACCGGCATCGTGCACGCCTCCGCGGGCACCGGCCCCGTGATTGTGAACCGCGCGCTGGGCGAGACGCGGGAGCTGTTCGTCGGGTGCTGGCCGGAGTCGGGTGGCACGGGGGAGGGGACCGTGCTGCCGGACGACCGCGAGGGCGGACGGCGGGCCGCGGCCCACCTGCTCGACCTGGGGCACCGCGACATCGCGTTCCTGGGCGGCCCCGCTGCCGACTTCGCCGCCGGGGAGCGTGAGGCGGGGCTCGACGACGCCCTGCGCGCGGCCGGCGTCGACCCCGCCCGCGTGGTGCGCCGGAACGGCGACTACGGCTCCCGGTCGGGCTACCGGCTCGCCGACGAGCTGTTCGACGCCGGCCGGCCGACCGCCCTGATCTGCGGCAACGACCAGATGGCGCTCGGTGCCCTCCTCGCGCTGCACGAGCGCGGCCTGCGCGTGCCGGACGACGTGAGCATCGTCGGCTACGACGACCAGGAGGCGCTGGCCGACGCGATCCACCCGGCCCTGACGACGGTGCGCCTGCCGCACCGCGAGATGGGCCTGCGCGCGGCCGAGCTGCTCATGAAGGACCCGGCCGGGACGCCGCACGCGGAGATGGTGGACTGCCCGCTGGTGGTCCGGGAGTCGACCGCGCGCCCACGATAAATACCTATTGACGACCCGCATGGACGCTGATTAGCCTCAGCGTCCATGCCCACGAGCGAACCCGTCGTCACCGAGCCCTACCGCCCGCGCCTGCACTTCTCGCCGGCCCGGAACTGGATGAACGACCCCAACGGCCTGCTCTTCCACGACGGCACCTACCACCTGTTCTTCCAGCACAACCCGGGCGGCCCGGAGTGGGGCGACATCGCCTGGGGGCACGCGACGTCGTCGGACCTGCTGACCTGGACCGAGCATTCGGTGGCGATCCCCGCGACCGAGCACGAGATGATCTTCTCGGGCTCCGCCGTGGTCGACGCCGCGAACACGTCGGGGTTGGGTGCTGCGGGGGCCGGCTCTGCGGGGACCGGTGTCGCGGGGGACGGGCCGCTCGTCGCGATCTACACCAGCGCCTACCGCGATCACCCGGTGCACGGGGACAACCAGGCGCAGTCGGTCGCCTTCTCCGTCGACGGCGGGCAGACCTGGGAGAAGTACGCGGGCAACCCCGTGCACGACCGGGACCGCACCGACTACCGCGACCCCAAGGTGTTCTGGTTCGGGCCGCCCGAGGGCGGGCACTGGGTGATGGTTGCCGTGGACGCCGACGCCTCGCGCCTGGTCGTGAACGTCTCGGACGACCTGCTGCGGTGGCGCACCACGAGCACCTTCGAGAGCGCCCGGCTGCCGGAGATGTGGGAGTGCCCGGACCTGTTCCCGCTGGTCGTGGAGGGTGCCGGCGTTGCCCTCGCCGGTGGTGAGGGCGGCGTGCGGTGGGTGCTGGTGCTCAGCACCGGCGGGCCGGGGCAGCACTACGTGGTCGGGGACTTCGACGGCGAGCGGTTCGTCGAGGACGCCGCCGTCCCGACGGGCCGGGTCGACCACGGCGCCGACTTCTACGCCGCGGCGTCGTTCAACGGGTTGGCGGGTGAGCCGGGCGGCGTCGGGCTGACGGAAGAGCCGGCGGGCCGCCGGGTGCTGATCGGCTGGATGGGCCAGGCCTTCCGGGCACCGACGTCGCCGTGGCAGGGCATCATGTCGGCGCCGCGGGATCTCGGCCTGCGCGCGGTCGGCGGCGTCCCGCGACTGGTCAGCCGGTTCTCGCCGGAGATCGGCCGGGCCGAGCGGGAGGTGGCGGTGGCCGACGGCGTGCGGGTCGGTGCGGCAGCTGAGGTCGCTGCGGGCGAGGGCGCTGCGGGGGAGGGCGCTGCGGGGGAGGGCGCCGCGGAGGAGGGCGCCGCGGAGGAGGGCGCCGCGTCCGACGGCACGGCGACCGTCGTCGTCGGCCGGGGTGGCGGGCTCCAGCAGCGGGTGCGGGCCCGGATCGTGCCGGGATCCGCGTCGCTCGCGGGGATCCGCGTGCTGGTGGGGGACGCGTGCGGCACGCGCATCGGCTACGACCGGACGACGGGCGAGCTGGTGCTCGACCGTTCGGCGTCGGGGGTCGTCGCGCACGAGGGGTTCGCGACTCCGCGCCGCGTGCCGGTGCGACTGGTCGACGGGGCGCTCATCCTCGACGTGCTGACCGACTCCATGAGCGTGGAGGTGCTGGCGAACGACGGCGAGGTCGTGGTCAGCGAGCTTGTCTTCCCCGGCTCTGACGCGGTGGGCGTCGAGGTCTTCGCCGAGGGCGGGGGTGCGGTGGTCGACGTGCGGCTGGCCGACCTCGTGCCCCAGGGCCTGAGCGACTGAGCTGTCTGGCGGGCAAGGATCACTCCCCTGAGGGGGTAACGCTGAGCAAACATTGCTAGCTCAGCGTTACCCCCTCAGGGGCGTAGGCGTTGCCCCGAGGCGACGGTCTGGCGCGGTGGGGCGCTCGAAAATTGGTAACCCATCGGTTACCATTGCTCCGTGGACGTCTTCGGGGCCATCGCTGATCCGATCCGCCGCGACCTGCTGCTGCGGCTCGCGGACGGCCCGGCGCGGGTGGTGGATCTCGCAGCCGAGCACGCGGTGTCGCGTCCGGCGATCAGCAAGCACCTGCGCGTGCTGAGCGATGCCGGCCTGGTGCGGGGGACCGACGACGGCCGGGAGCGGCGGTACGCGCTCGAACCCGGGCCGCTGTCGGAGGTGAGCGCGCTGCTGGGTGCGCTCGCCGCGCGGCCGGCGCCGATCACGGCGGGCCACCTCGACGCGCTGGACACCGAGGTGCGCCGGGCAGCACGGGACCGCCGTCGGGCGGCGTCGGCCCCGGCAGCGACGTCCGCCCCGGAAGCGCCGTCCGCCCCGAAAGCAACGACCACACCGGATACGAGCGCGAAGGAGCGGATCGCATGAACCTGACCGGAACCCTGGAGGACGACGGCCGGACCCTGGTGCTGGTGCGCCGGTTCGGTGTGCCGATCGACGACGTGTGGGCGAGCGTCACCGAGTCGGAGCGCCTGGCCCGATGGTTCGGCACGTGGACCGGCGACCCGTCGTCGGGCCGCGTGCTGGTGACTATGAACGCCGAGGCCGAGCCCGGCGCACCGGCCGAGTTTCGTGTCGACGCGTGCGAGCCGCCGCGGCTGCTCGCGGTCAGCGCCGAGGACGAGTTCGGGAACTGGCGGCTCAGCGCCGAGCTCGCGGAGGTGGACGGCGGCACCACGCTGACCCTGCGGCAGAAGGAGCTCGATCCCAAGACCCTGCCGGAGACCGGGCCGGGCTGGGAGTGGTACCTGGACCGCCTCGTCGCCGCGATCGAGGGCAGCGAACCGCCGACGCTCGCCGGCTTCGACACCGACTACATGCCGATGAGCACGGGCTACGCCGCGCTCGTGCCGGGCGGCGCAGTTGACGACTCCTGACCGGTCGCGCGGCGCCCGCCTGGCCGCGCACGGGACCGTGTCCGCCGCCTTGTCGCGGTGCAGCGACCGCAGGCTGCGCGAGCTCGTCGACGCCGGCACGGCGATCGGTTCCGGCATCGGCGGCGCGACCGTGCTGCTGGACGTCGAGGGCATGCCGGTGTTCGTCAAGCAGGTGCGGCTCACCGACCTCGAACGGCGCCCGGAGAACGTCGGCTCGACGGCGAACCTGTTCGGGCTGCCGGACTTCTGCCACTACGGGGTAGGAATCATCGGCGGCCCGGGCTTCGGCGCCTGGCGGGAGCTGGCCGCGCAGGTCATGACGACGGACTGGGTGCTCGCCGGGGAGTACGAGGGCTTCCCCCTGATGTACCACTGGCGGGAGCTGCCCGACGCCGGCCAGCCGCTCCCCGAGGAGCTGGCCGACGTCGACCACGCCGTCGCCTACTGGGGCGGCGGGCCCGAGATCCGGCACCGGATCGAGGCCGTGCAGCAGTCCTCCGCGAGCCTCGTGCTGTTCCTGGAGTACATCCCGCAGAACCTGCACGACTGGCTGGACGTCCAGGTCAGGGCGGGGGACGAGGCCGCCGAGCGGGCCTGCGCCCTGGTGGAGGACGAGCTGGCGGCCGGCATCGCGTTCATGAACGCCCGCGGGCTGCTGCACTTCGACGCCCACTTCCAGAACATCCTGACCGACGGCGACCGGCTCTACTTCGCCGACTACGGCCTGGCGATCTCCTCCGGCTTCGAGCTCACGCCGGGCGAGTCGGCCTTCTTCGACGAGCACCAGGACTACGACCGGTACTACGCCGCCACGCACCTGGTGAACTGGCTCGCCGTCGCGCTGTACGGGCACGGACCCGAGGAGCGCAGGGCGTTCGTCCGCGCGTGTGCCGAGGGCGTGCCGCCGGAGGGAGTTCCACCGGCGCTCGCGGCGGCGCTGCTCCGGCACGCGCCGGTCGCCGCGGTGGTCGGGGACTTCTACCGCGCGTTCCAGCGGCAGAGCCGGGAGACGCCGTACCCGCTGGAGGCAGTCAGCCGGATCGGGCGGGACCGGATCGGGCGGCCGGGGTAGGCCGGGCTCACCAGTGGGTCGGGCCCGACCCGTCGTCGCGGTGGGCGAGCGTGGCCAGCGCGTCCTTCCAGTGGCCCTCGGAGGCGGTCGCGTGCTGCGCGGTGTCGATGTTCTCCTGGGTCACGGTGACGCGGGTGCCGCCGTCGTCGGGCGTGAGCTCGATCCGGATCTCGTGGTAGTTCTCGGGGACGTCCGCGAGCCCGCTGAGCGGCGCGAAGTGCGTGAAGTGCAGCAGCCGCGGCCGGTCGACGGCGATGACGGTGCCCTTGTCGGCGAAGACCCGGCCGAAGAAGTGGCCCTCGAAGACGATCGGGCTGCCCGGCTGGTAGTCGGTCTCGACGTTGGCGCCCAGCATCCACCGCGCGCCCGGGTGGGTGAGCTCGGCCCAGACCCGCCCGGGTGGCTCGGCGATGTGGGTGGTCGCCGTGGCGGTGTGACGCGGGGTCTCGATGCTCATCGCTGTCCTCCGTGCTGGTTCTCGGATCTGACCGTAGCGTGTCGGTCGGCACCCCTATCGTGCCCGGGAATCGGCGGGGCGCATGACGACGGCGGGCCGGGCGTGTCACCGGCCGCCGGGGTGGACATCCTTCTCGACCGCACCGGTGTTGCGCAGGAACACGATGATCCAGCTGAAGATGAGGATGGCCGCGACCAGCTCGACGGCCGTCAGGTTGTAGTACCCGGTGATGAAGAAGACCGCCAGGACCACGATGACCGCGACGTAGGTGTAGCCGAGCAGGACGAACACCCGGGGCATCGACGGGAGCAGGCGGCGAAGGCTCACGACGAGAGTGATGTACACGACGACCATTCCGGTGGCGGACGTGTTGTGCACGGCCAGGAACTCGTCGACGGGGAAGATACCCACGCATGCCAGGAGAATGCCGATGAGTACGAGCGCGGTCCGGACGCGGCTGCGGCCCCGCGCCTCCGCGGGCGTCGAGTGCGGGAGGTACGCGGTCGCGTAGTGCGCGATGGTCGTGACCAGCACGCCGGCGACGATGAGGGTCAGGTTGAACGCCATGGCGGAGATGTCGTCGGTCATCCCGAGAGCGCTGAGGTTCTCCTGCCACCACAACGGGTCGGTGGCGCTGAGCATGCTCGCGAAGGCGCCGACGGTGAGGAAGACCGCCAGGACGAGCGAGAGTGTCATCGGGGTGAGGTTCACGGCGGAGAGGAAGGTCAGGTAGGTGGTCACGGCCAGGGCCACACCGGCAAGTACCGCGGCCGACGTCGGATAGGCGGTCGCTCCGACGAAGCTCCTGCTCACGATCGACGCGAGCCCGATCCACCCCAGCAGAGCGATGACGGCGTGCGCCAGGGCAAGGGCCGCGACGTCGAACCAGCGCAGGCGCGGTCGCTCCCTGTCGTCGGCCGCTTCGCGCCGGATCTGGCCGCGCCGCGACACACAGCCGAAGAGGACCGCCGCGATCGCGACCAGTGCCCCGCCGATCGCGGCGAAGTCGCCGATCGAGCCGCGTCCGGAGATCGGCACGTCGCGACCCTGGAACACGATGAGCCCGACGAGCAACCCGAGCACGAAGGCGACCGCGCCGGCGAGCAGCGCCGACGACTCGCGCGACTCCGTGGTGTCGGCGGGGCGACGGAAGATGCGGTTGATCGGTGTCGGCTCACTCATGGTGGTTCTCCTGCCTCGTCGCCGCTGGGCCCGGAGCCAGCATGCTCGACGACTGCCGCGTCGGTGTCACCCGAACAGGATGATCCGTTGGGATCGATTGCGCCTGGCCGCAATGCAGGAGGTGTGGTCACGCCAAGCATGTCAGTGAGCCTGGCTACCGTTCACCGCGTGGATGTCGAGACGGTCTGGCGGGTGGTTGATGAGGTCCGAGCGCGTGCTGAGGCAGATGGCGCCTGGGACCACGAGACCTTGAGTGAGTGCGTCGTTGACGTACTGGCGGGGAGTCTGAGCGCACCGGAGATCGTTGCGTTCTGCGTTGTGGCCACCGCCCTCTCACATCAGGCGGACACGCAGACGATGGCGGCGGCGATGTTCCTGATCGAGGGCTATGTCAGTGACGACACGTTCATGGATTTCCGCGACGGACTGATCCTTCTGGGCAGAAGCACCTTCGAGGCGGCGACGGCTGATCCGGACTTGCTGGTCGAGCACCCGCTCGTCGACGGTTCGAATCCGGAGATCTCGTTCGAGTCGATCTCCTCGTGTGCTGTCGAGGCCTGGTCACGTGTCACAGGCGGGGCGGACGAGGACGACTTCTGGGACGTGATGTCTGATGCCGAGAACGACATCCCAACGGTGGGGATCGAGCGAGTACAGCCAGACGAGTCATGGGATCTCATCGACGCCGCTGCGATTCGTCGACAACTCCCTCGCCTGGCAGAACGGTTTTCTCATCGGCTGAAGCCAAGGACGCCGAAGGTTCGGCTTCCCGAAGCAACCTGCCGGCCCACGCGCGGCACCACGGGACTTTCCGCATTCCATCAGGGCGTGGCTCGTGGCCGGGAAGCCGCCGGTGAAACCCTGTCCTAGCGAGCGATGGCCGTGCTCATCCGGGCGCGGCGCCGTCGGAGCGCTTCCGGAGCGCGGCATAGCCTTGCGCGGTGGTTCTCTACCTGGTCCGGCACGGCCGCCCGATCCTCGACCCGACCGTCCCGGCGTCGACGTGGGTCCTGGACCCTGAGCACGAGCACCAGATCGCGGACCTGGCTGCGCGGGCGCCGTGGTCTGACGACGCCGTCTGGTTCACCTCGCCCGAGCCGAAGGCAGCGCGCACGGCACTTCTGTTGACCGGGCGGGACGTTCCGGTGATGCACGACTTGCGGGAGCACGACCGCTCAGGCACCGGATGGGTACCGGACTTCGTGGACGTCATTCGTGAGGCCTTCGCGACTCCGTACTCCGAGGTGCGTCCGGGCTGGGAGCCGATCAGCCGGACGCGGTCACGGGTGGCCGACGCCGTGCGGCAGATCGTCGCGGAGCATCCTGGGCGCGACGTCGTGCTGGTCGGCCACGGGACGGCGTGGACGCTGCTGGCCGCCGAGCTCACCGGGACCGACCCAGACCTGTAGCGGTGGCGTGCCCTGGCGATGCCGGACGTGATCACCGTGGAGTAGACGACGCGGCGCACGAGCACTGGGCTCACGGCCGGGCCACCGAGGTCTGCAGGCGCCCCTTGAAAGCACCGAGCACCGGCTGCCCCGGCCGCGAGTCGAGGATCGCGAACACGACGTGTTCGAACCTCGGTCGCTCGGCCAGCGCCTCGGCGAACGTCGACGCGACGTCGGCGGGATCGTTGCCGAACACCCCGCAGCCCCACGCGCCGAGGACGATCCGGCGGCTGCCGTGGGCGGCGGCGACGTCGAGCACCCGTACGGCCCGGCGGGCCAGGGTAGCCGTGACGTCGCCCACCGCGGTCGGCTGGTTGCGCTCGATCGCGGAGCGGTTCGGCGCCGCCGCCGTCAGGAAGGTGACCGGGTAGGGCTCGGCGAGCAGGGCGCCGTCGTCGTCCCGGATGACCGGGACGTCGAGGGAGAGGATGACCCGGTCGCTGTAGAGCAGGGACGTCTCGCGGCGGTGGTGCTCGTAGAACTCTGGCACGGTGGTCTGGGTCGCGTACAGCGCGGAGCTGCGCGCTATCGCCTCCTCCTGAGCCTGGGCGCCGTTGAGGAACCCGCCGCCCGGGTTGCGTGCGGAGGCGAAGACCAGGCAGGCGGTGCCCGGGCCGAGACGCCGGGCCGCCGCGAGGCTGGACTCGTCGCGCACCTCGACCGTGGTGGGGCCGGACCAGGCGGCGCCCTCGAGTACCGGTGTGTCGGGGAGGATCAGGCGCGTCTCCGCGACGGCGGTCACGACCTGGTCGGCGATGTCGACGCGCTGTCCGTGTGCGCTGTAGCTTCCGGCGCGGACGGCGTCCATGGTCTCGGCCGCGAGGGCGCGGAACCGGTCCCGGCTCCTGTTCGACGAGGTCACGGCTGTAATCCTGGCTGCCGGAAACGGAGCCGGTCAATCAATTTGTCTGCGAGCTGTCGGGCCGGGGGAGGTCCGCGAGGTATTTCAGACCGGATCTGTGGTCATGAGTTTTCGGTCCCAGTAGGACGCGAACGGCACGGCATGGGCCAGTGCCAGATCTCGCCATGCCAGGTATTCCTGGAGTCGTTCCTCGGGCAAGAGCTCGCCGCCGAGGAACTTTCCGTCGGCCGTGTAGTGCATTCGGTAGACGGTGCGGTCGTCGAAGATCCAGAAGTCGTGGTCGGGCAGGCCGGTCACCTGCTGGTCGGCCAGGTCGATGATGCCGATCGTCTCGCCGGCCCTGATGTTTCCGGGGTACGTGGACAGCTCGTAGCGCAGATAATCCGTCAGCGGAGACCGCAGGACATGGACGCGAGAGATCGCCTTGCCCTTGTTCGTCATCGAGCGGACCCAGGGATTGTCGAGCCAGTGGGGACCCATGTCCTTGCCGGCGAGGAACCGGGCCATCTCCTCCGGCTCGTCCTCGACGTCGTACTCGGCCAGGGTCTCCAACCGAAAGGCACTCCGTTCGAACGTCTCGAAAAGGCGGCCGAATGCCAAGCCTTTCAGTACGGAAGTGGCCTGCATTGAGTCTTCCCTGTGGTTGTCGATCCGCGGCGTATTCAATGCTTCCGCCTGGCGGAGCGTCATGTCAAGATTCCAGTTTTCCAGAACAGGAAACTTTCACCCGCCGAACGGCACCGCGTGCGCGAAGAGGTGCGCTTCTACCCAGTCATTGGGCCCGAAATCACGCTGATTCGGGGCCCAATGACGGGCTAGAAGCGCACCTCGCCGGCGCCCTGACATGATGACCGCATGGCATGGTGGCGCAGGAAACCCAAGGCATCCGGCCACGTCCGCCCGCCCAGCGACGCGGAGACGGCGGAGCTCATGCGCCGTCTCGCGGACGAGTTCGTCGTGAATTCTCGTGCCGCCGACCTCTTCGACTACACCGTCGAGTCGATCACCGCGCTTGAGGTCCTGATCGGCACCCTCCTGGAGTCTGCGTCCCCCGCGGACCTCGACAAGGGTTTCAGCCTCGGCATGGGCGCCTACGTGGGCGAGGTGATCGTGCGCCACGGCACGGACGCGCACTGGACCTACGACGCCGACCAGCGCACCGCCGCGGTCCAGAGCCCTCAGTTCGGCGCCTACCCGGTCTTCAAGGTCTCCAAGCGGTTCACCCTCGGTCCGGAGCACTCCCTGGTCCAGTTCGTCCGGGCGGCGGTCGACGACGAGCTGCCGCCCGAGGCCCGCGAGCTCCCCTGAACCTCGCGTTCCAAAACCTCCAGCACGAGGGTGTTGACACCCCGCCCGACCCGCCCCTAATGTCCTCGCTCATACGTAAGAGCAACCCTCCGCACCGTTGCGAGCCGCTGCTCATACGTATGAGCAGACATGCGCAGCAGATGCGCGGTGATCCACCTCGACGAAGCGGAAGGGATCTGGCATGGGACACGCACGATCGTTCGGGCGGCGCGTTTCAGCGCTGGTCGTCTCACTCGTCCTGCTCACCTCGGCCTGTGCGGGCGGCTCGTCGTCCGGCGACGGGACCGCGGGCGGGCGCGACGACACGATGATCTACGGCAAGACGGACGGCGGCACCACGTTCGTCCACAACTACAACGTGGTGGGCCCCGCCGTCGACAAGGCGCCCAACATGGAGCTGGTCTACGAGCCGCTCATGCGCGTCGACTACAGCAACGGCGCCGTGGTCGAGCCGTGGCTCGCGGAGAGCTGGGAGTTCGACGACGCCGGCACCACGCTGACAGTCCACCTGCGCGACGGCGTCACCTTCTCGGACGGCGAGCCCTTCACGGCCGACGACGCCGTCTTCTCGCTGAACCTGCCGATCGAGCAGCCGGAGTTCTCGATCGCCGGCGTCACCTACGAGAAGGCCGAGAAGGTGGACGACCTGACGTTCACGGTCACGTTCGTGGAGCCGTCGTTCGCCACCGTCAAGCAGTTCGCCAACATCCTGCTGCCCATGGTGCCGGAGCACATCTGGCGCGACCAGGACCTCAACACCTGGACCAACCCGGAGCCCGTCGGCACGGGGCCGTTCACGCTCACCGAGTTCAAGCCGCAGCAGGTCACGCTCACCGCGCGGGACGACTACTGGGGCGGCGAGCTGCCCATGTCGACCTACAAGATCATCCCCACCAGCGCGGACGCCGCCAAGGCGCAGCTCCTGCGCGGGGACATCGACATCGCGCAGGGCTCCTGGGCCAACGGCGAGCAGGAGTACACGGCCAAGGACCCGGAGCACAACCTGTATCAGCTCTACCCGAACGGCGGCGCAATGTCGGCGATGTTCAACGCCGGCCGGCCCCCGTTCGACGACGTCCACGTGCGCCGCGCGCTGGCCATGACCATGGACCGCACCGCGATCACCACCACGCTCCAGCGTCCCGGCACCGAGGCCGGACCCACCGGGCTGAACGCCACGGTCTACGCCGACTGGATCAACCCGGAGCTCGCCGACCCGTGGCCCGTCGACGCCGAGGCCGCGAAGGCCGAGCTGGCCGACGGCGGCTGGACCGTCAAGGACGGCGCCCTGGTCAAGGACGGCGAGAGCTACCAGCCGACCATCCTGTTCAACAACGACTGGGCCTGGGGCAGCTACGCCGACATCCTCATCAACGGCTGGCGCGACACGCTCGGCGTCGAGGTCAAGCCCGCAGGGCAGCCCACCGCGGGCTACTACGACGCGATGAACCTGGGCGACTTCGACATCACCGCGGCGTCCACGGGCGGCGCCGGCATCTACGGCGTCTACGGCTTCCTGGACGGCGACTTCGTGGTGCCGGTGGGGGAGAAGGCGACCCTCAACCAGGGCCGCTTCTCCAACCCCGAGGCCGACGAGATCATCGCGGCGATGGAGAGCACCGACGACGAGGCGGAGCTCAAGGAGCTGGGCCTGCGGATGCAGGATCTCGTCGTGGACGAGGTGCCGTTCAGCCCGCTGTACGACAACTTCTACTTCGTCGAGATCAACGCGACGCGCTGGTCTGGCTGGCCGACGCCGGACAACTTCGACCACATCCCCTTCGTCGGGATGGGGCCGGACCTCATCCTCACGCTGCTCGGCCTCGAGCCGGCGGAGGGCTGACCATGACGACGACGGAGGCGCCCGCGCCGGTTCGCCCGGCGCCGGTCGGCCGGCCCGCGGCCGTGCGGGCGGTGCGCCGCTGGGGGTTCCTGCTGCGCCGGCTGGGCTTCTACGTCGCGGCGGCCGCCGCCGCGATCGTGCTCAACTTCCTGCTGCCGCGCCTGATGCCGGGGGACCCGTCCTCCGCGATCGTGGAGGAGCTGCAGCGGGTCAGCGGGCAGCAGGTGCCGCCGGAGACCCTGGAGAGCATCCGGGCGATCTTCGGCGACCCCGACCAGAATCTCGGCGAGCAGTTCCTCGGCTACCTGGGGCAGCTCGCCCGGTTCGACCTCGGCGTCTCCGTCGTCAACTTCCCCGTGCCCGTCAGTGAGCTCGTGCTGGAGGCGCTGCCCTGGACGCTGCTGCTGGTCGGCACCACCACCGTGCTCGCGTTCGTGCTCGGCACCGGCCTCGGCGTGATCGCCGGCTGGAAGGCGGGCAGCCGGCTCGACTCGATCCTCACGCCGCTGACGGCGTTCCTGTCGTCCGTGCCGTACTTCTGGGTCGCGCTGCTGGCCCTGTGGGTGTTCGGGTTCGTGCTCGGCTGGTTCCCCCTGTCGGGCGGCTACGACGCCAACCTCGCCGAGGGCTTCAACCTGCCGTTCCTCGCCTCGGTCATGCACTACGGCGCGCTGCCCGCCGCGACCATCGTGTTCTCCGCGTTCGGCGGCTGGCTCCTTGGCATGCGAAACATGACGGTCACGACCGTCCGGGAGGACTACGTGCTGCTCGCCCAGGCCAAGGGCCTCTCCCGCGGCCGCGTCATCCTGCGCTACGCCGCGCGCAACGCCATGCTGCCGAGCTTCACCGGCTTCGCGATGGCGCTCGGCGGCGTCATCGGCGGGGCGCTCCTGACCGAGACCGTGTTCAGCTATCCCGGCATCGGCTACCTGCTGTTCGAGTCCCTCAACAAGCGTGACTACCCGATGATGCAGGGGGTCTTTCTCATCGTGACGCTCGCGACCCTGCTCGCCAACCTCCTGGCCGACTCCCTGTACGTGGTGCTCGACCCGCGCATCCGGGAACAGGGGTGAGCGCCATGAGATCAGGACTCCTCGGTGCAGGTCTTGTCAGAGGCTGGAAGGTCCGCGTCGGCCTCTCCGTCATCGGCTTCTTCGTGCTCCTCGCGCTGCTCGGGCCGTGGCTGACGTCGAGCATCCCCGGCCTCGACCCCCGCGCCAACGACCTGACGGCCATCGGCCTGCCGCCCAGCGCCGAGCACTGGCTCGGCACCACCCAGTTCGGCCAGGACGTGCTGGCCCAGACCATCGAGGGCGCCCGCGGCTCGCTGTTCGTCGGGTTCCTCTCGGCGGTGATCGGCACGGCGCTCGCGATCCTCGTCGGGCTCCCGGCCGGGTACTTCGGCGGTCGTACCGACTCCTGGCTCAACTTCCTGTCCAACCTGTTCATCGTCATGCCGGTGCTGCCGCTCATCCTCATCGTGGCCGGGTACATGCAGGGCACGGGGCTGTGGGTGATCGCGCTGATCATCGGGTTCTTCGGCTGGTCGGGCGGCGCCCGCACCATCCGCGCCCAGGCCATGAGCGTGAGCAACCGCGACTTCGTGCTCGCCATGCGCACCCTCGGCGAACCGCACCACCGGCTGCTGTTCCACGAGGTGCTGCCGCACCTGACCGGCTGGATCGCCGCGATGTTCCTGTCGGGCGTCATCGGCGGCGTCATGGCCGAGGCGGGACTCGCGTTCCTCGGCATCTCCGACTCCGGCGCGATCAGCTGGGGCACCATGATCCAGGCAGCCCAGCAGCAGAGCGCGGTGCTGCGCGGCATGTGGTGGTGGTTCGTGCCCCCGGGCCTGTGCATCGCCCTCGTCGCGACGGCGGCGACGCTCGTGAACTTCGGCGTCGACGAGCTGGCCAACCCCAAGCTGCGCACGGTGCGGCGCTCCGTGGTGCGCCGCGCGCAGCAGACGTCCGTAGGGAGCGATGCCTGATGGTCACCCAGTTCGTGCCTGAGACCGAGCAGTCCGACGCCGAGCAGGACACCACCGGCACCACAGGCGACGTCCTGCGCGTCACCGGCCTGACCGTGGAGTACGTGACCGACGGCGACCCGGTGCGCGCCTGCGCCGACGTCACCTTCACGCTGCGCCGCGGCGAGATCCTCGGCGTGGCGGGGGAGTCCGGCTCCGGCAAGTCGACCCTGATCACTGCCCTCACGAGGCTGCAGCGGCCGCCCGCCGTCACCACCGCGGGCAGCATCGTCTTCCAGCCGCGCGACGGCGGGGCCGCCGTCGACCTGGTCACCGCGAGCCCCAAGGCCCTGCGGGCGCTGCGCTGGACCTCCCTGTCGATCGTGCTGCAGAGCGCCATGGACGCCCTGAACCCCGTGATGCGGCTCGGCGCGCAGTTCGCCGACGCGCTGCGCACCCACGACCGGACGCTGAGCAAGGACGCCGCCTGGGCGCGCGCCGCCGAGCTGCTGGCGACCGTGGGCATCTCGGGGGACCGGGCGCGCAGCTACCCGCACGAGCTGTCGGGCGGCATGCGGCAGCGCGCCAGCATCGCGCTGGCGCTCGCGTGCGGCCCGGAGCTGGTGGTCATGGACGAGCCGACGACGGCGGTCGACGTCGTCATGCAGCGGCAGATCCTGGCCCAGGTGCTGCGGCTGCGCCGGACGCTGGGGTTCGCCGTCGTCTTCGTGACGCACGACCTGTCCCTGCTGCTGGAGCTCGCCGACCGCATCGCCATCATGTACGCCGGGCGCATCGTGGAGCTCGGCACCGCGCGGGAGCTCTACGACGACCCGCGCCACCCCTACACGCGCGGGCTGCGCGACTCGTTCCCGCCGCTGCACGCGCCCCTGACCCGGCTCACCGGGATCCCCGGCACGCCGCCCGACCTGCGCCGTCCGCCGTCGGGCTGCCCGTTCCACCCGCGGTGCGCGGACCGCTTCGAGGGGTGCGACACGCACCTGCCGGAGCTCGTGACGACGGGCGGGCACGCCGTCGCCTGCCGGCTGCACGACCCGACCGCGCGACCGGACCCGGCACCTGACTCGGCGTCCGGGCCGACCGGCGTCGCGTCCGGCCCGGCGTCCGACCCAGTGACCGTCCGCACCGAAGGAGGATCCCAATGACCGCGACGACCGTTCCCACGCCGTCCGCGACCGGCGCCGGGGCGCCCGACGTACCCGTGCTGGAGGCCGTGGACGTGACCAAGCACTTCGAGGTGCGCTCGGCCGTGGGCGCCCGCTCGGTGGTGCGCGCCGTGGAGGGCGCCTCGCTGGCGCTGCATCGCGGCCGGGTGGTCGCGCTCGTGGGGGAGTCGGGCAGCGGCAAGACGACGCTGGCCCGGCTGCTGGCCGGCTTCTACACGCCCACGAGCGGCGAGATCGCGCTGGAGGGCGAGCCCGTGCGGCAGCGGCGCGGGCGCGTGGAGCGTGGGTATCACAAGGACGTGCAGATCGTCTTCCAGGACCCGTTCGGCTCGCTGAACCCGCTGCACCGGGTGCGGCACAACCTGGAGCGCCCCCTCAGGCTGCACCACGGGGTGCGCGGCAAGGCGGAGCTGGACCGGCGGGTGCGGGAGCTGCTGGAGCGCGTGGCCCTGACGCCCGCCGAGCAGTACGTGGACAAGTTCCCGCACGAGCTCTCGGGCGGGCAGCGGCAGCGCGTCGTCATCGCCCGCGCGCTGGCCGTGGAGCCCAAGGTGCTGCTCGGCGACGAGCCCATCTCGATGCTCGACGTGTCCATCCGCCTGGAGATGCTCAACCTGCTCGACCGGCTGCGGACCGAGGACGGCCTGGCCCTGCTCTACATCACGCACGACATCGCGAGCGCCCGCTACCTGTGCGACGACATCGTGGTGATGTACGCCGGGGAGATGGTCGAGGGCGGGCCCAAGGAGCAGGTCATCGCCGACCCGCAGCACCCGTACACGCGGCTGCTGGTGGAGTCGTCGCCCGACCCGGGCCGGGGCGCGCGTGACCGGGAGGCGCTGTTCGACGCCGACGCCGACGGCCTGGGCGAGCCGCCCAGCCTCATCGACCCGCCGGCCGGCTGCCGGTTCCACCCGCGGTGCCCGTTCGCCATGGACGTGTGCCGCACGCAGGCGCCGCCGCGCACCGACCTCGGCGAGGGCCGCTGGGCCCGCTGCTGGCTGCACGCCGCCGACCGCACCCTTCCGGAAGCCACCCCGGAGCCGACCCAGGAGAACGAGTGACCACCACCCCGCGCCGCGCCCGGGCGCCCCGCCAGTCCGACGTCGCCCGGCTGGCCGGCGTCTCGCAGTCCGCGGTGTCCCGCGTGATCGGCGGGGACACGGATGCCGCGCGCATCCCGGAGGCCACGGTCCGGCGCATCCAGGACGCGATCAAGGAGCTGGGCTACGTGCCCAACCCGACGGCGCGCAAGCTGCGCACCGGCCGTAACCGCCTGCTCGGCGTGCACACCTTCGAGGCGGTGTTCCCGCGGGCGCGCGAGGACTTCTACTTCGAGTTCCTGCTCGGCATCGAGGAGCGGGCCGAGGAGATCGACCACGACCTGGTGCTGTTCACCTCCACGGGCGGCAGCGACGGACGGCGCCGCGTGTACCGCGACGGCGTCAACCGCCTCAACGTGGCCGACGGCGCGGTGCTGCTCGGCGTCGCCGCCGACCGTGCGGAGCTGGCCCGGCTGGAGGCCGACGGCTACCCGTTCGTGCACATCGGCCGCCGCGAGGTGCCCGGAACGCGCATCACGTGCGTCGTGCCCGACTACGAGTCGGCCGCCGCCGCGATCGTCGACCGCCTGGCCGACCTCGGGCACGAGCGGGTCGCCTACCTGCGCGCCGGCATCGAGGAGGAGTCGTACGCGGACCGGCGGCGGGGCTACGAGTCCGCCGTCGCGCGGCGCGGCCTGCGGGACCTCTCGCCCGCGCGCCCCGGCCTGGAGGACGGCGCTCTCGACGCCGTCTGGCTCGACGCGGTCGCCGCCGGCGCCGTCACCGCCGTGGTCGCCGACGCCGAGTGGCTCGCCCACCCGCTCGCCGAGCAGCTCGCCGCCCGCGGGCTGACCGTGCCGCGCGACGTCTCCGTCGCGGTCCTGGAGGGTGTGGCCCCCGACGCCGCAGTGCGCTGGGACTGCCTGCAGATCCCGCGCCGCGAGGTGGGCCGCGTCGCCATCGACACGCTCGTCGGGATGCTCGACGAGCCCGGAGAGCCGGTCGCGGACGTGCTCGTGGAGTGCGTCGTCGTCGACGGAGAGACCGTGGCCGCGCCGCCGGCCGGACCAGCAGCACCGACGAAGGGGAACCCTGGATGAGCGCGGGTAACGGCGAGCGCAAGACGGACGTGCTGATCGTGGGCGGCGGCATGGGCGGCGTGGCCGCCGCGCTGACCGCGGCCCGGCTGGGCCGGCGCGTGGTGCTGACCGAGCCCACCGACTGGCTCGGCGGTCAGCTCACCGCGCAGGCCGTGCCCCCGGACGAGCACACCTGGATCGAGGAGCGGTACGCCCCGCCCGGGTACGCCGAGCTGCGCCGTCGGGTGCGCGACTACTACCGCCGCAACTACCCCCTGACCCCCCGCGCCGCCGCGGACCCGCTGCTGGACCCCGGCCTCGGCATCGTCAGCCACCTGTGCCACGAGCCGCGCGTCGCGGCCGCCGTCCTGGAGGAGATGATCGCGCCCTGGCGCGCCGGCGGGCAGATCGAGCTGCTGCTGTGCCACGAGCCCGTCGCCGCCCACACCTCCGGCGACGAGGTGGACGCCGTCACCCTGCGCGACACCCGCGACGGCCACGAGACCACCGTGCACGCCGACTACGTCGTGGACGCCACCGAGCTCGGCGACCTCCTGGAGCTCGCCGACGTCGAGCACGTCGTCGGCGCCGAGGGCCACGACGAGACCGGCGAGCCGCACGCCCCCGCCGTCGCCGACCCGCTGGACCAGCAGGCCATCTCCTGGTGCTTCGCCCTGGAGCACCGGCCCGGCGAGGACCACACCGTCGACCGCCCCGCCGGCTACGCCCACTGGCGCACCGCCGTCGCACCCTTCTGGCCGGGCCCGCAGCTCTCCTTCGACGACGTCGTGCCCATCACCCTGCAGCCGCGCACCTCGCGCCTGTTCGAGGCCGACCACGCCCGCAACGCCCACTTCCCGCTGTGGACCTTCCGCCGCGTCCTGGCCCGCGAGAACTTCGCCGACGGCGCCGTCCGCGACGTCACGATCGTCAACTGGCCCCAGATCGACTACTGGGCGGCGCCCCTGCTCGGCCCCGGCGTCGACGACGCCGCCCGCGCGGCGGCGCTCGCGGGTTCCCGGGAGCTGTCGTTCTCGTTCCTGCACTGGCTCCAGACCGAGGCCCCGCGGCCAGACGGCGGCACGGGCTACCCCGGCCTGCGCCTGCGCCCCGACGTGACCGGCACGCCCGACGGCCTGGCCAAGACCCCGTACATCCGCGAGGCCCGCCGCATCAAGGCGGAGCTGACCGTCACCGAGCAGCACGTGGGCGTCCAGGCGCGGCCCGACGGAGCGGGCAGCGAGGTCTTCCCCGACACCGTGGGGCTCGGCCGCTACCGGATCGACCTGCACCCCAGCACCGCCGGCCGCACCTACGTGGACATCGAGGCGTACCCGTTCCAGGTGCCGCTCGGCGCCCTCGTGCCGGTGCGGGTGGAGAACCTGCTCCCCGCCGGCAAGAACATCGGCACCACGCACATCACCAACGGCTGCTACCGGCTGCATCCCGTGGAGTGGGGCATCGGCGAGGCCGTCGGGGCGCTCGTCGCGTTCTGTCTCGACCGCGGCCTGCCGCCCCGCAAGGTGCGCAGCGACCCCGAGCGGCTCGCCGACTACCAGCGCCTGCTCACCGACACCCTCGGCATCACGCTCGCCTGGCCGGACCACATCCGCACGCACCGCGACTGAGGGGGAGGTGATCAGAGGCAGGTGACCGAACTCGCCGAGATCGGTCCGATGACCTGAGATCGGTCGATCGACCGACCGATCTCAAGGCATCCGACCGATCTCAGCTGTGCTGCTCTTCATGACGGAGCTCGACCGCTCGTTCAACGAAGAACGGAGAACCATCGTGCTGCGAAACATCCTGTTCGGGGGCCGCGCGCCCCAGCCCACCAGCCCTGCTCCGCCCGTCTCCCGACCCGCCGCCCGGCCGCCCCGGCGGCACGCGCTCGCCGCCGCGACGCTCGCGCTCGTCGTGGCCGGTCTGGGCCTGGTGGTCCCGGCGTCGGGAGCCGCCGGTGCCGCGCCCGCCGACATCGCTCCCGCTGCCGTCCAGCGCGCCAAGGTCGCGCAAGCCGCCCTCTCGCCCGACGTCGCCCCGGCCGCGGAAGCCGCCCCCGCCGCCGTCTCGCGGCTGGGCACCTCCGGCAACAAGATCGTCAACGCCGCCGGCACCCCCGTCCAGCTCCGGGGCGTGTCCGTGCTGGCGCCGCGACACAACGCCGAGTGCCCCGAGTGCCACCCGAGGCCGATCTCCGACGTGATCGACATGACCGTGTCCGACGGCTGGCAGTCCGACGTCGTGCGCCTGCCCGTCACGGTCTGGGGGTCGCTCAGCGTCGAGGACAACGTGGCCCAGTACGTGGACCCGTACGTGCAGCAGGCCGTGGACCTGGGCATCTACATCATCGTGGACCTGCACTACGTGTCCGACTACGGCAGCACGGGCGTGCCGCAGTCCACGGTCGCGGAGTTCTGGGACTACGTGGCGCCCTTGTACGCCGACGTGCCGAACGTCATCTACGAGGTGTTCAACGAGCCCGTCGCCCCGGCGAGCTGGGCCACCTGGAAGGCGTACATTCAGCCCGTGGTCGACGACATCCGGGCCGTCGCGCCCGACACGCTGCTGCTCATGGGCGGCCCGCAGTGGAGCACGTACGTCAACCAGGCGGCGGCCGACCCGATCGCCGGGAACGACATCGCGTACGTCTACCACCTGTACCCCAACCAGGGGGACGCGACGGCGGCGAACCTGGACGCCAAGTTCGGCAACGCGGCCCAGCAGATCCCGGTGATCCTCACGGAGTTCGGCTGGAACCCGCCCGGCGAGTTCTCCGACCCGACCGTCACCCAGGGCACGACGTCGGGCTGGGGCATCCCGCTGCGCCAGTACCTCGACGCCCGGCCGCACATCAGCTGGACGGCGTGGATCTTCGACAACTACTGGAAGCCGCAGATGTTCGACCACGACTGGAACCTGCTCGGGGGCGAGCACCAGGGCGCGATGATCAAGGCGTGGCTCGCCGACCAGCCGTACGCGTCGCCGTGCGCGGACCACGCGGCGGTCGGGGCCACGGCGGTCGCGTCGTCGTCCAACAGCGCCACCACCGGCGCGGCCAAGGCGGTGGACGGCGACTGCACCAACGCGGGCCGCTGGTTGTCGGCGGCGGGGGACACCACGCCCACCCTGACGATCACGCTCGACGCGCCCACCGTCGTCGACCAGGTCGACGTGTACAGCGGGTTCATCGGCGGCGGCTCGGTGAACGTGCTGCGCGACTTCACGGTCGAGGTGCACACCTCCGCCGGGTGGCAGCAGGCGGGCGCCTTCGACGACAACACGCTCGGCCTGGTCAGCGTGTCCGGCCCGGCGGCCGCCGTCGACCAGGTGCGGCTCGTGATCACGGACCCGTCGAACTACACCCCGGACGTGGCCCGGGTCTTCGAGGTGGCGGTCCGGGCGGGCTGACCCGAGCGCCGGGGCGGACGGCGGTGCCGCCCGCCCCGGTGGTCCTCGGCGACCAGCCGCCGGTCCAGGGCGCTGCGGTTCCAGGACACCTGGCGGACGTCGATGAACGCGCGGATGCACGCCGCGCAGCCGTCCAGGTGCCGCTCCAGCCGGTGCCGGCGGTAGGGGAGCAGCCGCCCCGAGAGGTAGTCGTGGATCGAGGCCCGCGTCGAGCGGCACTCGGGGCGCGGTGCCCGGTCGCCCAACCGTCCGGCGGCTGACGGCCCGGTCCTGCTCGACGGTGCGGCGTCGTCCGACAGCCCGGCCAACGCGGTGCGGAGCCTGGCGACGTCAGCCCGACGCGCACCCGTGTTCGTCACGCGCACTGCCCCCTCTGCGTAGAGTGTCCGGCCGGACCGGCCGGGCAAATAGTGCCACTGCACACCAGGAGTTGTGCAAACGAACGGGTGATACGTGCTGACGGCGGTCCGACAGCCGTGTCAGGGCCGTGTCAGCGTCGTGTCCGCGGGTGCCGACAGCATCCTCGGCATGGAGAACCTGTCCGGCCCCACGGCCTTCGTCGAAGACACGCGTACCAACCGCGTCGCCGAGCTGCTGCTCGCCGAGCGCCACTCGCTGCCCCTGTCCATCGCGCTGCACCTCGTGCCCGGTGTCCTGATCGTCGCCGTCTACCTGCTCGTCGCCCAGCCGCTGGTGCGGGCCATCGACTACCCGTCGTTCCTCGGCTGGGCGATCGCCCTGGTCATCGTGCTCTACCCGCTCCAGTTCGGCCTGCTCTGGCTCGGCCGCTACCGCACCGGCCGGTACACCCTGCGGGGCGTGCTCGGCTACCTGGACAAGCCGGTCCCGCGCGGCCGCCTGATCGGCATGATCGCCGGCCTCATGGCCTGGTTCATCGTGCTGTCCTCGGTGCTCACCGTCCTGGACACCGCCGTCTTCGAGGCCTTCTTCACGTGGCTCCCGTTCGACGACGTCGGCGCGAGTGCCACCACGTACCTGGAGGGCAACGACCGCACGGTCATGATCATCACGCTCGCCGCGTCCATCCCGTTCACGGGCTTCACGCTGCCGCTCATCGAGGAGTACTGGTTCCGCGGCTTCCTGATGCCGCGCCTGGCCCACCTCGGCGCCTGGGCCCCGGTGCTGAGCACCGTCCTCTTCTCGCTCTACCACCTCTGGTCGCCCTGGGTGTTCCTCTCCCGCGTGATCTTCTTCTTCCCCGGCCCGTGGTTCGTCTGGAAGAAGCAGGACCTGCGGCTGTCCATCGGGATGCACGCCGGCACCACGCTGCTCATGGCCACCGGCGGCACGATCGCCCTGATGCTGGGGGTCATGTGATGCGCGACCTCGCGATCGCGGTCTCGGGACTGCGCAAGACCTTCAAGGACAAGGTGGTGCTCGACGGCATCGACCTCGACGTCCGGGCCGGCACCATCTTCTCGCTGCTCGGCCCCAACGGCGCCGGCAAGACGACGACGGTGAACCTGCTGACCACCCTGACCCGGCCCGACGGCGGCACGGCACGTGTCGCCGGCCACTACCTCGCGACCGAGGCGAAGGCAGTGCGCGCCGCGATCGGCGTGACCGGCCAGTTCGCCGCCGTCGACGAGCTGCTCACGGGGGCTGAGAACCTCCAGCTCATGGTCGATCTCAACGGCCGGGCCGGCGGCCGGTCCGTCGCGGAGCTGCTGGAGCGCTTCGAGCTGACCGAGGCGGCGCACAAGCCGGCGTCGACCTACTCGGGCGGCATGCGCCGCAAGCTCGACCTGGCCATGACCCTGGTGGGCGACCCGGAGATCATCTTCCTGGACGAACCGACCACGGGCCTGGACCCGCGAAGCCGCCGCACCATGTGGGCAATCATCCGCGACCTGGTGGCCGACGGCGTGACCATCTTCCTGACCACGCAGTACCTGGAGGAGGCCGACCAGCTCGCCGACCGGATCGCCGTCCTGGACCAGGGCCGCATCGTGGCCCAGGGCACGGCCGACGAGCTCAAGCGCCAGATCCCCGGCACCCACGTGCGGCTGCGGTTCGCCACGGTCGCGGAGCTCGACGCCGCCGCCCGGGTCCTGGCGGACGCCACGCGGGACGACGACGCGCTCAGCCTGCGCGTGCCCGGCGACGGCGGCACCCGGTCGCTGCGCACCCTGCTGGACCGGCTCGACGAGTACTCCCTGAGCGCGGAGGAGCTGTCCGTGCACACCCCCGACCTGGACGACGTCTTCCTCGCCCTGACGGGACACGCCGCCGCGACGACCGCCCCGACCACCGCCCCTGTGACCGAGAAGGAGGCCGCCCGATGAGCGCCGCGCCCCACGCCGTCGTCATGCTGCGCCGGAACTTCAAGCACATCGCCCGCAACCCGACCGCCGTCTTCAACGCCGTGCTGATGCCGATCATCATCCTGCTGATGTTCGTCTACATGTTCGGCGACGCCTTCGACGTCGGCGTCGACTACATCGACTACGCGACCCCCGGCCTGATCCTGCTGGCCGTCTGCTACGGCCTGGGGTCCACGGCCACCGCGGTGAACTCCGACATGACCAAGGGGATCATCAACCGGTTCAAGGTCATGGACGTCTCGCGCAGCGCCGTGCTGACGGGCCACGTCGTGGCCAGCCTGCTCACCAACGTCGTGGCCGTCGCGGCCCTGCTCGGGGTGGCGTTCCTGCTCGGGTTCGGCCCCGCGGCGGGACCCCTGGACTGGCTGGGCGTGGCCGGCATGGTGGTTCTGCTCGGGTTCGCGACCGGCTGGCTGACCGTCGCGCTCGGCCTGGCCGCGAAGTCGCCCGAGACGGCGGGCCTGGCCTCCGTGCCGCTGGTCATGCTGCAGTTCTTCAGCAGCGCGATCGTCCCGGCAGACACGATGGGCCCCGGGCTGGCGCAGTTCGCGAGGTACCAGCCGTTCACGCCGATCATCGAGACCGTCCGGGGGCTGCTCGCCGGCACGCCGTCGCTCGGCACCGCGCTGGTCGCCGTCGGCTGGTGCGTCGCGATCGCCCTGGTGGGCTACGTGTGGGCGGGTGCCACGTTCACGAAGCGAGCGTGACCGCGGCGAGGTGCTCCCAGCCCGGCTCGTGCGCCGAATCCGGCCCTGTCGCCAGCCCCGACTCCCGTCCCGCCCGAGCCGCCTCGGCGAACCCCGTGTCGCCGAGGCGGCTCCGTGCCGCCCCCTCGACCCGCTCGATGTCGGGCGTGGCGCGGTAGTCGCGCCGCTCGTGCACCGCGGCGCTCGCCCCGAGCAGGCGCGCGGCCTGCTCGTGCTCCCCGAGCCGGAGCGCCAGGTCCGCCACGCCGACCAGGGCGATCGCGACCATCGGCGCGTGCCCGCTCTCCGCGGCGGCCCGGCACGCGGCGGCGTGGTGGGTGCGCGCCTCGTCGAGGTCGGGGGAGAGGTAGCCCTGCTGGTCGTGCAGGACGGCGCGCACGTGCGCCCCGTCCGCGTCGTCGCCCCACAGGTCCCGGGCAGTCGCCAGGTGTTCGCGCGCCGCGTCGGCGTCCCCGCGCCAGCGGGCGAGCTCCGCGCGGGCCAGCGCGAGCGAGCCCAGCGTGCCCGGCCACGTGACCCGGCGCGCGTGCCGCTCGGCCTCGGCCATGGCGGCGGCGCTCGCCTCCGCGTCGCCCAGCAGCCAGTGCAGCTGGGCCTGCCGGGTCCGGATCAGGATGGCGTCGTCGACGGCGCCGATCTCGGTGACGACCACGATCGCCTCCGCGTGGAGCGCGCACGCCGCGGCGAGCTCGCCGCGCGACGCGACCTGGTCCGCGAGCTCGGACAGGGCGAACGAGATGCCGAACCGCTCGCCGAGCGTCCGGAACTCCGCCAGCGCCAGGGCGAGGTCCGCCTCCGCCTCCCGCTCGTCCAGGCCCAGGATGAGCTTGAGCTTGCCGAGCTGCAGCCGGGCCAGCGCGTGGACCCAGGGGTCCGCGTCGTCCAGCACGGACTCCCAGGCGGCCAGGCCCTCCTCGGGGGCCACCAGCAGGCGTTCGAGCGGGACGATCAGCGGCAGCGCGGCGTGCGGGCGCTCGCTGGTCCGGCTGAGCCGGTAGGACTTGTGGATCCAGTCGGCGGCCGTGTGCTCGTCGCCCATCCCGGTGCTCAGGAACATCGAGAGCAGGGCGTACACCCAGGCCTGGACGTCGTCGGCCGGCTCGCCCGGCAGCTCGGTGGCGGCGACGATGAGCTCCATGCCCTCGGCCTTGTGCCCGCTGAGCCACCAGTACCAGCCGGCGCCCGCGGCCAGCCGCATGGCCTCCGCCGCCTCGCCCGCGGCGAGGGCACCGCGCATCGCGGCCGTGAGGTTGTCGTGCTCGACGGTCAGCGTGGCGAGCCAGGTGAGCTGCTCGGCGCGGCGCAGGTGCGGCTCGGCCGTCTCGGCGAGCTCGGTGCACCACTCCAGGTGGGCCCGGCGGGCGAGCTCGTCCTCCCCGGCCTCCGCCAGGCGCCCGGCCGCGTACTCCTTGATGGTGCCGAGCATGCGGTAGCGCGGGGCGTGGGCGGTGCCGTCCGCGACGAGCAGCGACTTCTCGGTCAGTGCGGTGAGCAGGTCGAGCACGTCGTCCGGCAGGACATCCGACGCCGGGTCCGCGCAGACGCGTTCGGCGGCGTCCAGGCTCGCCCCGCCGCGGAACACCGACAGCCGGCGCAGGACGGTGCGCTCGGCGTCGCTCAGGAGCTCCCAGCTCCAGTCGACCATGGCGCGCAGCGTGCGGTGGCGGGGCAGGGCGGTGCGGCTGCCGCCGGTCAGCAGGCGGAACCGGTCGTCGAGCCGGGCGGCGAGCTGGTCGATGGACATGGTGCGCAGCCGGGCGGCGGCCAGCTCGATGGCCAGGGGCATCCCGTCCAGCGCCCGGCAGACGCGCGCCATGGTGGCCAGCGTGCCGGCGTCGGCGGTCGAGCCCGCGGTGGCGGCCACGGCGAGGTCGGCGCGCACCGCGCCCGCCCGGTCGCGCAGCAGGCGGACGGCGGGTGCCGCGCCGATCTCGGCGCCGTCCGCGTCGGCGCCCGGCAGGGCCAGGGGCAGCACCTGCCAGAGCGCCTCGCCCGGGATGCCGATCGCCTCGCGGCTCGTGGCCAGGATCCGCAGCCGCCGGCACTCGCCGAGCACCCGCTCGGCGAACCGCGCCACGGAGTCGATCACGTGCTCGCAGTTGTCCAGGACCAGCAGGGCCTCGCGGTCGCGGACGGCGGCGACGACCCGGTCGGTCGCGTCGAGCGCGGACCCCTCGCCGAGCAGGGCGTCGCGGAGCTCGAGCGCGGTCAGCGCGGCCTGCGCCACGTCGTCGTCGGGCCCGAGCGGGGCCAGCTCGACCAGCCACGCCCCGTCGGGGAGGTCGGCGGCCAGGAGGCCCGCAGTCTCGGTGGCCAGCCGGGTCTTGCCCGCGCCGCCCGGCCCGACCAGCGTGGTGAGCCGGTGGTCCGCGACGAGGCCGCGCACCACGGCGAGGTCGGCGTCGCGGCCCACGAAGCTGGTCAGCGCGGCCCGCAGGTTGGTCCGCCGGGTCGCCTCGCGCGGGGCCAGCTCGCCGCGCAGCAGGGCGACGTGCAGCGCCGACAGCTCCGGCGAGGGGTCCACGCCGAGCGCGTCGGCGAGGGCCTCGCGTGTGCGCTGGTAGGCCTCCAGCGCCTCGGCGTCGCGCCCGGCCGCGACCAGCGCACGCATCAGGGCGGCGACCAGCCGCTCGCGCACGGGATGCTCGGCCACGAGGTCGGTCAGCTCCGCGACCACGTCGGCGCCGTGGCCGAGGTCGAGCTCCGCGTCGAACCGGTCCTCCAGGGCGGTCAGGCGGAGCCGGTCGAGCCGGGTGACGGCGGCGGCGAGGCTCCCGCCCCCGATCCCACCACCGGCTCCGCCGCCGATCCCGCCGTCCGGCCCGCCGACGTCCTGCAGGGCCGGTCCGCGCCACAGCGCGAGGGCGTCGCGCAGCAGCCCGACCCGGCCGGCGACGTCTGCGTCGTGCGCCCGGGCGACGAGGCGCTCGAACCGCACGGCGTCGACGTCGTCGGGGGCCACGAGCAGCCGGTAGCCGCTGACCTGGCCCTCCAGCGAGCCGTCCGGCAGCACCTTGCGCAGCCGGGAGACCAGCCGCTGGAGCGCGTTCGTCGCGTCGGACGGCGGGGCCTCGCCCCAGATCCAGTCCACCAGCGTCGCCTTGGGCACCACGCGGCCGGGGTCGAGCGCGAGGGCGGCCAGCAGCGCGCGCAGCCGCGTCCCGGGGACGTCGGCGGCGGCGCCGTCGTCCAGGATGACCTCGAAGGGACCGATCAGCCTGATCTGCACCGGCAGATCTTGGCACAGGGATCGGTCTCCCGGGGTGGGCGTGCGAGCATGACGCCATGACCGCACGCCTCGGCATCATCTGGAACCCCGCCAAGACGACCAGGCACGCCCTCGACACCGCGCTGGACAAGGCCGTGGCCGCCGAGCGCCTGGACGACCCGCGGTGGCGCGAGAGCGTGCTGTGGTTCGAGACCACCGAGGACGACCCCGGCCAGGGCGCGGCCGAGCGGGCGATCGAGGCGGGGGCCGCCGTGGTCGTCGCCGCGGGCGGGGACGGGACCGTCCGGGCCGTCGCGGAGCACCTCGCGCGGTCGGGCGCCGACGTCGAGCTGGGCATCGTCCCGCTCGGCACCGGCAACCTGCTCGCCCGCAACCTCGGGGTGCCGCTGACCGGCGCGGCCGCGGCCTTCCGCCGGGTGCTCAGCGGCCGACCGCGCACGATCGACGTGGGCTGGCTGGAGATCGACCTCGACGGCGGCACGCGCCGCCACGCCTTCGCGGTCATGGCCGGGTTCGGGCTCGACGCGCACATGATCACCGAGACCGACGACGACCTCAAGGACAAGGTGGGCTGGCTCGCCTACGTCGAGTCGCTGGGGCGGGCGCTGTCCGCCAGCGGCACCCTCGACGTCACCATCACCGCCGACGGCCAGGTGCTGGAGCGCGACAGCGCCCACACGCTGCTGGTGGGCAACTGCGGCATGCTCCAGGCCGGCATCACGCTCCTGCCTGACGCCGATCCGGGCGACGGCGAGCTGGACCTCCTGGTCCTGAGTGCCGACGGCGCCGCCGGGTGGGTCGACACGCTGCGGAACATGGTCTGGGACAACGGCATCAAGCGCGCCCTGGCCGGCGGGGCCTCGGCCGAGAGCAGCGAGAGCGCCACGCACCGCCGGCTGGAGAGCCTGCAGATCGAGCTCAGCGAGCCGCGCGTGTTCGAGATCGACGGCGAGGACCTGGGGGAGTCGACTCGCGCCGCCGTCAGCGTCCAGCCGGGCGCGGTCCGGGTCCGCTGACGGGGCCGGTCGCCAGGTCGGGCGCCGGGCCCACTTCGTCGGTCGGGCCCACTTCGTCGGTCAGGCCCACTTCGTCGGTCAGGCCCACCAGGAACGGCCGCAGCAGGCCCGGCACCGCGGCGTCGGCGAGCGCCAGGCCGTCCGGCTCGGCGGCGTCGCGCACCGCGTACGCGCCCGTGCCCGCCGCGGTCGTGGCGAGCACCGTGACCAGGCCGGCGCGGCGCTGGAACACCGACTGCCGCACGGTCCAGCCCGCGACGGCGCGTCGCTGGAGCGCCACCGTGGCGCGGCGCACGGTGCCGCTGCGCGCGACGAGGTAGCGCTCGGTGAGGGCGTGGCCGAGCGAGCGGTAGGCGTCCAGCGCCAGCGTGATCGCCAGCGGCACGAGCACGATCGCGCTGGTCCAGGCGATGTGCAGCAGCACGGGCGTGAGCAGCAGGCCGAGCAGCACGAGCACTGCCTCGGTGCCGAGCACGGTGGCCAGCGCCCAGCGCAGCCGGCGGCCGCGCGCGGCGACCGGGTGCCCGGTGAGCGGCGCCGCCGTGGGCGAGGCCGGCTCGCGCAGCACCCCCGCGGCGACCCGGTCGGCGAGCTCCTTGGGGGCGACCGGCAGCAGGGTCTTGCTGTCGGTCTTGTCCTCCTCGCCCGTCGCGAGGCCCGTCGCGACGGCGTCCACGCGGGCCCCGCCCGCGAGCCGGGCGGTGAGGGGCTCCACAACCTCGACGCCGCGCAGCCGGGACTCCTCCAGCGTGATCGACCGCGTGGTGAGCAGGCCGCGCCGCACGTGCAGGGTGCCGTCAGCCCGGCGGTCGAGCGTGTGGTTCCACCAGGACTCGACCCACAGCGCGACGGTGGCCACGCCGCCCACGATGAACAGGCCCACGCCCATCAGCACGCCGACGAGCACGGCCGGGGCGAGGCCGAACCACGACCCGATCGTCTCGAACAGCTCCTCCTGCAGGCCGAACCACTCGGACACCTGGATGAGGCCGCCGGCCGCCGCGGCGCCCAGCGCCGGGGTGAGGACGGACAGCGGGGCGAACCGGATCCAGCGGCGGTCGAACCGGGCGAGGGCGCCGTCGTCGGGGTCCTCGGCCGCTCCCTCGGCTCCGCCCGCACCCGGCGCGGCGTGCGCGAGCAGGGTCGCGCGCAGCGCCTCCGCGTCCGGGCGGCGCAGCGGCCAGAGGGTGACGGTCCCCTCGGCCCCGGCCTGCTCGCCCGTGCCCACCCGGACGGTGGCGGTGCCGAGCACGCGCAGCACCGGGTCGGCGGTCAGGTCCACCGAGCGGATCCGCTCCCGGCGCAGGGCCAGGCGCTTGCGCACGACGACGCCGGTGTGCACGTGGAACCGCTCCGGGTCCACGCGGAACCGGGTGACGCGCCGCATCCACTCGCCGGCCACGCCGCCCGCGACCACGGCGAGCACCAGCGGGGGCAGCACCCAGGCGAGCGCGAACCCCAGCCCGTTGCCGACGGCCAGCCAGTACCCCGTGATGAGCGCCGCGCCCCCGGCGGGGCCGAGCGTGTACGCGGCGCCGGCCAGGTAGGCCCGGCGGTCGAGCCGCTCCCAGGTGTGGTCGTCGGGCACGGGGTCGCCGGGCGCGGGGTTCTCGGACGCCGGGTTCTCGGGCGCCGGTGCGCTGTCGGCGGCGCTCAGGTCGCGTCCTCGGGCGTGGCCTGCGTGGCGACGGTCAGGCCGGCGGCGAGGTCGGCGGCCGTCTCCGCGTCGAGCCCCTCGATCTTCACGGCGCCCCGGGCGGACGCCGTCGTCACCGTGAGCGTGGCGAGGCCGAAGCGCTGCTCCAGGGGCCCGCGGGCGGTGTCGACGGTCTGGATCCGGGAGAGCGGGGCGACCCGCCACTCCTGGAAGAACCAGCCGGTGCGGGTGTAGACGGCCTCGTCGGTGACCTCCCAGCGGTGGTGCCGGAACCACAGGCGGGGCAGGGCCAGTGCGGCGGCCGCGCCGAGGACGGCCAGGACGCCGGCCGGCAGGAACAGCCAGAAGCGAGCGGGCGGGATCAGCACGCCCAGCACCACCAGGACGACGACGGGCACCGCCGTCAGCAGGACCCACTGGAGGGCCCACCAGCCCACCGCGCGCGGGTCGACGGCATGTCGTGGGGGACGCAGCCGCAGGGGTTGGCTCGGACTCTCGTCGGTCAGCGGCGATGTCACCCGGTCATGGTCCCAAGGCGGGGGAGCGGCGGCAACAAATTTCCTGGTCGCACGCGATGAGTCCCACGGCGTCAGACGGTCTCTCCTGCAGCACGGTCCCCCCGGGGCGCCGTCCTCGCGGGGACCGCCCGAACCGAAGGAGCGACAGCATGGACATCACCGAAGACCCGGCGACGACGGGGCTCGACCTGCGGCGTCCGGGCGACGCCGGGTTCGACGAGGCCCGCACGGTATGGAACGCGATGGTCGACCACCGGCCGGCCCTGGTGGTGCGCTGCCGCACGACGGACGACGTGATCGCCGCCCTGGCGCTGGCCCGGCGCGAGGGCCTGGAGGTGGGCGTCCGGTGCGGCGGGCACAGCGTCGTCGGGCACGGGGTGCCGGACGGCGGGCTGATGATCGACCTCACGCCCCTGGGCGAGGTGCGCGTCGACCCGGAGCGGCGGCGGGCGTGGGTGCAGGGCGGCGCCCTGCTCGGCACGCTCGACGCGGCGACGCAGCCTCACGGCCTGGCGACGACGGCGGGGAACGTCTCGCACACCGGAGTCGGCGGGCTCACTCTGGGCGGCGGCATGGGGTGGCTGGCGCGCCAGTACGGCCTGGCCTGCGACAACGTCGTGGCCTACGAGGTGGTGACGGCGGCCGGTGAGGTCGTCCGCGCGTCGGCCGACGAGCGGCCCGAGCTGTTCTGGGCACTGCGCGGCGGGGGCGGCAACTTCGGGGTGGTGACCGAGTTCGAGTTCCGCCTGCACCCGACGGGCACGCGGGCGCTCAGCGTGGAGCTCGACTTCCCGATCGGCGCGCCCGGGCCGGGGGGCGGGGCGTCGGCGTCGGCGTCGTCCGCGGCGTCGGCCGCCTTCCGGTGGCGCGACCTCAGCGTGTACGCCCCGCGACAGGCCACCTACACCGCGGCCGTGCACGACGGCGTCGCGACGCTCGGCTTCGTCTGGGTGGGCGACCCCGACGAGGGCCGGGAGCACGCGCGGGAGCTCGACGCGCTGGGCACGCCGTCGGCCCGCCGGGTTGAGGAGCTGTCCTACCTGGACCTGCAGACCCGGGAGGACAGCGTCCGGGGGCACGCCGTGCGCCGCTACTGGAAGGGTCACTACTTCCGCGAGCTGCCCGACGCCGCGCTGGAGGCGCTGCTCGCCCACGACCCCGAGGTCCGGGCCGGTCTCCAGGCCTACGGCGGCGCGATCGCGGAGGTGCCGGACGACGAGGCCGCGTTCAGCCAGCGCGACGCGCGGTTCGAGTACGTCGTGGCCACCGGCTGGACCGACCCCGCCGAGGACGAGCGGCTGATCGCCGCCGCCCGCGCGAGCGCGGCCCTGCTGGAGCCGTACGCGAGCGGCGTCTACGTCAACGTCCTGGCCGACGACGGCGCGGCCGGCGTCCGCCGGGCCTACCCGCCCGCGAAGCTGGCGCGGCTCGCGGAGGTCAAGCGCGTCTACGACCCGGAGAACGTGTTCCACCTGAACCAGAACATCCCGCCGGCGCCGGCGTGAACGCGGCGGGACTGCGGCGGGACGGCGGCGGGAGAAAGGTTCACCCGCGATCGCCTTGTGCGGGCGACCGGGTGTTCTCTAGGTTGCTTCCGTCAGCGCGGACCTGAACCCCAGGTCCGTACCCACCGGCCGGGATCGAGGGGCATCATGTGGTTCGACGTCGAAGGCGTGGCGCACACCGTTGCCCTGCCCGACCCCGGGTGGGCGTTCGAGCCCGGGCTGCTCGTGGCCCTGACCGCGGCGGAGCCCGAGGAGCGGGCGCGGGTGCGGAAGCTGCTCGACGGGCTGCTGGACGTCGCGTACCAGAGCCTCGACCCCGACCGGGTCGACACGGCGCACCTGGTCGAGGAGGCGATCCCCCAGGGGATGGTCGGCGCGGCGCGGGCCGGCGGGCGCCTGCCCGTCGTGGAGCGGACGAGGGGCGCTCTGCGGGCGCTGCCCTACGAGTTCCGGCTGGACGGTCTGGTAGCCCTCGAGGACCTGCTCGACGAGCTCGACGAGGGCGGACCGGACGTGTCCGCGGAGCGGGCCCACCTGGAGTACACCTAGGAGCCGGCCCCGCTGAGGTACACCTGGGTCAGAGCGACCCGCCCGCCACGCGGGGTGCGGCCGCCGACTCGCCGGCGTCGCCGATGGTCTCGCGGGCCACGTAGTTCTCCAGGTCGAAGAGGTTGTCGCCGGCGCGCTTCGCGACGGTCACGAGGGTCGTCGCGGCGGCGACCTCCTCGACCTGCTCCTCCAGGAACCACAGCAGGAACTGCTCGCCGAGCGCGTCGCCCTCCGCGCGGGCCGCGCGGAAGATCGCCTCGATCTGGTTGGTCACCTGCTGCTCCTGGTCGAGCGCGAGCTGCAGGGGCTCCAGCACGTTCGCGAAGTCGTTGCGCACCTCGGCCGTGCCCGGGATCTGCACGGGCAGGGACCGGTCGAGGTGGTACTGCACGATCATCATGCCGTGGTTGCGCTCCTCGAGCGCCTGCCGGTAGAAGTGCGCGGCGAGCTGCGGCAGGTCGTGGCTGTCGAACCACACCGCGATCGCCACGTACTGCAGGTGCGCGGCGAACTCGTGGCCCACCTGCTCGCCCAGGAGGCGCAGGTACTCGGAGTTCGGATCGGTCGTCGTCATGGGGCCAACCGTAGGTCAGAGGCCGGGCCGGTGCAGGTGCGCCGGGACGAGGTCAAGCCGCTGGGTCAGGGCGTGGCACAGCCCCTCGACGTCGGGGCTCGCCGCGCAGCCGACCCAGAGGGCGAACGGCCCGGCGCAGCAGGCGCAGGCGTCGTCGGGCAGCCACTCGGTCGCCCAGGCCGAGACCGCCGCGGCCAGCAGCTGACCGCGGCGGGGCCGGGGCGAGCCGGGGGAGCGGCGCAGCACGGTCATGCTCATCCCGGGCGGCAGCGGCCAGCCGGCCGGGTCGTCCTGCCGCTGGCCGCCGGTCACGCCGACCTCCACGTAGACCTGGCCGTAGGCGTAGACGGGGAGCAGGTCGATCAGCTCCCGCAGCCGCGGCGCGTCGTGCGCGTCGCCCGCCATGAGCAGGTGCAGGGAAAAGTCGTCGTACGCCACGTCGTCCTCCAGGTCAGGTAAGGCTTACCTAACACCACCCGCCCTGGGTGGGGCAACGGTGTGGCGCCGACAGGTGGGTGTGACCTGCGTCAACCCCGGGCGAGCAGGCTGCGGGCCGTGTCGAGCAGCGTCGTGCCGGCCGGGCGGAACGACATCCCCAGGACCCGCCGGGCCTTGTCGTTGCTGATCTCCAGCGGCGGCACGTCCGCGCCCCCGGCGGCGTCCTGCTCGACTGCGGTGATGTCCACGCCCAGCTCGCGGCGCAGCAGATCGATCACCCAGCCCCAGGTCACGACGTCGCCGCTCGTGACGAGGATGCGCTCGCCGACGGCGGCCGGCGTCGTCATCGCGCGGACGTGCGCCTCGGCGACGTCGCGCACGTCGACCACGCCGAACCGCATCCGCGGGAGCACCGGCACGGCGCCGGTCAGCAGGCCCTGGACGGCCCCGACGGACGTGGACAGCCGCCCGTCGAGCACCGGACCGAAGATGCCCGTCGGATTGAGGACGGTCAGGCCGGGCCCGCCGTCCTGCGCGGCCACGAAGTCCCACGCGGCGCGCTCGGCCAGCACCTTCGAGCGGATGTAGGGGTCGTTCGGCCCCTCGGGGTCGGTCCAGTCCGTCTCGTCGTACCGGCGCCCGGCCTTCGGGCTGTAGCCGACGGCGGCGAACGACGACGTCAGCACGACGTGCGTCGCCCCGGCGTCCCGGGCGTGGCGCAGCACCCGCAGGGTGCCGGTCACCGCGGGCGTGATGATCTCCTCGGCCCGGTCCTCGGGCACGGAGCGGAACGGCGAGGCGACGTGGTGGACCACCGAGACGCCGACCAGGGCGTCGGCCCAGCCGGCGTCGTGGTCCAGCGACGCCACCACGGTCTCCAGGCGGCCCGCGGGGTCGACGCCGGCGGCGCGGACCAGGTCGGTGACGGCTCCGGCCCGAGCCGCGTCGCGGACGGTCGCCCGGACGCGGTACCCGCGGTCCAGCAGCTCGGCGACCAGGCGGCCGCCGACGTAGCCGTTGCCGCCGGTCACCAGGACGGGCGCGGAGTTGTTTTCGGGCAGGGCGGATCCAGGCATGGTGCGGCTCCTTGATGAGGGTGGGGTCTAGGTCAGGGGGTTCAGAACTTCGTCATCGCGGCGACCGTGCGTTCGGCCGCCCGCCGCTCGGCGTCGGCGTCGCCGTCCACGCGGGCCTGCCACAGGTCGGACTTGGCGCGCAGGTACTCCAGGCGCACCGCGAGCCGGGCCAGCTCGGCCTCGACCCGGTCGGCGTGTGCGGCGAACAGCGCGGCCTCCTCGGCGGCGGCCGCGGCGTTCCCCGGGGTGAGCAGCGCCAGGTAGCGCCGCATCTCCTCGATCGGCACCCCGGCGCCGCGCAGGCAGGACAGCGCGTCCAGCGTCTCGACCACGGCCGGCCCGAACCGGCGGTGCCCGCTGTCCGGGTCGCGGTCTACGGGCCCGACGAGCCCGATCTGCTCGTAGTACCGCAGCGTCGACGCGCTCAGCCCGGTGCGCCGGGCGGCCTCCTGGATGGTGAGCGCCCGCGTCCGTACCGTCGTCGTGCCTGTACCCCCGAGTTCGATGCCCCCACGTTCCATGCCTCCAGGTTCCGCTACTTCGAGCGCTTGAGGTCAACCGTGGTGCCGGTCACGTCTCGTTCCTGTCACGCTCGGGTCCCACGGCGGGTTCGCCCTTGCCTCACCGGGACAGACACGGCAGAGTCTGGTGTGACGCACCTCACGACGGGGTGAGGCGCGTCGCCAAGGAGGTGTCCCATGACGACCACCGAGTTCGCGACGCTGCGCCGTTCGATCGAGCAGCTGCGTCGGAGCGTCGCCGACGTGCGCGGCGCCTTCGGTGACGCGCCCGAGGTGCGGCGGCTGGTGAACGACCTGGAGCGGCTGGAGATCGACGCGGGCGAGCTCGCCGCGGCGCACCCCGCGCGGGGCGTCCCGGACCTGGTTCCCGAGCACGTCGTCGTGCCCGACACCCCGCTGGACGCTTCGATGTTCAGCGATGCCGACGACGAGGGGCTCGGCGGCTACCACGGCGACCGGTCGTGACGACGACGGCGCGTGGTGTCGGCGCGCACGGCGTCGACACCCCGGGGCGTGCCGCGGTCGGCGCCCGCACGCTGCGCACGGACCGGTGGTGGCTCGCGCCCGCGGCGACGGCGGCCGGCCTGCTGGTCTTCGTCGTCTACGCCACCGCGCGGGCGTTCGAGCAGGCGTACTTCTTCGCGGACGAGCGCTACCTGACGCCGTTCTACTCGCCGTGCGTGTCGCTCGGCTGCGCGTCCGCACCGGGCTCGTCGCACTTCGGCATGTTCCTGCCCGACAACCCGCTGATCCCGTACGCGGCCCTCAGCCTGCCGTTCCTGCTGGGCTTCCGGCTGACCTGCTACTACTACCGCAAGGCGTACTACCGGTCGTTCTGGCTCGCCCCGGCGGCGTGCGCGGTGCCCGAGCCGCACGCGCGGCAGACCGGCGAGACCCGCTTCCCGCTCGTCATGCAGAACGTGCACCGCTACTTCTTCTACGTCGCGGTGCTGGTCTCGCTGGTCAACACCTACGACGCGCTCATCGCGTTCCGGCATCCCGACGACGGGTTCGTCGTGGGTGTCGGCAACCTGGTGCTGCTGGCGAACGTCGCGCTGCTGTGGTGCTACACGGCGTCCTGCCACTCGTGCCGGCACGTGATGGGCGGCCGCCTCACGCACTTCTCGAAGCACCCGGTCCGCTACTGGTTCTGGACCCGGATCTCCGCGCTCAACACGCGGCACATGTTCTTCGCCTGGATCACGCTCGCGTCGCTGATCCTCACGGACCTGTACGTGACGCTCGTCGCGCGCGGGACGATCACGGACCTCCGCCTCATCGGATAACCGCCTCGTCGGAAACCGCACGGCCCGTCGGAGAGGAAGCCCGGCCTTGACCGAGATCGAACGACACGACTACGACGTCCTCGTGATCGGCGCGGGCGGCGCGGGGCTGCGGGCCGCGATCGAGGCCCGCGAGCGCGGGCTGCGCACCGCGATCGTCTGCAAGTCGCTGTTCGGCAAGGCGCACACCGTGATGGCCGAGGGCGGCTGCGCGGCGGCCATGGGCAACGTCAACGAGCACGACTCCTGGCAGGTGCACTTCCGCGACACGATGCGCGGCGGCAAGTTCCTGAACAGCTGGCGGATGGCGGAGCTGCACGCGAAGGAGGCGCCGGACCGGGTCTGGGAGCTGGAGACCTACGGCGCGCTGTTCGACCGCACGCCCGACGGCCGGATCAGCCAGCGCCACTTCGGCGGGCACACCTACCCGCGGCTCGCGCACGTCGGCGACCGGACCGGGCTGGAGCTGCTGCGCACCCTCCAGCAGCGCATCGTCGCGCTGCAGCAGGAGGACCACGCCGCCACCGGCGACTACGAGGCGCGGCTGCGGGTGTTCGCCGAGTGCACGATCACCGAGCTGCTCACCGACCCCGAGGCGGGCACCGAGCACCACGGCGCCGTCGCCGGGGCGTTCGGCTACTGGCGCGAGTCGGGCCGGCACGTCCTGTTCTCCGCGCCCGCCGTGGTGCTGGCCACGGGCGGGATCGGCAAGTCCTTCCAGGTCACGTCCAACTCGTGGGAGTACACGGGCGACGGCCACGCCCTGGCCCTGCGGGCGGGCGCAAGCCTCATCGACATGGAGTTCGTCCAGTTCCACCCCACCGGGATGGTCTGGCCGCCCAGCGTCAAGGGCATCCTCGTGACCGAGGGCGTGCGCGGCGACGGCGGCGTGCTGCGCAACTCCGACGGCGAGCGGTTCATGTTCGGGTACGTGCCGGACGTGTTCAAGGGCCAGTACGCCCAGTCCGAGGACGAGGCCGACCGCTGGTACGACGACCAGGAGAACAACCGCCGCACGCCCGACCTGCTGCCCCGCGACGAGGTGGCCCGCGCCATCAACACCGAGGTCAAGGAGGGCCGCGGCTCGCCCCACGGCGGCGTCTACCTCGACATCGCCAGCCGCATGCCCGCCGACGAGATCCGGCGGCGCCTGCCCTCGATGTACCACCAGTTCAAGGAGCTGGCCGACGTCGACATCACGGCCGAGCAGATGGAGGTCGGCCCCACCTGCCACTACGTGATGGGCGGCATCGCCGTGGACCCCGACACCGGGCAGTCCCGCGTGCCCGGGCTGTTCGCGGCGGGGGAGTGCGCCGGCGGGATGCACGGCTCCAACCGCCTCGGCGGCAACTCGCTGTCCGACCTGCTGGTGTTCGGCCGGCGCGCGGGGCTCGGCGCGGCCGACTACGTCGTCGGCCTGGACCGCCGGCCCGCCGTCCGGGACGCGGACGTCGCCGCGGCGGCCGCGATGACGCTCGCGCCGTTCGAGGCGCACCCGGCCGCTGCCGGCGGCGAGAACCCGTACACGCTGCACGCCGAGCTGCAGCGTGTGATGAACGACCTCGTCGGTATCATCCGCACGGAGGCCGAGGTCGTCTCCGCGCTCGACCGGCTCGCCGAGCTGCGGGCCCGGGTGCACGACGTCGTCGTCGAGGGCCACCGCCAGTACAACCCCGGCTGGCACCTGGCGCTGGACCTGCGCAACATGCTCATGGTCAGCGAGGCCGTCGCGTCCTCCGCCCTGCTGCGCACCGAGAGCCGCGGCGGCCACACCCGCGAGGACCACCCCGGGCTCGACGCCGAGTGGCGGCACCGGGTGCTGGTCACGCACTGCGTGCGCGACGGCTCCGGGCTCGGTACCGGGGCAGCGGTGGTGCCGCGGACCGCCGTCGAACCCGCCGAGCGCGAACCCATGCGCCCGGACCTGCTCGCGCTGTTCGACCTGTCCGAGCTGGAGAAGTACTACACGCCGGCCGAGCTGGCGGGGCATCCCGACGCGGGGCATCCCGACGCGGGGCACCCCGAGGCCGGGCAGCCTGACGTCGGGCCGTCCGCAGTGCTGCACCCCGAGGGAGGAACGGCATGAGCTACAAGGGACGCTTCCGGGTCTGGCGCGGGGACGCGTCCGGCGGGGCGCTCGCGGACTTCGAGGTGGAGGTCAACGAGGGCGAGGTCGTGCTCGACGTGCTGCACCGGATCCAGGCCACGCAGGCGCCCGACCTCGCGGTGCGGTGGAACTGCAAGGCGGGCAAGTGCGGGTCGTGCTCGGCCGAGATCGACGGGCGCCCGCGGCTGCTGTGCATGACGCGGATGTCGGTGTTCGCGCCCACCGACGTGGTCACCGTGACGCCGATGCGGACCTTCCCGGTGCTGCGCGACCTCGTGACGGACGTGTCGTTCAACTACGCCAAGGCGCGCGAGGTCCCGTCGTTCACGCCGCCGGACGGCCTGGCGCCGGGCGAGTACCGGATGGCGCAGGTCGACGTCGAGCGCTCGCAGGAGTTCCGCAAGTGCATCGAGTGCTTCCTGTGCCAGGACACGTGCCACGTGGTGCGCGACCACGACGAGAACAAGGAGGCGTTCGCCGGCCCGCGGTTCCTGATGCGGGTCGCCGAGCTCGAGATGCACCCGCTCGACGTCGCCGACCGGGTGCCCGCCGCGCAGGACGAGCACGGCCTGGGCCGCTGCAACATCACCAAGTGCTGCACCGAGGTGTGCCCCGAGGGGATCAAGATCACCGACAACGCCCTCATCCCGATGAAGGAGCGGGTGGCGGACCGGCGCTACGACCCCCTCGTGTGGCTGGGTCGGACGATCTCGCGGCGGCGCGACTGACCTGGTCGGTGGCCCGGGCAAGCTCTGTGCGGATCGCGGCGACGCCGCCGAGCCCGAGCTCGACGGACTGGTCCAGGCACTCCTGCCAGGCGTCGCGCGCCTCCGTCCAGCGGCCGGCCTCGCCGAGCAGGACGGCGAGCCGGCGCTCGGCCGCCACCAGGTCCTGTCGCATGTCGAACTTCCGGAACCGGACCGCCGCCTCCTGGTAGCAGACGATCGCCCGCCCCGGGTCGCCCAGGGCGGTGTGCACGTGGCCGAGCGTGTCCCAGACGACGGCGCGGGTGGTCGGGTTGTCGCGGTCGTTCAGCATCCCCAGGGCCCGCTCGGCCAGCGGCAGAGCCCGGTCGAGGTCGCCGGAGTGCGCCAGGGCCCACGCGAGGATGTTCAGCGCGTGGGCCTCGTGGAAGGGGTCGCCGGAGCGGCGGCCGTGCACGAGCGCCTGCTCCGCCTGGCGCACCGCCTCGTCGTGCCGCCCCCAGCGCACCAGGTCGCCGGCGTAGCCGTGGTGGGCGAGCTGGAGCCCGCGCACGTCGCCCAGCTCGGCGGCCAGGTCGACGGTGCGGCGCCGCAGCTCCTCGCACTCCCTGCGGCGCCCCGCGGCCGCGGCCACCGCCGCGAGGTACCGGGTGCACCACAGCTCCGCCCGGCGGTCCCGGACCTCGACCGCGACGTCGCGAGCCGCGACCAGCACCGTCCACAGCGCGTCGCGCTGCTCCGCGTGGTGGGACAGCGTGCTGTACAGGGCCCAGACCAGGGACAGCAGCTCGCCGGGGAACCCGTGCTCGCGGGCCGCCGTCACGACGGCGAACAGGACGGTCCGCTCGGCGTGGAACCAGGCGGCCGGCTCCTCGTCCGGCACCCGGACGGGGCCGGGGTCCCGGACGAACTCCTGGCGCACGCGGGCGGGCCACCGGCGGCGGTCCATCTCCAGCGCGACGCCCAGGTACCAGGCCGTCACGCGCCCGACGGCGGCGTCCCGCCACTCCTGCGTCTCGTCCTCCCGCGCCCGCTCGCGGGCGTACTCCGCCACGAGGTCGTGCATCGCGAACCGGCCGGGCGCGTGCTCCGTCACGAGGTTCACGCGGACGAGCTCGGCCAGCGCGCGGCCTGCGGCGTCGTCCCCGGGGCCTTCCCCGTCGTCGTTCCTGGCGCCGTCCCCGTCCCCGTCAGAGCCTCCGTCGTCGTCCCCGACGCCGCCGTCGGGGTCGCCGTACAGGGCCGCCAGCGCGGACCCTGCGACGTCCGGCCCGGGATGGACCCCGAGCAGCCGGAACAGGCGCGCCGCCGCGGGGGTCAGCGCCCGGTACGACGTGGCGAACACGCTGCGGACGTCGGCCATCGCGTCGTCGTCGCCCAGCGTGTCCAGCCGGGCGCCGCCGTCCGCCAGCTCGTCGGCGACCGCCGACAGCGGGAATCCCGGCCGGGCCAGCACCCGGGCCGCGGCGATCACGACGGCCAGCGGCAGGCCGGCGCACCGCTCCACGATCCGGCGCGCGGCCTCCGGCTCGGCCGCGCAGCGCTCCGCGCCGACCCGCAGCGCGAGCAGGTCGAGCCCCTCGGCGGGTGTCAGGGTGCCCAGCGCGACCCGCGCGGCGCCCAGGCCCGTCAGGGTGGCGCGGCTCGTGACCACGGCGACGCCCGGCCCGGACCCGGGCAGGAGCGGCGCCACCTGGTCGGCGTCGCGGGCGTTGTCCAGCACCACGAGCAGCCGCCGTCCCGCGACGACGCCCCGGTACAGCGCGAGCAGGGCGTCCTCCGCCGCCGGGACGCGGCCCTTGGCCACGCCCAGGGCCTCCAGGAACGCCCGCACCACCGTGCCCGGCGGCACCGGCGCCGACGTCGGGTCGAAGCCCCGCAGGTTCGCGTAGAGCTGCCCGTCGGGGAACCGGCCCGACACCCGGTGCGCCCAGTGCAGCGCGGTCGCGGTCTTGCCGACGCCGCCCGCGCCGTCGAGCACCGCGACCCGGGGCGCGCCGTCGTCCGCGAGGAACGCGTCGAGCCCGGCGAGCGCGGCCGCGCGGCCGCTGAACGCCAGGGGACCCAGCGGGAGCTGGCGCGGGACCCGGCCGGGCTCCTCGGCCGGTCGGACGGCGGCGTCTGCGCCGGCGGACTCTGCGCCGGCGAACGCTGGGCTTGCGAACGCTGGGCCTGCGAACGCTGGGCCTGCGGACTCTGCGTCTGCGCTCTTCGAGCCGGCGGTATCCGTGCCTGCGATCTGCTGGCCTGCGATCTGCGTGCCTGCGATGTCCCGGCGCAGCCGCCGGATCGCCGCCCCGGGCCCGATGCCCAGCTCGTCGGCGAGCGTCCGCTCCAGCCGCGCGGCCGCGTCGAGGGCCTCGGCGGGCCGCCCGGTCCGGGCCAGCGCCGTCATGAGGTGCCCCCAGAAGCGCTCCTGCAGCGGGTACCGGTCCGTGAGCTCGCGCAGCTCCGCGACGAGGGCGTCGTCCGGCGTCGCGAGGTCGATCTCGATCCGGCGGGCCAGCCCCGCCAGGCGCTGCTCCTCCAGCCGCGGACCCTCGACCGCGTGCAGGAGCTCGGAGGCGACCCCGTCGAACGGCGCGCCGCGCCACAGGCCCAGCGCGTCGGCCAGGCGCCGGCGCTCCGCGGCCGGGGCCTCGCCGGGCCGGGGCTGGACGAGCCCCGCGAACGACGCGACGTCCACCCGCGTGGCGGGAAGGGCGAGCCGGTACCCACCCGGTTCGGTCTCGATCACGGCGTCGCCCAGGACGGACCGCAGCCTGCGGACCAGCACCTGCAGCGACCCCTGCGGGGAGGCGGGCAGCTCCTCGCCCCAGACGACGTCGACCAGGCGCTCCACGGACACGGGCGCGCCCGCGCCGACGGCCAGCCCGGCCAGGAGGGCCCGCAGCCGGCCCGGCAGGCGCACCTCCGCGCCGTCGACCACGACGGCGAACGGGCCCAGCACGGAGACCGTGACCGCGGGCTCGTGCCCGTCGTCCATCTGCGTCCCGTCCTGCTGCATCCCGTCCTGCCGTGTCCCGTCCTGCCGCATCCCGTCCCGCACCGTCGCGCCCCCCGTCCCGGCCATCCTGCCGGGTCGGGCTCCCGACCGACAGGTGAAAGCAGTTTGAAACCGCCACGGCGTGGAATGGGCGGTGACGCCGAGATCCGGCGTCCTGCAGGAGGGTGCCGATGCTACGGATCCACTTCACCGCCGAGGACCTGCTGCGGGTCCGGCTCGCCCCTGGGCCCGACCCGCTGTGGGAGGCCGTGCTCAGCGCGCACCAGGTCAACCAGCCGGGCGGACCGCTGGTCTTCGCCGAGTGGCGCTCCCGCGTGGTGTCCGGGATGTCGTGGGAGGCGCGCTCCTACCTGCGGCTCACGCCGCCGCGGGGGTACACGCCCGACTTCCTCACGCCCGCCGGCGGCACCACCGAGCTCGGGGCCGGCCTGGAGACGGTGCTGAGCACGCCGTCCGCCCGGTTCCGGGACGAGCTGGAGCTCCTGGGCGGGCAGCGCGACGTGCCGCGCTGGGCACTCGACCTCGCGCGCTCGGCGCCCGCCCGGCGGCGGCTGGAGCGGGCCACCCAGGCCTACCACGACCAGGCGCTCGCGCCGTACTGGTCCGCGATCCGCACCGCGGTGGAGGCCGACGTCGCCGCGCACGTGCGCACCCTGACCGGCGGCGGCACGGCGGCCCTGCTCGGCTCGCTGCACCCGTCCGTCACCTGGCGGGACCCGGTGCTCCGCGTCGAGACCGCGGCCGACCGGGACGTCTACCTCGAGGGCCGGGGGATCACGCTGCAGCCGGCGTTCTTCTGCTGGCGCGCGCCGATCTCGCTGGCCGACCCGGGCCTCGCGCCCGTGCTCGTGTACCCGGTGCCGCACCGGCTGTCCTGGCTCCGCCCGGCGGGCGGCGGGCGGCACGACCGGGCGCTGGCCGCGCTCCTCGGCCGGACGCGCGCGGCCGCGCTGGCGGCCCTGACCTACGGCGCGAGCACGAGCGAGCTGGCGCGGCACATCGGCGTCTCCGCGCCGTCGGCCTCGGAGCACGCGTCCGTGCTGCGCGACGCCGGGCTGATCGCGTCGCGGCGGGAGCGCAACAGTGTGTGGCACACCCTGACGCCGCTCGGTCAGGCGGTGCTCGACGGCGACCGGGTGCTGCCGGTCGTCCAGCGGCCTTCGGCATCGGCTGGGTCGGCGTCGGCGTCGGCGTCGGCGCGGGCGTCGGCGGGGGCGCGGGCGTCGGCGGGGGCGCCGCGCGCGGCGTCGGCGGCTGCGAGCTTGGCGAGGATCCCGGGGACCTCGTCCGTGCGGCCCAGGGCGCGCAGCTCCTCGGCGCACGCCCGGTAGGTGGCGGCCGCGGCGTCGGGCTCGCCCAGGTCGAGCTGGACGTCACCGACGAGCTCGCGGGTGTAGCAGCGGACCCAGACGTCGTCGGCCTCCGTCAGGGTGGCGTACGCGTGCTGCGCGGCCGCCAGGGCGGCGTCGAGCTTGCCCAGCCGGCGCAGGTAGAGGCCCACCGCGGACTCGGTGCAGCCGTCGCCGAGGAGGTCGCCCGTGCCGCGGAAGAGATCGAGCGCGCGCCCGGCGTGGTCGAGAGCCTCGTCCAGGCGGCCCAGCTCGGACAGGACGGCGGCCGTGGTGTTCAGCAGCCAGGCGCGCGTGGTGTCGTCGACCTCGGCGTGGCGCTCGGTCTGGCGCTCGGCCGTGCGCTCGGCGGTGCGCTCGGTCGCGCGCTCGGTCAGGGGGAGCGTCGGCTCCAGGGTGCGCCAGGCGTCGTCGGGCCGCCCGAGCCGCATGAGGGCGTGGGCGATCCAGCGGCGGGAGCCCACCTGCTCCGGAATGCGGCCGAGCCGTTCCAGCGCGGCGAGCGCCAGGCGCTCGGCCTCCAGGACGGTCGGGACCTGCTTGCGCGCCCACAGGTACGGACGCAGGCAGCGCGCGATGCGCCAGGTGTGCTCGTGGTTGCCGGTGGCGGCGGCGCGCCGGACCATCGCGACGAGGACGGGCGCCTCTGTGTCGAGGAGGGCCGCCCCGGCGTCGTACCCGGACGGCGGGAGCGACCCGAGCACGCCGTCCGCCGGCGGGGCGAGCGTGTGCCGGTCCTCGGTGAGGGCGAGCGAATCCTCGGCCTGGTGGGCCATGCCGAGGTAGTGGTCGAGCATGCGGACGGTCGCGGCGGCGGACTGCTCGGGCGGGTCCTTGGCGACCAGCTCGGTCGCGTAGTCCATGAGCAGCTCGTGCATGGTGAACCGGCCCGGCGCGAGCTCGATCAGGAGGCTCGCCCGCTCCAGCTCGGCGACGGCGGCGCGGGCGCGGTCCCGGGGGAGCGCGCCGAGGCTCGCGACGCTCGGGATCGTGACATGGGGTCCCGGGAGCAGGCCGAGCAGGCGGAACACCGCGGCGGCGTCGGCGCCCAGCGCGCGGTAGGACCACGAGAAGACGGAGCGGGCCGCGTGGTCGCGGCCGGCGGACAGGGCGGCGATGCGGGACCGGTGCAGCTCGCGGACCAGGCCGGCGAGCGGCGCCCCGGGCCGCGCGGCCGCGCGCTCGGCGACGATCACGTGCGCCAGGGGGAGCCCGCCGCACAGCGCCAGCAGCTCGCGCACGGCCTCGGGCTCCGCCGCGAGGCGGGCGGCGCCCAGCCGGGCGGCCAGCACGTCCTCGGCCTCGGGCGACGGGAGGGTCCCGAGGGCGAGCCGCGCGGCGCCCTCGACGGCGACCAGGCCGCCGAGCCGGTTCCGGCTCGTGACGACCACCACGCAGCGCCGTCCGCCCGGCAGGAGGGGCCGCACCTGCTCGACGTCGCGGGCGTTGTCCAGCACCACCAGGACCCGGCGGTCCGCGAGCACCGAGCGGTACAGAGCGGCCTGGGCGTCGGCGTCGTCCGGGATCCGGGCGGGCGGGACGCCGAGCGCGTCGAGGAACTGGCGCACGGCGACCGCGGGGGCCACGGGCGTGTTCGTGGGGAAGTAGCCGCGCAGGTTCACGTAGAGGGTGCCGTCGGGGAAGTGGTCGGACGCGCGGTGGGCCCAGTGCAGCACCGTCGCCGTCTTGCCGACGCCGCCCGGTCCGTCGACGACGGCGATCCCGGGGGCGGTGTCGAGGAGGGCGTCCAGGGCGCCGAGGGCGGCGGCCCGGCCGCGGAAGGTGCGCTCCGGGGGCGGGAGCAGGGCCGGTGGGGCTGGTTGCGCCGGTGGTGCCGATCGTGCTGCCGGCGGGGGTGGCGCGGACTGCTCGGACTGCTCGGACTGCTCGGACTGCTCGGACTGCTCGGGTGGCTCGGGTGGCTCGGGGGCGAGGAGGCGGCGGTGGGCCGCCTGGGCCTCCGCGCCGGGCGGGGTGCCGAGCTCGTCGCGCAGGATCCGGTACAGGTCCTGGTAGGCGGCCAGGGCGTCGGCGCGCCGGCCGGTGCGGTCGAGCACGCCCATGAGCCGGACCCACAGGCTCTCGCGCAGCGGGTGGACGCCGACGAGCTCGCGCAGCGCGGCGGCCAGCTCGCCGAGGTCTGCATCGCCGAGGCCTGCGCCGCTGGGGTCTGGGGTGCCGAGGCCTGCGTCGCTGGGGTCTGGGGTGCCGAGGCCTGCGTCGCTGGGGTCTGGGGCGCCGAGGCCTGCGTCGCTGGGGTCTGGGGTGCCGGGGTCTGTGTCGGCGCGGTCTGTGTCGGCGCGGTCTGTGTCGCCGGGGACCGGTGTGCCGGGGTCCGGGGCGCCCGGGTGCGGGGTGCTGTGGCGCGGGGTGCCCGGGCGCGGGGCGTGGCCGGCCAGTGCGAGGTCGGCGCACCGTTCCACGGCGGCCAGCGCGGGCTGCACCAGCCGCGGGCGGTCGACCGTGACGAGCAGGTCGGAGTCGACGGTCTCGAAGGGGGAGCCCCGCCAGTGCGCGAGGGCCTGGCGCAGGAGCCAATACTCCTCGGCGGGGTCGGCCGCCGCGCGGCTCTCGGCCAGCGCCGACTCGAACCGGGACAGGTCGACGGCGTCCGGCGGGACGTCGAGCTGGTAGCCGCCGGGGGTGGTGCGGACGGCGTCGGGCCCGAGCGCCGTGCGGAGCCGGGTGACCAGCACCTGGATGGCCTTGCGGGTGTCGGCGGGGCGGTCCGGGCCCCACACGGCGGCGGCGATGCGCTCGGTCGGCACGGGCCGCCCGACGTCGAGCGCGAGCACCGCGAGGAGCGTGCGCAGGCGGGAGCTGAGGGCGACGGGCGTGTCGTCGACCGTCACGGCGAACGGGCCGAGCAGACGTACCTGCAGCCGGCCCGTGACAAGTGCCATGCCCGCTCCCTGGGTCGGCCGTCGTTGTGCCTGCCGTCGTTGTGCCTGCCGTGGTGCCTGCGCTGTGCCGTACCCGCTCAGTGTCGCGCCTGGTCGGAATTCTCGCCGCCGTTGGCCCGTTCGTGGGTCAGGGCGTCGCCAGCATCGCGAAGGTTGCCAACGTCATCCCGAGGAACAGGCCGACCACCCCCAGGAGGAGCAGGCTGATCATCGTCCAGGTGGCGATCATGACTCCACGGCCCCGGCGGACCTGGGGACCGTGGCCGATCGCCCCCTGGTCGTAGAAGTTCTGGTGCGGCGGCGCATAGAACACGTCGAGAGTCTGGCCGGGTGCGATGTCGATGTCGAGGGCGGCGTGGCCGTACTGGCGCAGCCACTGGGAGTGCACCTGGAGATGGTGCCGTCCCGACCGGATGGGGATCTTCCGGGTGCCGGTGACCGGCAACGGAGCGGGCCAGCCGTCGATGGTGAGCCGCGGCGGGACCATGTTCGTGGTCAGGAAGTTGCCCTGCACCGTGAACGACAGCACCGCGTCGGGGGCAGGCACGGGCGGTCGCGGCGTCGGCGGTTGGCTCACGGGGCGAGGCTAGCCGTGGCGGTCGGCGCCGGACAGGTGCCCGGCCACGATTTCACCCGTGATCAGGCCGGATGTGCCCGGGCCCGGCCGTCGTCGCCCCGGCCAGGTCGGCCCGGGCAAGGTGCGCTTCTACCCCGTCATCGGGCCCGGAATCACCATGAATACGGGCCCAATGACTGGGTAGAAGCGCACTTCCAGCCGGCAGCCGGCGGCCGGCATCCAGCACGCCCTACAACCAGTCGTGCTCCCGTGCGTAGCGGGCCGCCTCGTGCCGGGTCCGGGTCTGGGTCTTCTGCATCGCGTTCGAGAGGTAGTTGCGCACCGTGCCCTCCGCGAGGTGGAGCTGGGCCGCGATCTCGGCGACCGAGTAGCCCTTGCTCGTCACGCGCAGCACGTCGACCTCTCGCTCGGTGAGCGGGCAGTCGTCGATGACGGCGAGCGCCGAGACGTCCGGGTCGATCCAGCGCTTGCCCTCGTGCAGCGCCGCGATGACCTGCGTGATGTGCGCCGGCTCCGCGGACTTGCTGACGAAGCCCTGGACGCCGAGCCGCAGCGCCTTGCGCAGCACCCCCGGCCGGGCGTGGCGGGTGAGCATGAGGATCACCTGGTCCGGTCGCGCTTCGCGGATCTGCGCGACGGCGCCGAGCCCGTCGACCCCCGGCATCTCCAGGTCGATCACGAGCACGTCGGGCCGGTGCAGCAGCGTGGCCTCGACGGCGGTGGCGCCGTCCTCGGCCTCCGCCAGCACCTCGATGTCGCCCTCCAGGGGGAGCAGCGCGGCCAGGGCCTTACGCAGCAGCGCCTCGTCGTCGGCCAGTACCACCGTGGTCATCGGCTGCCCTCCAGTGCTGTCATTTCCGGCGCTGCTCTCGTCGTCGGCGCGGAGATCGCGCCGGCCGGCGCGGGAGTCGCGCCTGGCGGGAACGCCGCCGCCGTCCGGAACCGTCCGGCGCCCTGCTCCACCGTCAGCTCGCCGCCGTCCTCGGCCACGCGCTGCCGCAGGGCGGACAGCCCGCTGAGCGCGGGCGGCGGCCCGTCCCGCGCACCGTCGTTGACGATGTCGATGCCGGAGCCGGACAGCGTGATCCGCACCAGCGAGGCCTGCGCGTGCCGCAGGATGTTGGTGGTCGTCTCGCGCAGCACCTGGCCGAGCAGCTCGGCGGTCCGCGGGTCGGCCTCGGCGACGCGGTCGACGCGGACGTCGATGCCCGCGGCCTCGAACAGGTTCTTCGCGTTCTCCAGCTCGGCCGACAGGTTGAGCCGCCGCTGCCCGTGCGCCAGGTTCTTGGTCTGCGCGATCGTGTCGGCGACCAGGGCGTGGATCTCGCGCAGCTCCTCCTGCGCCCGGTCGGCGTCGCCGTGCACCAGCTTCTGGGCCAGCACGGTCTTGAGCTTCACCACGTGCAGGGTGTGGCCCTGGATGTCGTGCAGGTCGCTCGCGAACCGGATCCGCTCCTGGGCAACGGCGAGCTCCGCCTCACGGTCGCGCGTCTCCTTCATGAGGTCGAGGTACCGCTGGTTGCCGTACAGCAGGGCGGTGGCCACCAGGAAGACCCCCGTCGGCACGATCACGTAGGTCACCAGGTCGCGGACGACGTCGTCCGTGGTCACCAGCAGCCGGCTCGCTCCCGCGGCCGCGATGAAGGCAGCGAGCCCGAGCGTCGCCGCGACCCGGTGCCGCGGGAGCTGCGGCACCACGAGCGAGCCCACGACGCCGATGCCGTAGAACGCCGTGCTGCTCCCCGCGACGAGCGCGCCGAACAGCCACACCACGGCGCTCGCGGCCAGGCAGGGCAGGGCGACGCGGGCCAGGTCGTCCGCCGTCCACCGCTCCATGGCCACGACCGCGGCCACCACCCCCACGACCAGGGCCACCGTGCCCCACGGGTTCTTGTGGTCGAACGCCACGAGCAGCGCCCCCGCGAGGGCGACCGGCGGGACCTGCAGCACCAGGTTGAGGCGGCGCAGCCGCCCCTGGGAGGCCTCGTTGTGCTCGGACAGAGCGGTCCGTCCGGGCCTCAACGGTCGGTACCCGGCAGGTGGTGCACGCTCGCGGGCTTGGTCTCCATGGGAACTCCGGGTCGCGCGGGGGCGGGTGGGTCAGGTCGGGCCGGGAAGGGGTCGGGACCCAGTATTCGTGCCCGACGCCGACCTCACCAGTGACGCTGTGTCACGGCCGCCCCCGACGAATGTCACGACCGGCCGGTGACGTCGTCCCACTGTCGAGCGGGTGAAATCTCGGATGTGATCGAGCCACCCAGCCAGCCCCGACCCAGCCACCACAACACTGGAGGAGCACGTGCACAGCTCACGCGCCGCAGTCACGACCGTCTCAGCCCTCGCCGCCGTCGCCCTGACGGGGGCGGTCACCGTCCCTGTCGCCACGGCGACGGCGCAGAAGGCGTCGGACGAAGCCGCCGTCGCCACCGCCGACCGCCCCGTGACGCACGCGGAGAACGACCGCGTCCCCGAGGGCGCCGCCTGGACGCAGCACTACTTCCCGTCCTCGGACGGCTCCGACGTCGAGCTGCACGCCGACGTCCTGCTCCCGGAGGGGCTGGAGAAGGGCGAGCAGGTGCCGGTGATCCTGTCGGCCGGCTCGTACTTCGGGCACTCGGGCGAGATCTCCGAGGAGGGCCACGCGCACACCGGCCCGTCCGACCGGTTCGGCGACCTCGTCGAGGGCATCGACCTCTTCGACCGCGGCTACGCCCTGGTCCTGGTCGACACCCGCGGCTACGGCGGCTCGACCGGCTGCATCGACTTCGCGGGCCCCGGCGAGCAGGCCGACGTCGCCGCCGCGATCGACTGGGCCGCCGACCAGTCGTGGTCCACCGGGGCGGTGGGCATGTACGGCAAGTCGTACGACGCCGTCACCGGCCTGATCGGCAACAACCTGGACCAGGACGCGCTCAGGGCCGTCGTGGCCCAGGAGCCCATCTGGGACATGTACGACCGCGTCCGCAGCAACGGTGTGCCCCGCCAGGAGGGCATCATCGCCCCGAGCACGTACAACACGATCGCCCAGCTCCCGCAGCTGGCTGACGACGACGAGCGTTACGTGAAGAACTCGCGGTACGAGCTGGCGCACCCCGAGTGCCTCGCGGCCAACACGCTGAACAACCTGAAGGCCGACCCGGGCACGAGCTACTGGCAGGACCGGGACCTGGCGAGGCACGCGAAGGGGAGCGACACCCCGCTGTTCGTCACCCAGGGCTTCCTGGAGTGGAACACCCGGCCCGAGGGCATGGCCGAGTACCTCGCGAACCACGACGGCCCGCAGCGCGGCTGGCTCGGCCCGTGGGACCACGTGCGGGGCAACGACCGCACCGAGGACGGCACCCTCCAGATGGGGCGCGAGGGCTGGTTCGAGGAGATCGGCGCCTTCTACGACGAGCACCTCAAGGACACGGGGCCGACGACGGAGTACCCGGCGTTCTCGATCCAGGACAGCACCGGCGCCTGGCGCGCCGAGGACACCTGGCCGACTGCCGACCGGACCGCGCGGGTCGCGCTCGGCGGCGGCTCCTACGTGGACGACGGCGGCCCTGACGAGGAGCAGGACGGCGCCCGGTCGAGCTTCCTGAGGTGGTCCGAGCCCGTCGCGACGGACACCCGCGTCGTCGGCACGCCGAAGGTGGCGCTGGACGTGCGGGGCACCGGCAACGTGCTGGTCGAGCTGCACGACGTCGCCCCGGACGGGACGGCCGTGCCGTTCGTCGAGCAGGCCGCCGCCATCGACTCGGGCCGGGTGACCCTCGACCTGGAGTCGACCGACTGGACCCTGGCCGCCGGCCACCGGCTGGCCGTCGAGATCGGCTCGATCGGGTCCGGCACCTGGGTGGACACGCCGTCCGGCCAGACCATCCGCGTCCGCGACGCCCGCCTGGAGCTCGCCGTGGACGACCCGGCCGGCGACGTGCCGACCGAGGGCGGGCGCGCCGTCTGGCTGGACTCCTACCTCGCGGCGTACACCGCGGAGCTGACCCCGGGCGCGCCGTCCTTCACGGTGCCGGCGCCCGGCGGGCGCGGCTGACGGCGGCGCAGACGTCGGCCCCGTCGCGCCAGGCGGAGCGGCGGGGCCGGCTGGGGGTCGCTCAGTTGTCCCGGCGGCGCGTGTCCGTGCGACGCGGCCGCCGGGTCAGCAGCGCGTCGTGGCCGCGCGGCCGCCCCACCGGGTGGACGACGTCGAGCGCGCGCCGCAGCGCGGCCTGGGTGACGCCGGCCTTCTCGTTGTCGGCGTGCAGCGACTCCATCACCTGGTCGGCGGCCAGGCGCAGCGAGACGTCGGCCTTGCGCGCGACCTCGACCAGGATCTCCGTCGCCGCGACCTCGTCGACGCCCCGCACCGCGATGATGACGCCCTTGGCCTGCTCGATCGCCGCCTGGCTGACGAACGCGCGGTTCACCGCGCCGTCCGCCTCCCGGTCCAGCGCCTCCTTCTGCACGGGCGTGACGTCCACGACGTAGCCCACCAGCTCGGGCGAGTGGGTGCGGTCGCTCTGGCTGCCCTGGCCGGTCACCACCACCGACCGGGTGCGGCCGTTGCGGTCCACGATGCGGTGCGCGCACGCGAACGGGCGGCCGACCCGTAGGGCCTGGCTGGCGGCGCGGACCACGCGGGTCCGGTCGTCGGGGTGCTTGCGGGAGCGGAGGGCGTCGAGCCCCGGCTCGATCTCGTCCCGCTTCCAGCCGTGCATCGTGTAGACCTCGTCGGACCACCACCAGGTCCCGGAGGCGAGCTCGACGCGATAGGTACCCACCAGCAGATTGGTACCCAGGCCCATCGTGCGCATGAGGGCCGCCGGGGAGAATCCCGCGGCGGGTGCGGAGTGGTCGTTCTGGATGTCGCTCACAGCGGTCGAGCGCGGCTGTTCGATCAAGGACACAGGTGCCTCCCAGATCCGTCCGGATCGGGAGCCGCTTCATGACTCCGAGCACTTCACCCTACGCTGGTTCGGGCGATTCGGACAGTCCGGACGACAAAGGCGCTGGTGAAGACGGGTATTGGGCCGTTCTTTGCGAGTGTTTACCGAGTCCTTTTCCGGCGCATTCCCGACATCGGCCGGCCGCCGTCGGGCACCCGCCAGCCTCCACCCCGCCTCCACGGCGCCGACCTCGGGTTGCGAGTCGCTTTCACCCGCCTAGGTTGGAACGAGGTCATGAAGCGGCCGCGCGGTGGAGCACGGCGCCGTTGCCCTGCTCTCCGACCTCGTCCAGCGCGATCGGGCGAGGACGACGACAGGAGTCCCATCATGAGCCAGACGGCACATCCGTACAGCACAGGGACGGGTCCGCAGCAGAGCTGGTCATCCGGAACGGGAGCCGGAGCCGGAGCCGGAGCCGGAGACAGCTCCGGGGCGGGCTCGGGCATCAAGGACCGGGTCGCCGACGCGGCGTCACAGGTCGGGGACGCCGGCCGAGAGACCGCTCACGACGCCAAGGAGGCGGCGCGCGACGTGGCCCACGAGGCCTCCGAGCGTGCGCGGGGCCTGATCGGCCGCACGCGGATCGAGCTCGGCGAGCAGGTCGCGACCCAGCAGCAGCACCTGGCGAGCGGCCTGCGGTCGCTGGGTGACGAGCTCGGCCAGATGGCGGGCGGCACCCAGGACCCGGGCTATGCGAGCGAGCTCGTCCAGCGTGCGGGTGACGCCACCGGGCGCGTCGCGGACTGGTTCGACGAGCACGAGCCCGGCGCCGTCCTGCGCGAGGTCGAGGACTTCGCGCGGCGTCGGCCGGGCCTGTTCATCGCCGTCGCGGCGGGGGCCGGGCTCCTCGTGGGCCGCTTCGTCCGGGGCATGCGGGACGCGCCCGACGACGACGGCGGCCACCGTCCGGCCTCGGCTCCGCCGCCGGTCGCGCCCCCGGCCGCCGTACCGGCCGCCGCGCCGCCCGCCCCGGAGGTCTGGGGCGCGCCGACCGGCGGGGGTGAGCCCTATGTCGAGCGCACCTGATCCGTTCGCGGCGTCCAGCGTGGCACCGGACCCGACCGACGGCCGCAGCGGCTCCGCGGACCGGCACAGCGTGGGTCAGCTCGTCGGCGAGGTCACGCGTGACCTGTCGACGCTGATCCGGCAGGAGGTCGCGCTCGCGAAGGCGGAGGTGGCCGAGTCGGCCAAGCGCGCGGGGAAGGGCGCCGGCATGTTCGGCGGCGCCGGGGTGGCGGGCCACATGGTCCTGCTGTTCCTGTCCCTCGCGCTGTGGTGGGCGCTCGGCTCGCTGATCGGCGGCGGCTGGTCGGCCCTGGTCGTCGCGGCGGTGTGGGCGGTGATCGCCGCCGTGCTCGCTGCGCGCGGACGCGCCGAGCTGCGCTCCGTGGAGGGCCTGTCCAGGACGACCGAGTCGGTCAAGAAGATCCCTGACGCACTGCGTGGACACGAGGAGAGGAACTCATGAGCACCAACGATCCCGAGGAGATTCGCGCGGACATCGAGCGGACGCGCGACGAGCTGAGCCACGACGTCGACGCGCTCGGCGACAAGGTCAATCCGAGTCACGTCGCCCGGCGTCAGGCCGACCGCGTGCGTTCCGGCGTGTCCCACGTCAAGGACCGCGTGATGGGCCAGGCGCACGACGCGGCGGGCTCGGCGCAGGACGGCGCGCACGACCTGGCCGACCGCGGACGGGAGGCCGCGTCGTCGGTGGCCGGGTCGGTGGGCTCCGTACCGCGCACGGTCCGCGCGAAGACGCAGGGCAACCCGCTCGGGGTGGGCCTGGTCGCCTTCGGGCTGGGCCTGGTGGCCGCGTCGCTCATCCCGTCCAGCCGCGCCGAACGGCGCGCCGCGACGGCCGTCGAGGAGAAGGCGGCGCCGTTGGTCGAGGACATGAGGTCGACGGCGAAGGAGGTCGCGGACGACCTGCGCCGCCCGGTGCAGGAGAGCGCGGAGGCGGTCCGGGACGCCGCGAAGGACGCCGCGCGGTCCGTCGGTGAGCACAGCCGGGAGGCAGCGGCCGACGTCCGCTCGCGGGTGGCGGGCGACTGACCGGTCGGCCGACAGGAGCACAGGAGCACCGGGGGGCAGGCATGGCAGACATCGACGACTCGTCAGCGCGCGTGGAAGCACCGGCGCCGGACGACCGGCGCAAGCCGGACGCCCCGCCGGACCTGCACAGCGGCACGTGGAAGTACGTCGCCCGCAACACGCTGCGCCAGTTCACGCGCGACGAGTGCCTGGACCTGGCCGCGGCGCTGACGTACTACGCGGTGCTCGCCGCGGCGCCGGCGCTGCTCGCACTGGTCTCCGTCCTCGGGCTCGTGGGGGACGGCGGCCAGGCGGTCCAGCGTGTGCTCGACACGGTCGACGGCGTGGTGCCGCCGGACGTGCTGGCGATCGTCGAGCCGCTCGTCCAGAACGCCGCCGGGGGCGGGGGCCGTGCCGGGCTGGCCCTCGTCCTCGGTGTCGTGCTGGCCCTGTGGTCCGCGTCGGGGTACGTCGGCGCCTTCGGGCGGGCGATGAACCGGATCTACGGGATCGACGAGGGGCGCCCCGTGTGGAAGCTCCGCCCGGTGATGCTGCTGGTCACGCTCGTCGCCGTGGTCACGGCGGCCCTGATCGTCGGGGCGCTCGTGCTGAGCGGGTCCCTGGCCCGGGCGGTCGGAGACGCCGTGGGCCTGGGCTCGACGTCGGTCACGGTGTGGAACATCGCCAAGTGGCCGGTCGTGCTGGCACTGGTCATCGTGCTGGTCGCGATCCTGTACCACGTCACGCCGAACGTGCGGCAGCCGAAGATGCGCTGGATCAGCGTCGGGGCGTTCGTCGCGATCCTCTCGTGGGTGCTCGCCTCGGCCGCGTTCGGCTTCTACGTCGCGACCTTCTCCAGCTACGACGCCACCTACGGGTCGCTGGCCGGGATCATCGTGTTCCTGCTGTGGCTCTGGATCACCAACCTCGCGCTGCTGTTCGGCGCCGAGCTGGACGCCGAGCTCGAACGCGGGCGCGAGCTGCAGGGCGGCATCGCCGCCGAGGAGAACGTGCAGCTCCCGCCCAAGGACGCGCGCGCGAGCGAGAAGCGCGAGGCCAAGCACCTGCGCGAGGTCGAGCGGGGCCGCGAGATCCGGGTCGCGGCGGCGCGGGACGGTGCCGGCGAGGACGGCGACGCCGGGAAAGACTCCGCCGCTGTGCAGGCGGCCGCCGTGCAGAACGACGCCGTGCAGAACGACGCCGCGAGGGGCACCGACCGCTAACGCTCCCAGGCCGCCGTCCGGAACGCCCGCTCGCGCGCCCACGCGTGGTACCGGTCGAACAGGTCGATCTGACGGCGCGCCTGCGCGACGAGCTCGTCGAGCTGTGCGGCGTCCAGGCCGACGTCGGCGGCGTGCTCGCGCAGCGTCTGCCAGCCGCCGATCTTGCCCAGCACCGCCGACCGCATGAGCTCCGCCTCCAGCACCGGCGTCATCGGCGACCGGTCCGCGATCCGGCCGTTCAGCTTGAGCCGCCCGGCCTTCTCGCCCAGCCAGGCCGCTGCCTGGCGGTGCCGGCGACGCGGCACGCCGAGCGTGGCCAGGAGGTCGCGGTAGAGCTCCCGCTCGGCCCGGAGCTGCTCGGTCGCCTCGGCCAGCTCGGCGTAGAACGGCGTGTCCTCGGACGTTCGGGTCATCAGCTCCAGGCGTTCCAGGCCCGCCGTCGCACCGGTGAAGTGGTCCGAGAGGTAGAGGCCGAAGAGGTAGTGATCCATCGAGTCGGGGATGCGCGGCCCGGTCGATCTGCCCTCCGGCGACGCACCCGGAGGCCGCGGGCGTGCGGGACGCAGCGGCGCCGAGCCCATGCCCTGCCCCACGGCCAGGCCGTCCAGCAGGTCCTCGACCGCCTCGGCTGCCGTCCGGCGCGGCTCCCAGCCCAGCTCGGTCCGGATCCGCGCGGTGTCCAGCACCGGCGCCGAAAGCGCGAGGTCCAGCCAGCCCGGGTCCGCGCGCACGGTGTGCGCGCCGTAGGCCGCGGCCAGCGCGCCGCGGACGGCGGCGGACGGCACCTCGACCAGGCGCCCGTGGTCCACGGCCCGCGCGAGGTCCGCGCCGCCCAGCACGTCCCCGGCGGCGACGTTGAACGCGCCGGCGGCCCGCTCGACCACCACGCGTCGGTAGGCGTCGGCGACGTCGTCGGCGTGCACCGCCTGCATCCGCAGCCCGGCGGGCAGCGGCAGCACGGGCAGCCGGCCCCGGCCCAGCAGCCGCACCGGCACCAGCGGCCCGAGGAAGGAGCGGGCGATCGACGGGGCGGCGTCCGCCTGGAAGACCAGCGCGGGCCGCAGCCGGGCCACCACGACGTCGGGGTGCACCGTCTCGAACTCGTCCAGCACCCGCTCCTGGGCGGCCTTGTCCACGCCGTAGTGCGACGTCCGGACGCCCGCCGTCGGCCAGTCCTCCTGGCGCGGCGCGTCGTCGTCCGCGGGGGAGTACGCACCCACCGACGAGGCGACCACCAGGTGCGGGACCCCCGCCAGCGCCGCGGCCTCCGCCACCCGGCGGGTGCCCTCCACGTTGGTGCGGCGCAGCAGCTCGCGCTCACGGTTGGGCTGGATCAGCCAGGCCAGGTGCACGACGGCGTCCGCCCCGCCGAACTGGTCGGCGAGCCGCGCGACCACGGTCTCGTCCAGGTCCTCGGAGCCGACGTCGACCGCGGCCCACCCCGCGTGCCGGTACGGCTCCGCGGCCCGGTCCGGCAGCCGCCGGGCGATCCCCAGCAGCGAGGTGACCCGCGGCTCGGCGTGCAGGGCGCGTAGCAGCGCCGTCCCGACATTCCCCGTGGCTCCGACGACGACAACCCGCATGAGGACACCGTCGCACCAGGCCCGGGCACCCGCATCCCGCGATAACCTGCACCCGATGAACCGGTCCCGTGACCCCGCGAGGCCCGCGCCCTGGGCGCGGGCCCGGCTCGGCACCCGGGCCGTCGACTACGCCTGGGCCGCCGACCGGCAGCTGCGCTCCCTGCTGGGCCGCGCCGTCGTGCCCACCGGGACCGGCGACGCCGCCCCCGTCGTGCTGCTGCCCGGCATCTACGAGACGTGGGAGTTCCTCCGTCCTGTGGCGACCGCGCTCGCCCGTGCGGGGCACCCGGTGCACGCCGTCCCCGCGCTGCGGCACAACGCCCGGCCCGTCCCCGAGTCCGCCGACGTCGTCGTGGAGCACCTGGAGCGCGCCGACCTGTCCGGCGTCGTGCTCGTGGCGCACAGCAAGGGCGGCCTGATCGGCAAGCGCGTCCTGCTCTCGCCGGCGAGCGACCGCGTGCTCGGCATGGTCGCGGTCGCCACGCCCTTCTCCGGCTCCAGCTGGGCGCGGTACATGCTCTCGCGCCCCCTGCGGTCGTTCGACCCGCGCGACCCGGTGCTGCTGGCGCTCGCGGGCGAGCTCCTGGTCAACGAGCGCATCACCGCCGTCTACCCGCGGTTCGACCCGCACATCCCCGAGACCGGGCGGCTGCCCGGCGCGCGGAACGTCGAGCTGCCGCTGGCGGGCCACTTCCGGCCGCTCGGGCAGCGCCTGCTGGTGGAGACCGTGGCGCGCGAGGTGGCGCGGGTGGAGGCGGAGCGCGCGCTCCCGTGAGCTACCGGCACGGCCTCCGGGCGTGGTCCACTGGGATGTGCTCACCGTCCGCCACACCTCGCAGCGGCGGCTCGACGTCGGACTGACGCTCGGACCGCTCGCGCACGGCCCGGGCGACCCCACGTTCCACCGGGCTGCCGACGGCTCCGTCTGGCGCACGTCGCTGCTCCGGACCGGGCCGGTGACGCAGCAGTTCGTCCCGGCCGGGCCGCACGAGGTGGTGGTGCGCCTGTGGGGTGACGGCGCCCGTGAGGCCGCCGAGGCGCTGCCGGTGCTGCTGGGCGAGGACGACGACGCGACGGGCTTCGTGCCGCCGCCGCAGGTCCGCGACGCCCACCGCCGGGCGGCCGGCCTGCGGATGCCGCGCAGCGGGCGGGTGCTGGAGTCCCTGGTGCCCGCCGTGCTGGAGCAGCGCGTGCAGACCGTCACCGCGCACCGGGCCTGGCGCTGGCTGGTCACGCGGTACGGCACCCCGGCCCCCGGGCCGACGCCGGACGAGCTGGGCGGCGGGCAGCGGGGCGCGCTGGGCGCTGGGCAGCGGGGCGGGCTTGGCGGGCTTGGCGGGCTGGGCGCTGGGCAGCGCGGCGGGCTGGGCGGCGGGCAGCGAGGTGGACTGCGCGGCGGGCTGCGCGTGGTGCCCGACGCGCAGGCCTGGGCGCGGATCCCGGTGTGGGACTGGCACCGGGCCGGCGTCGACCCCGGACGCGCGCGGACCGTCGCGCGGTGCGCCCTCGTCGCCCCGCGGCTGGAGGAGGCGGCCGCGATGGCGCCGGCGGAGGCCCGGGCACGGCTGGAGAAGGTGCAGGGCGTGGGCGTGTGGACGTCGGCGGAGGTGGCGCAGCGCGCGTTCGGCGACGCCGACGCCGTCTCGGTCGGCGACTTCCACCTGCCCGCCGCCGTCGGCTGGGCGCTGGCCGGCGAGCGGACCGACGACGCCGGGATGCTGCGGCTGCTGGCGCCCTACGCGCCGCACCGGCACCGGGTGGTCCGCCTGCTGTCGTTGTCCGGGCACCCGCGCGCGCCGCGGCGCGGGCCCAAGACGCCGATCGTGGACTACCGGGCGTTCTAGGTCGTTCCGGGGTCGGACGAGGTCAGGCCGCGCAGCGGCCCGACGACACCGGGGTGTCCAGGTCGGTGGCCTGCGCCGCGACGGGCCGCAGCTCGGCGTCCGTCATGGCGAAGCCGACCTCGACGTCGGCCTCGGCGCGCGCGAAGACGACGCCCGCGACGCGCCCGTCCGTGGTCAGCAGGGGCCCGCCCGAGTTGCCGGGGCGCACCTCGGCGGCCAGGGAGTAGACCTCGCGGGGGCTGGCGCCCTCGTCGTAGACGTCCGGGACGGGGGCGGTGCTGACGCTCAGCACGCCCGCGCCGCGGGAGGTGAACGGGCCGCCCCAGGGGTAGCCCTGGACGGCGCCGCGGTCACCGACCGAGAGGGTCCGCGCGATCTCCAGCGGCTCGGCCGACAGGTCCTCGACGGCGACGACGGCGAGGTCGTCCACGGGGTCGTAGTACACGACGCGCCCCTCGCGGGCCGGGCGGTCGGGCAGCTCGACGACGGGCCGGTCCACGCCCGCCACGACGTGCGCGTTGGTGACCAGCCGGTCCGGGGCCACGACGAACCCCGACCCGGTCGAGCTCTTGCCGCACGCGTAGGCGATGCCGGAGATGCGGGCCACCGACTGCGCGGCGGCCTCGAGCTGCGGGTTGTCGAGGTCGACGACGGGCGTGACCGGGTCCTGCCGGGGGACCATCAGGATGTTCAGCCGCGGCAGGCCGTCGTCGAGCACCATCGCGCGCATCTGGGCCAGGGGACGGCCCACCGCGGCGGGCGTCAGGTCGTCGATGGTGCGCAGCACCGCCGACGAGGACACGGCCGACGAGACGCCCGGCGTGCCCGTGGCCGAGACCGCGTTGCCCACGAACGACAGCGCCAGCGCGACCACGATCACGTTCGCCGCGCCGCCCAGCAGCCGCTCCAGCGGGCGCAGCGCGGTGCGGTCCACGCCGCGGCGCAGGTCACGGCCCAGCCCGGCGCCGAGAGAGGCCCCGAACACGGGCAGCAGCACCGCGAGGGCGATGGAGACCGGGCCGCGCCACTCGGAGGACGGCAGCACGTCGTTGACCGCGGGGACCGCCCAGAAGGCCGCCAGCCCGCCCAGGATCAGGCCGACGAGGCCACCGAGCGTGGCCAGCAGGCCGCGGCTCAGCCCGGCGCCGAGGGCGATGAGCAGCACCACGAGGAGCACGAGGTCGACGAGCGTCACGGGTAGACGGTAAGCGCTGCGCCCGTGCGCCGGGCGCCGCCACGCACCTCCGTCACCCGATCCTCAGATGTGTGGGCAGAACATTCACAGCGCGGGCCCGCTGCCGGGGGCGCCGTCCTGCCCTGCGCTGTGGGGAACGGGCAGCAGGATGGGGAAAACCCGTAACTGTGCGACCACTCGTTGTGCGGCTCGGACGGCCGAATGTACGGTCCCTCAGCAACAGCTCTGAGCGCGAAGGCACTGCGATGACCGCCGGGCAGTCCCGCCCGGCGGGATGGCTCACGTCGAGGGAGCACCCCGATGCGTCGTGCACACAGATCCAGCAGGTCCAGCAGGTCCAGCAGATTCAGCAGGTCCGGCACCCCCGGAACCACCGCACCCCGAACTCTCGTCACGGCGTTCGCCGCCGTGACGCTCGTCCTGTCCGCCTCGCTCGTCGCCTCGGCAGCGCCGCCGCAGGTGCCGGACGCCGGGGCAGCGCAGGGCACGGCAGCGCAGGGCACAGCTGCGCAGGACGCGGCTGCCCAGGCAGGAACCGCCCAGGCAGGAACCGCCCAGGCAGGAACCGCGCAGGCGGAGGTCGCCGCCGCCCTGACCTGGTCCGACGAGTTCGACGGCGCGGCGGGCAGCGCCCCCAACGCCGCGAACTGGAACCACGAGACCGGCGCGGGCGGCTGGGGCAACAACGAGCTGCAGAACTACGTCAACTCCCGTCAGAACTCCGCCCTGGACGGCAACGGCAACCTGGTGATCACGGCCCGGCAGTCGGGCAGCGGCTACACCTCCGCCCGACTGACGACCAAGGGCAAGGTGCAGCCGCAGTACGGCCGCCTGGAGGCGCGCATCAAGATCCCGCGCGGCCAGGGCATCTGGCCGGCGTTCTGGATGCTCGGCGGACAGTTCCCCGGCACGCCGTGGCCCAGCTCCGGCGAGATCGACATCATGGAGAACATCGGCCGCGAGCCGCACCTGGTGCACGGCACGCTGCACGGCCCCGGCTACTCGGGCGGCAACCCGATCACGGGGCAGTACCAGCACCCGCAGGGCTGGTCGTTCGCCGACGACTTCCACACCTTCGCGATCGACTGGAGCCCCAACTCGATCACCTGGCTCGTGGACGGCAACGCCTACCAGACGTTCACGCCCGCCAACACCGGCGGCAACCCGTGGGTGTTCAACCAGCCGTTCTTCTTCATCCTGAACGTCGCCGTCGGCGGCAACTGGCCCGGCTACCCCGACGGGACCACGCAGTTCCCGCAGCAGATGGTCGTCGACTACGTCCGGGTCTACGACTCCCAGGGCGGCGGGGGCGGCCGCACCGGCACGGTCCGCGCGAGCAACGGGATCTGCCTCGACGTCGCCGGGGCCAACCCGGCCAACGGGACGCCCATCCAGCTCGCGAACTGCAACGGCAACGCCGCCCAGCAGTGGACCGTCGGCACGGACGGCACGGTCCGCGCGCTCGGCAAGTGCCTCGACGTCGCCGGTGGAGCGACGGCGCCGGGCACCGCCGTCCAGCTCTGGGACTGCAACGGCACCGGTGCGCAGCAGTGGGCCTCGACCAGCGGCACCCTCGCGCTGCGCAACCCGCAGTCCGGCCGCTGCCTGCAGCCGGTCGGCCGCGTGCAGACCGACGGCACCCGCACCCAGATCGCCGACTGCGACGGGAGCACGGTCCAACGCTGGACCCTGCCCTGACACGAACGCGCCGCTCCGCACCGCTGACCCGCTGGCCCGGCGGGCCGCTGACCCGCCCACCCGCAAGGTGCGCTTCTACCCCGTCATTGGGCCCGAACAAGGCGTGATTCCGGGCCCAATGACGGGGTAGAAGCGCACTTTGGGCGCGGCCAGCGACGGCCCGACGACGCATCGGCGCGCCCGGCGGACCTGCGGCCCGACGACGCATCTGCCCGGCTGCCCGGCGGCGCCGCGGCTGTATTACTCGCGCGGTCGCGCGGTCGTGCGGTCGTGCGGTCGTGCGGTCGTGCGGTCAGGCGGTCGGGCGGTCAGGCTGTCGGACAGTCGGACAGTCGGGCGGTCAGGCCCAGAGGTGCGTCGCCAGGACGACGACGAGGCCGCCCAGGCCGATCGCGACCACGACGGCGCCGGCCACCGCGAGCAGTCCCGCGCCCGGCGAGTCGTGTCCCGGGCCCCGCGGCGGCACCGGCACCCGGCGGCCGTGCCGCCGTCGGGATGCGATCAGGAGGTACCCGGCCAGCATCAGCCCGACCAGGCCGGGCAGCAGCCAGACCGCGCTGCCGAACAGCGCGGGCAGCAGCCGGGCGCCGACCAGCGAGACGGCGGCGACCGAGAGCGCCGTCCGACGCCAGGCCAGCTCCGTGCGCTCCGGCTGCAGCCCGGAAACGGGCGGCTGTCCTGCTCCCGGGGGAGATCCTGCTCCCGGAGGCGACCCTGCTCCCGGAGGCGACCCTGCTCCCGGAGGCGACCCTGCTCCCGGGGGAGACCCCGCCCCCGGAGGCGACCCTGCGCCTGGGGGAGATCCTGCTCCAGGAGGCGACCCTGCTCCCGGGGGAGATCCCGTTCCCGAAGGCGATCCCGCACCCGGGGGTGACCCCGCCGCGGTCATCGCAGCAGCACGCCCAGCAGCACCAGCACGCCGACCACCGCGACGACGATCGCGAGCACCACGCCCACGATCGACGACGGCAGCACCGACCCGTTGCGCAGCGCCCGCTCGACCCGCATCCACCCGGCCCAGGCGATCAGCGGCAGCGCCGTGCCCGCGACGATGAGCACGAGCGACGCCGCGAGCCGCAGGCCTGGCTGCAGGTCGAGCCCGAGGGTCTCCAGGGCCACGCCGCCGGCCACCAGGGCGAGGGCGGTCCGGATCCAGGCGAGGAAGGTCCGCTCGTTGGCGAGGGTGAAGCGCGCGTCGGGCTCCGAGCCGACGCCGAACACCGACGCCGGGAACCGCTGCGCGTCCGGCCGGCTCATCAACCACTCCCTGTGTCGTGGGGTCTGCCACGAAGCCTGCCACGTCTTGCCCGCACCAGCGGGATCACCATGGAGGCCGCCACGGCCAGCAGCACCAGACCGAGCAGGGCCCACGGCACGGCCCAGCCGCTCGCGGTGTCGTGCGCGGAGGTGATGCCGCCCCCGCCGATGCCGACCACGAGGCCGTCCACCCGCACTGTCGCCTCTGCCCGGACGAGCGGCCGGACGCCGCGGACCTCGACCACGCGCTCCACCGTGGAGCCGGGGAGGATCTCGGTCAGCTCGCCCGACGCCGTCCCCGACGCCGACGCCGACCCCGACCCCGTCGCCGACGCCGACTCCGACGCCGTCCCCGACGCCGTCCCCGACGCCGTCCCCGACGCCGTCGCCGGGCCGCCCGCCCAGGCCGTGCCTGCCGGACCCGCCACGGTGACCGACTCCGTGGGCACCAGGCGGGCGGTGCCCGTGTTGGTGAGGCGGTAGCGGACCGTCGAGGTGACGGTCCCGAACGGGTTGGCGGACACGTCGGTCGTGATGCTCAGGTCGCTGATCCCGAGTCCCGGCGCGAGGTCGCCCGCCACCCGCGCGTGCACGCGTAGCGCCAGACGCCGGTCCACGGTCAGCGCCGAGTCGCCGACCTGTTGCGTCAGCGCGGTGACGACGCCGCCCGAGTGGTCGCCGGGCGCGGCGTCGTCGGGCACGCGGAGCGTGAACGAGACCTCCGCGGACTCGCCCGGATCGAGGTCCAGCGTGCCCCGGCGGAAGGTGATCCAGGTGCCGAGCCCGGTCGCGGGCTCCTCGGCGGTCAGCAGGTCGATGTGGCCGCTCGGGGTCGTGAAGGCGTCGGTGCCGTACACGGTGAGCTGCAGGGGAGCGGTTGACCGGTTGGTCACCACCAGGGCGTCGCGGAGCGTGTCCCCGGGCTCGACGGCGTAGCCGTAGTTGGCGCGTCCGGTGCCCTGCCGGTTGTCGGCGGGGGTGACTGACCAGGAGATGCCGTCGACGTCGGTCGTGGCATTGGCCGCGACAGGGCTCTCCGCGACTGGGCTTCCGGCAGCAGCGCTTCCGGCGGCAGGGCTGCCTGCGACGGCGCTGCCCGCGACGGTCCCCGCGGCGGTCCCCGCGACAGGGCTTCCCGCGACCGGCCTTCCGGCAGCAGCGCTGCCGGCGACGGGGCTGCCGGCGACGGTGCCCGCGGCAGGGCTGCCCGCAGCTGTCACGGCCGGCAGGGCCGAGACGGTCGGCCCGACGTGCGCCTCCGCCGGGCCGGCGAGCAGAACGGTCCCGAACAGGGCGGTCGCGACGGGGACGGTCCCGAGCAGGGCAGTCGCGAGCGGTTTGATCCCGCGCAGAACGGCCCGGAGCGGGACGGTCAGCAGAGTGGTGAGCACGCTAAGCACGAGTGCGCGGCGGGAGGCGACCCGCACCGGTGCCGCGGGGCGCCCGGGGGGGAGTCGGGGAAGCGGGACTGTGGGAGGGGGGAGGGGGAAAACGGGAACGTTGGCCCCACGCGGTGGGCGTGGGGACGCTCTCATAGGTG